>DNDP01000429.1:1181-5409 GCA_003484235.1 Verrucomicrobiales bacterium
GACATCCCAATCCCGCCGTGAAGCAGACCGCCGTCGAATGCCTCGGTGGGGTGCCGCAGGTGCATTTGGTTGACCCCCTCCCCTATCTCGATCTCGTTCACCTGCTCAAGCGGTGCTGGCTGGTCCTGACGGATTCGGGCGGACTTCAGGAAGAGGCGCCCGGTCTCGCCGTGCCGGTGCTGGTGCTGCGTGACAAAACGGAGCGGCCGGAGGCCGTCGAGGCTGGCGTTGCCCGGCTCGTCGGCAGTCACGCGCCCGCCATCTCGGCGGCCGTCGAATCACTGCTGCAGAACGACGCACAACACGCCGCCATGCGCACGGCGGAAAACCCCTTTGGCGACGGCCGGGCCGCCTCCCGCATCGTTCGTCGTCTCCTGCGGGATTCCGCCCGTCCCGACGGAAACGCCCATCCTCGACATCAACCTGCCTGTCTATGATCGAACAAGCCATTCAATGGATTCGTCGCCATACCGTGCCGGGCGGCGGCATCGTCGAGCACGCCCGCGCCAGCAACTGCGACCTGCTGCTGACCGGCCGCTGCATACCGACGCTGCTGGCCGCAGGCGAACTGACCCTCGCACGGCAGTATGCCGATCGGTTGCTTGGCTCCCAGCGCACGGATGGATCCCTTCCTACGGCCGCGGGAGGTACCGCGGAAGGGCTCGTCGTGGCCGCCGCGATCGAAGGCTGGCTGGCACTGATCGAGTCGCGACCGGAGCTGGAGCCGGCGCTTCGCCGGGCCGGCGACTGGCTGGTGCAGAGTCTGGCGTCCACCCCGCCCACCTCCCCGATGGAGTTGCATTCGCTGGCGGCGCTGCGGCGGCTTGGCAGGCGTCTGAACGAACCTCGTTACACTGAGCCTGCGCTTTCCCGTCTGGCCCGGCTTAAGAATTCTGTTCGCCTGGCGAGTTTTGAAAAGAGCGGACTTTTCGTTCATGAGTACTGTGCACTCCAGCAGGCATTGTTGGAGCTCGGCGAAACCAGATCCGCCTCGGATGGCATGGCGGAATTGGCCCGCCTGCAGGCGGAATCGGGCGCTTTGCCGGGCGGCTTCGACGCCCCGTGGCTGTGTGTTCCCGGCCAGTTTCTGGCGGCGACAGTGTGGTTTCAACTGGGCGAGCGTGAACGCGCCGAGCGTGCGCTGGCCTACGGAGAGAAATTCCGCAACCCATCGGGCGGCTTCTTCGGCAGCCACGGCGTGGCCGCGGCGTTCCTGCCTGCCAGCGAATCCAGTCTGGCCGTCCAACTGCATCTCGATGCCTGCCGTCTGCGCGATGGCCAAGGGACGAAGACGACGCCGTGCGCCGGAGCTCAGGCGCATGAAACGCGGAATCCGGTTTCGGCATCTCCTTCATCGGGATCGACCGGCACCTCGGCCGGTGCAGCCCGCCCGCTTGAAGCGGAGGAGTGGCACGAGGCGATCACTGCGGGAGCGACGCCTGCGGAAATCGCAGCCCGGGTTCGCAGGGGACAGGTGCCCGAGTGGGTCCAGCCGATTCTGGAAGCGTCCCGGCCTGATGACGTGATTCTGGAGCAGGGCAGTGGCACCGGAGCAATGTCAGCCTGGCTGGCGTTGCAGGGCCGCAAGGTGGTGCTTCTGGACTACAGCCAGCCCTGCCTGGACTTCGCGCTGGAAGTATTTCGTGAACTGGGCCTTGAAGCGCCCGCCGTCTGCCGCGCCGACCTGCGCCAGCAGCTCCCCTTGCCGGACGCGTCGGTCGATCACGTCTGGAGCAGCGGCGTGCTGGAACACTTCAGCGACGACGAGATTGTTCACATCCTGAGCGAGTCGAAACGGGTGGCGCGCCGGCAGGTGCTCTCGCTGGTGCCAAACGCCCGTTCACTGGCATACCGGCTGGGAAAATGGGATCAGGAAAAGGGTGGGCGCTGGAAATACGGCTATGAGGATCCCAAGTTCACGCTGGCCCACCTGTTTGCCCGGGCCGGCTTGACGGAGACCCGCGAGTTCACCGTCGGAGCCCGGCATTCGCTGAACTTTCTGGACACCACCGAACTCGCGCCGGCCCGGAACCTTCTGGGACGCTTCCTCAAGGAGCTCCCTCCGGCGCAGTCCGAGCAACTCGCTCAGGGCTATCTACTCGGCACCGTGGGCTGGGTGAAACCGCCCCGCAGACTGGCCGTGGTGCCGAGCGATCCGCTGGAAGCCTACGAGAAGAAGGGCAACGGCAGTTTGCTCCGGCGGTACTTCAACCCGGCGGGCTACTTCGACGAAGTATACTGCCTGTCGCCCAAGGAACCGACGGCCAGGTTTGCGCACGGCATGAAGATCATCCCGACGCGCGAGGACGAACTGGCCGGCCGCATCCGCGAGCTGGGCATCGACGTGGTGCGGGCCTACGGCGGCTACTGGGCCTGCGATTTCGCGACCGCCGCGAAGGTTCCCGGTGTGCCGGTGGTCGTTTCCGTTCATGACACCAAGGAAGAACTTCTGCATCCGTCGGTCCGGAACGCGGACCACATCTTCGTCACCAGCGAACCGGTGCGCGAACTGGTCCAAAGCCGCACCGGCAGCGCCGTCCCGGTGCTCGACCTGCCCAACCGCGTCGATTTCGAAACCTTCCATCCCTGCCACGACGAAGCGTTCTGTGAGACCTTCCAAAAGAGGTTTCCCGGCCGCTGGCGCATCGTCCACGTTGGACGCAAGGCCCCGCAGAAGAATCCCGACACCCTGATCCGCGCGCTCTCCCTGCTGGGCCCGGATTATGCCGCGGTCTTCATCGGCCCCGGGCGGGCTGAGCCGTACGAGAAGCTGAGCCAAGAAGTCGGCGTGGCGCGGCAGTGCCACTTTCTGCCGGCCATGCCAAATGGCGAACTGTTCCAGTTTTACAGCCACGCCGATTGCGTCTGCATGGCCAGCCGGTGGGAAGGATTCGGAATTGTCTTCGCGGAAGCTCTGGCCTCCGGCGCCGCACTGGTGTCCTCGAATATCCGCCCCATCAACCAGATCGTGGCGCACAACGAAACGGGCATTTTGGTGGATGCCTATGAGGACCCACAGGCATTGGCCGCCGCCATCCGCAATGTTTGCGAGAACCCTTCGCTGAATCAACGCCTCCGCGCGGCGGCCCGCCCTTCCGTGGAACGCTTCCGGCGCGAAACCATCGACCAGCTTGAGGCCGGCCACTACCGCCACGTCCTCGCTGCCGCCAAGGCGGTCCCCTCCCCGGCGGCGCCGGGGGACACGCGCCCGGCTCCCACAGCGGCGCCTGTCATCCGTGCCCGGGAAAAATCCAGGAAAGACTGGCCCCTGCATCCGGTGTATCAGCGGCTGAAGGAGCGGTTGCGGGCCAGCCGCACCATAGTAGATCTGGGCTGTGGAAACAATCCGGTGGCCGGTGCCACCGCGGCGGTCGACCTGTACGTCGCCCCGGAGCAGCGTTCGCTGGGACACGGCGCCACCATCGATCTTGGGAAGTTCGCCCGGCGCGGGATCCGCTTTGTCAATGCCCGGGTGGACGGGCCGCTGCCATTCCAGGACAAGGAGTTCGATTTCGCCTACAGTCATCATGTCTTCGAGCACCTCGAAGATCCGGCCGCAGCGTGCCGTGAGATGGTGCGCATCGCCCGCGCCGGCGCAATCATCACGCCATCGCCGTTCGCCGAGCTGGCCTTCGGCCGCCCCTATCATCTCTGGCTGGTTACTGACCGCGCCGGGAAACTGGTCTTTCTGAGCAAACGCAAGGATGAGGATCGTCCCTTCGGCAATCATCCCAGCTTCGCCCCCGGCCGCGGCTGGTTCGCCGGCCCGGACACCAACCCGTTCGACATCGCACTCAACTACGGGGACTGGAACGAGGACGTCGACGGACCCCGCTTCGAGCAGCTCGGCCAGCGGCTGCGCGAGCTGTGGCATACGCATTCTCCGGCCATAGAGACGATTTTTCTTTGGGAAGATTCCTTCGAGTGCCTGGTCATCGACGAGCGCTAAATCTCCAACATCATGTCCACCCCACTGCACACCCCGCCGTCATCCGGCACACCGTCCTTCCAAGGTCCGGCAGTACCGGTCCGCCAATCCGGCCTGAGCCTGGCTGACCGCAATCAATGGGATCCCACACAGCCTAATGCCGCGGCGCGCCTCCAACGTTTCGAGGACATGATGCGCTGGTCCTGGGAGGAAACCCGCGCCTCGGTCCCCTCCTATTTCCAGCGCCTGCAGTTCACCGTCGCGCATGCCTCGGGCCGGGTGCTCGAGATCGGCTGCGGC
>DNDP01000429.1:5603-9654 GCA_003484235.1 Verrucomicrobiales bacterium
TCGCCCCACGTATGCGGGATTGTCGCCGTGGACGCGTTCGCCGAGGCGGTTTCGCGGCTCGACAGCTTCGCCCTGCCCAAGGTCACCGCCATTCTCTCCTCCCTTGACCAGCTGGTGTTCGAGGAGGGGGTAATGTTTGACACCGTGGTGATCTGCGAAGTCATCGAGCACATTTATCCTGGGGAGGAGGAGCAGTTCCTCCGGCGCCTTCGCGGTCATGTCCATGGCGGGACACGGTTCATCGTTTCCACGCCGATCGGATGGATGAACGATCCGCACCACACCCGTGGCTTTACTGAAAGTGAATTCATGCGCCACTTGGAACACCACTACGGCCCGGTCAGGAAGCTGGACTACACCGCCGGCTACTCCCAAGTCGCGGTGGGCACCTTCCAAACCGGAGATGCCTCCCGGCACCCCCGCGTCTCGGTGGTGCTGCCGACGTTCAATCACCTGGCCCTGTTGCCGCAGTCCATTGCCAGCATCCTGGCACAGACCTTTGAAGACTTCGAACTGGTGATCGTCAATGACGGCTCGACCGACGGCACCCGCGAGTATCTGGACTCCCTGAACGATCCCCGCATCCGGGTGATTCATCAGAACAACCGGCGGCTGCCTGCCGCCTTGAACGCGGGGTTTGCCATCGCCCGGGGCGAGCTGCTGACCTGGACCTCGGCGGACAACTATTGCGCCCCTGTCTTTCTTGAGGCGCTCGTCGGCGCATTGGATGCGAATCCTCATGCCGGCCTGGCAGTCGGCGCGTTTGCCTCCATCGATGAGCAGGGCCGCATCACCAGGCTGCATGAGGCGCCAAACATGTCGATGCGCAAGCTGCTTCAGGCAAACCCAGGCGTCGCGGCGTTCCTCTACCGTCGGGAGGTGCAGGAAGCCGTGGGCCCTTATGCGACCGATCTCGAGGGCGCCGAGGACTGGGACATGTGGATCCGCATCGTGGAGCGCTACTCCACCGTGCAGGTGCCCGAGCTCCTCTACTACTACCGTCGCCACGCCGACAGCATGACGGCCCGGAAAGCCGAGCAGATCCAGCAGAGCTGCGTGGAAACCTTCCGTCGCGCGCTGGCCCGACGCGATGGTCAGCTCGATCTCGCCCAACTGTATCCGCAGCTCGGCAACTGCGGGGATCGTGCGAAGGCCGAAGTGACCGCATTGTTCGACTTCGGCACGTTGCTGCTCAAGTCGCCGGCCGCCGCGCCCGAACTTGCCGTGCAGTTCCTCAACGAGGCGTTCGGTCGCGACCAGCGCTTTGAGATCCTCGCCAATCTCACGGTGGCACTTGCCCGTTGTGGGAGGTGGCAGGAAGTCGATGAATGCCTGCTGCACCTCCGCGCCAAGCGCCACGGTCGCGTAAAGGAGATCGTCACCGCAATCGAGGGATCCCGCGCCGGCGGCGCACTCCCCGTCGCGTCCGACATGCCAATCTTTTATCCGGACCAAACCGAGGAACTCCTCGCGTCGGAGGCCGCGGATCTCACCGAGTACTCGATCACGCTGCAAGCTCCATCCGGAACCACGACACCGGCCGGATCCGAGACGTCCTCCAACCCGGCTTCCGCCGGAAACTCCACGGGTGAAGCATCCAGGTTGGACCAGATCGAAGCCCAGGCGCGCGAAGCGCTGGCACTGGAGCCGAATGGCATTGCCGCCCTGAAACTCCTCGCAGGAGTTGCGTTGCGGCAGGAACGCTGGGAGGAGGCCGCCCAATGGGCGCGGCGCCTCTTCGAGCTGCAGCGGGACGATGTGGAGACCCTCCTCATGCTGGCCAAGTGCTTCTTCCAGACCGGGGACATTGACTCTACCAGAATCATGCTGCGCCGCGTGCTGGAACTCGACCCCAACAACGAACTTGCCCGGCAGAATCTGGCCGACCTCGAGGCCGCCCAGCGCGCATCGGCGGGCAACGTCGAGCGCGTTGCGGAACTGATCCGCACGGCACAGGAAGCCATCGCAGCCGGCGATCCGGCGACCGCCATTCCGCTGCTGGAGGAAGCAATCAAAGGACAACCTGACGACGCTGAACTGATGGTGGCCACCGCCGGATTGCACACCGCGACCGGAAGCATCGACGGGGCACGTCGGCTGTTGTCCCGCGCGCTGATCGTGGATCCCGCTCACGCCGCCGCGCGCGATCTTCTGGTCGACCTCACCTTGAACGGCGACGGCACAAGCACCGCAGCTGCACCGGCGAAGTCCGCGCCGGCTGCTGCCGCAACGAGCCTGGCCTGGTCCGGTGCAACGCCAAATCAGGCGACTGTTGATTACGAACCGCGGACGTTGCCCGGGGACGCCAAGGACAACGAAGCCGCGTTCGCGCACCTGCAGCGCGGCTTTGACCTCCTGAAGCAGCGTCAATTCGCGGAGGCCCAGGCCGCATGCCGGAGGTATCAGGGGCTGATCGACTACGATGCCCTGCAGCGTACCGACAACCGCTCCGAGGCGAACCCGCTGGCGTCGGTCATCATCGTTGCCTACCGAATCAACGAGGGGCTGATCCAGTGCCTCGACTCGCTGGCGGCCTCGGTGAATCCGCCGCACGAGATCATCGTGGTGGACAACGGCGGCAACGAATCGATCCACGCCGAGCTGGCGAAGCGCGATCTGCTGCACATCCGCGTCGGGTTCAATGTCATCCTCGCCGAGGGCCGCAACATCGGCGTTCACTTCGCCCGCTCCAATTACGCGGTATTCATCGACGACGACGCGATCGCGGCTCCCGGCTACATCGCCGCGGCAATCGAAGGCTTCACGTCGTTCGACGTGCATGCGTTCCGCGGCAAGGTGCTGCCCAAGTCGGATCATCCGCACAACAGCCGGGCCCGGCACTACAATCTCGGCGACCTGCCGTTCCCCGCCGACATCGACACCGAGGGCAACAGCGCCTTCCGCATCGACACGTGGCGCAAGCTGGGCGGTCAGGATCCATTGCTGTTCGGCGGCGAAGGGGTGGATCTCTCGTACCGAATCGGCCGCGTCCATGGTGACTTCGTGCTGATGTACTGGCCGTTCATGGTCATCCAGCACGATTACGCGGTCACCGACACCAAGCTCGAGACCAAGAGCTCACGACACGTCCTCATGCGTGAGTACTCGGTCTTCAAGCATCCAGACCTTTACACGTTCCACAACCGGCTGGTCGCCTTCGCCCGCAACAGCGAGACGAAGGCGGAGGGAGGGCGGCTGCTCATCCGGCGTTCCCGGAAGGAAGAAGCCCCGCGGCAACCGGTCACCCAGGGTTCCACGGGCCAAGGCATCTTCTTCTCGATCTGTGTCCCGACCTACAACCGCGCCCGCTTCCTCACGGAAGCGTTGAACAGCGCCCTGAACCAGACCTGGCCGAACTTCGAGATCGTAGTGGTGGACGATGGCTCGACCGACGACACCGCCGCGGTCATGAAGCGCTGCAACGATCCGCGCGTGCGGTATGTTCTCAAGGAACACAGCGGCGGTCCGGCGACACGCAACCGCTGCGTGAAGGAAGCCCGGGGCGAGTTCCTGGTCTGGCTCGATTCCGACGACGCGCTGCTGCCGGGCACGCTCGAGCGTTACGCGCAGGAGCTGGCGCGCCATCCGGAAGTTGACGTGCTTTACGGGCACCTGCAGGTAGCGGATGAAAACCTCCGGGTGGGCGACCGGTGGCTGTATCGCGATTACCATGGCTGGCCGGCGGCCCTGCTGGCGGACACGCTGGTGGAGAACCGCATCCCCAACGTCTGCACCCTCGTGCGGAAGGTGTGCTACGAACGATTCGGCGGCTACAACCCCGCTTTCCCGCGCGCCCACGACTACGAGTTCTGGTCGCGGCTGGCAGGGGCGGCCCGCTTCAAGTCCGTGGGTGAAGACGTCGGCATCTACCGCCGGCACGAGCAGTCCCTCTCGAAGGTCAACAAGAAGGTGGACACCTCGCACGAGGCCCGGCTCGTTCGGGCGATGCTCGAACAACACCCGCTCGCGGCGGTGCTGCCGGGCTGTTATGCCGCCGGCGCGCCGCGCGCTCACGGCGACGCCCGCGCCTGGGCGCTGGCCTCACTGATCC
>DNDP01000025.1:0-761 GCA_003484235.1 Verrucomicrobiales bacterium
CTGCGCGAGTTGCTGACCGGCTGCGATCTGCTCTACCTGGTGGCCGGCATGGGCGGCGGCACCGGCACGGGGGCCGCCCCCGTGATTGCAAGGATGGCCCGCGAACTCGGGGCCATGGTGCTGGCCGTGGTGACCCTGCCGTTCGATTTCGAGGGCGGGCGACGCCGGCAGCTGGCGGAGCAGGGCGTGCTGGAACTGCGCGCCGCGGCCGACGGCGTCATCGTCGTGCCGAACCAGAAGATCCTTTCGCTGGTGCCGGACAATTCGCCGCTGCCGCAGTGCTTCGAGCTGATCCACGACTACCTCTACCAGGGTGTGCGCAGCATCTCCCGGCTCATCGCGGAGCCGGGAATGATCAACGTGGATTTCGCGGATCTCGGTGCGGTGCTCCGCGGCTCCAACGGTGCCAGCGCGCTGGCGCACGTCGAAGCCTCCGGCATGAACCTCGCCGAGGATCTGCTTGAACGCCTGCTGCAGCATCCATTGCTCGACGAGGGGCAGGTCCTTTCCGCCGCGCGGTCGCTCCTGATCAGCCTGAACTGCGGGCCTGATGCCGGCATGCTCGAAGTCCATCGCGTGATGGCCGGCCTGCAGGCCAAGGCGCCCGGCGCATTGATCAACCTCGGTGTCGCCGTCCAGCCGGACATGGCCGGCCGCCTGAGCCTCACCGTCGTGGTCGGCCTCGACGGAGAATTGGGCGACACCGGACAACCCCTTCTGACGGACCCGCCGGCCCGTTCCCGTGGTCGCCGTCGGCGTGA
>DNDP01000025.1:972-2286 GCA_003484235.1 Verrucomicrobiales bacterium
GTGAGGAGTCTTCCGCACCGGAGATGGACACAGAGTTCATCACCAACACCGGCAAGGTGGAGCCGTGCCGCCAGCGGTTTGTGGCGCCGCCGCCGAATCTCACCTCGCAGCAGGCGGCCGATCTCATGCTCGCCGGCAGCGGCCGCGGCATGCGCGGGCGGAGGAAGGCGCGGCAGGCCGTGCAGGGCACGCTTCCCTTCGACATTGTGGCGAAGGGCCGATTCGAGAAGAGCGAGCCGACTCTGCATCACGGCGAGAATCTCGACGAGCCGACCTACATCCGGCGCGGCGTCGTGCTCAACTAGTCTGCGATGAAGAAGCTCTCCGTCCAGGCCCGCTGCCGGCGGGTGCGCCTCTTCCTTTGCGACGTGGACGGGGTGCTGACCGATGCCACGGTCTTCATGGGGGAGGGGATTGAACTCAAGCGATTCAACATCCGCGACGGGTTGGGACTCCGGCTCCTGCAGGAGGGGGGCATCAAGGTTGGCTGGATTTCACGCCGTCCTTCTCCCGCGACCACCGTACGCGCGAATGACCTGAAGGTCGATTTCCTCGTGCAAACCCGGGGCAGCAAGGTTGCCGCGGCGGAGGAGATCCTGAAGCAGACCGGCCTTGGCTGGGAGAACGCGGCATTCATGGGGGATGATGTCGTGGATCTGGGCATGCTTCGCCGGGCCGGCCTCGCGGTGACCGTGTGCGATGGCGTTGCCGAGGCGCGGAAGCTCGCGCACTACGTCACCCGCCACGCCGGTGGAAAAGGCGCAGTGCGGGAGGTGGCGGAAATGATCTTGAAGTCACGGCGCCTTTGGTCGTCCATCATCGAAAAGCACGCCGAATGAAATTGCCCCGCCTCCTCCGTCCTTGGCCCTGCCTGCTCATGGCGGCAATCGCCGGCGGACTGGAGCTGCGCGCGGCCGAGCCGGGACGTCAGAGCCTGCTCTTCTCGGGTACGATCAAGGACTACGTGTATCCGGCGCCGGAATTTGTGCTGAAGGGTGGCGAAGCCGTCCGCCAGCGCGACGGCACCCTGCTGCTGCGCGACATCACCGTGGAGACCCGGCGCAAGGAGGACGAAATCAACCTTGTGCTCCGCACCCCGTCGTGCCTCTTCGAGCCCGATCCAGCCAGCCGGAAAGTGACATCCACCAGCGCCCTGGAAGTGGTGGGCCAGGATGGACGCTTTCTGCTGACCGGATCTGGCTACGACTTCCTTGCGGGCACCAACCAGCTCTCGATCCGCTCCAACGTCGTCACGCGGTTTGACCGCAGCTTTTTTGGCCGGACCAACGCGCCGGCTCCGAAGGCGCCTCCGAC
>DNDP01000025.1:2548-2792 GCA_003484235.1 Verrucomicrobiales bacterium
AAGGCGCCTCCGACAAACGCGTTTTTCAACATCTCCTCGCAGCAGGCCGAGTTCAACGGAGTCACCGGCGCCGCAGCGTGGCGGCGGGACGTGCTGGCCACCGACGGCGAGGCGTTCTCCGTGAAGGCGGGCTCGCTGGAGTTCAACATCGCCTCGCTGACCAATGCCGTCCGCGAATTCATCGCCCGGGATCGGGTGGAGATCGCCAGCAGGACGGAAACCGGATCCGCGAATGCCAGCGGAG
>DNDP01000025.1:3015-3255 GCA_003484235.1 Verrucomicrobiales bacterium
CGAGCCCGGCCTCGATGCGCGCGTCGAGCTGGAGGGCCGGCCCGCGTGGTCGCATGGGCTGCTTTCGGGCCGGGCCGGGCACCTGGTCTGGGAGAGCATCACCAATCGATATCGTCTGGCTGGAACCGATGGCGCCCACCTGCGTTTTCCGCAGTCGATGCTCACCACCAATCAGGCCGGGACAAATCTGCTGTGGATCGATCTCACGGCAGGACACCACGAGTTCGTGCCCGGCCGCTT
>DNDP01000025.1:3487-3825 GCA_003484235.1 Verrucomicrobiales bacterium
GCCGCGAACTGGTGGCCACGCTCGACGCCACCAACCGGCCGACCCGCATCACGGCCGACGGGGATTTCCGGGTGGTGGTCCGCGAGCCGGGACGCGCCGGCGAAGGCCACGCCGATCGCGCCGTCTTCGACACGGGACCGGATGGCCGGCAGGTGGCGACCTTGACCGGTTCTCCACGCTGGCTGTCGCCGGACCTTGAAACGAAGGCCGATCGCATCGTCGTGACCGATCCGCTGGGAATGCAGGAGGTGGAGGCGGAAGGGGGAACGCAGATTCGGATCGCGGCGGTGGACCTCGCCGGCCTGGACTGGTTTGCCGGCAACACCAACAGGCCTGCG
>DNDP01000025.1:4170-4823 GCA_003484235.1 Verrucomicrobiales bacterium
CGGCACGCAGGGCACCAACTCCTTCGCTGCGGAGCGGGTCACGCTGTGGTTGACGCCGCAACGCGGACTGCAGCGGCTGCTGGCCGTCGGCGACGTGGTCCTCCGACAGGGAGGCACGGTGCTGGGCGCCGGGCAGCTGAATGCGGAGTTTGACGGGGAGGAAGGCGGGCTCATCCGGGCCGATGCCACGGACAACGTGCGCATCTGCGGTCGTCAGGCCGGCGGTGCCGGCCGGGCCACCGGCAGGGAGCTGGGCTTCCTCGCGACGACGGGTGATGCCACCCTGCTCGGCGATCCTGAGCTGATCTTCTGGCAGAGTCCGATTCCGCCGAAGGAAGGGGAGACCGGCAAGCCAAGGGCCATCCCTCCCATCCGCCATTCCGGCGATCAGATCATCTGGAACCTCCGCACCGGATCGATTCGTGGCGAAGGCCAGTACCGGGTGCTGACGCTTCCCGCCGACGTCGAGATTCCCCGCGACTGTGACTAGTCTGCCGCCATGAACGCCACCGCCGAAGCCTCCGCCACCTCGCTGGTTCACACCGTGGACCTGATGAAGTCCTATCGCGGCCGCCGTGTCGTCGATGGTGTGTCGA
Source organism: Verrucomicrobiales bacterium (assembly GCA_003484235.1). Classification (GTDB taxonomy): domain Bacteria; phylum Verrucomicrobiota; class Verrucomicrobiia; order Limisphaerales; family RI-55; genus RI-55. The sequence goes on from DNDP01000025.1 coordinate 4,767, forward strand.
TTCACGTGAAGCCGGGTGAAATCGTCGGGCTCATTGGCCCGAACGGTGCCGGCAAGA
>DNDP01000025.1:5079-5265 GCA_003484235.1 Verrucomicrobiales bacterium
CGGTGCCGGCAAGACCACGACCTTCAACATGGTGGTCGGCCTGGTGAAGCCCGACGAGGGCGCGGTGCACTTTGGCGAGGCGGACGTGAGTGCGCTGCCGATCCACCGACGGGCACGGTTGGGCATGGGTTACCTCACCCAGGAGCCGTCCATCTTCCGAAAACTGACGGTCGAGCAGAACATCCT
>DNDP01000173.1:0-225 GCA_003484235.1 Verrucomicrobiales bacterium
AATGGTCCGCCGCACGGCATCGGCGAGAGTCAGGGGCGGCACCTTTGTCTTCACCACCAGCGACATGCCGCCCGCGCCGCTCTGGGCCACGGGAAGATAGGTTTCAATCCGGGAATCCTCGCCGGCGCCGTAGTTCCTGACGTGGCGGACGACGCCGACAATCGTCATCCAGTTGGTTCCGCTGTCGCCCCGCTCGATGCGGCGACCCAGCGCCGCGCCGCCGAG
>DNDP01000173.1:479-625 GCA_003484235.1 Verrucomicrobiales bacterium
TCGAACGATTCGTCCACGATGCAGACGAGGCTGCGGCCGTCGTCCGCGTCCGTGAACGCCCGCCCTTTCAGAAGGGTGACGCCCATCGCGCTGAAGTAGTCCGGTGTCACCAGGGCGATGTCGCTGTAGAGCTCATGTCCCGGCTG
>DNDP01000173.1:786-5421 GCA_003484235.1 Verrucomicrobiales bacterium
GTCCCGGCTGCGGCATGGGTTCTCCCTCGATGAGCATGCCGGACTGCCAGCTGCCGAAGCCGAGCGGCAGCGGGGTGACGAAGGCCGCCGAAGCGACCCCCGGCAGGGCGCGCACCTCCTCGATGGCCTGCCGGAAGAAGGCCGTTTGCGAGGCGGCATCCGGATATTTGTACGGTGGCAGGCTGAGTTCCATGGTGAGGACGTTCTCCGGATTGAGACCGATGGGCACCGACTGCAGCCGGTCAAAGCTGCGGAGCAACAATCCCGCGGCCACCAGCAGCATCATGGCAAGGGCCACTTCCCCCACCAGCAGGGCGCGTCGGCCCCAGTGCTGCCGGGTGCCGCCGGCGCCGTCCCGCCCGCCTTCCTTCAGCACCTCGGCGGTCCCGCCGTTGGCCAGCTGCCAGGCCGGCGCAAGTCCGAACAACAAGCCCGTGGCAACCGCGACCCCGAGGGAAAAGAGGAGCACAGTGCGATCGAGCTCAAGGGTGACCACCTCGCTGACCTGCACCGGCAGCAGGCTGGTGAGCAGGGCCATGCCCCAGGCGGCCAGGATGATGCCGGCAACACCGCCGGCGCCGGCCAGCAGCAGGCTTTCCACCAGCAGCTGCCGGAGCAGCTGCCACCGGCTGCCGCCCAGCGCCAGCCGGACGGCGAACTCCCGGCGCCGATGACTGGCGCGGGCGAGGAGCAGGTTCGTGACATTGGTGCAGGCGATCAACAACACCAGCACCACGGCTCCCAGCAAGGTGAGCAATGCGGCGCGCACCCCCGGTCCCGCCAGCCGTTCCCGCAGGGGCATGAGGTTGATGCCCTTGCCGGCATTGGTATCGGGGAACTCGCTCGCCAGCCGGGTGGAGATGGTCTCCAGACCGGCGCGTGCCGCCGAAATGTCCACGCCATCCTGCAATCGGCCGATGACATAAATCCCCGGATGCCAGCCGCGGTCGGCGATCCACTTGGCCTGGTGCCCGATGGGGGTCCACAGTTCCACCTGGCGCGGAAACTGGAAGGTTGCCGGCAGGATGCCCACGACCTGGTACGATTCACCATTCAACGTCAGCGTACGGTCGAGGATGCCCGGGTCACCGCCAAACCTTCTCTGCCAGAGGCCCTCGCTCAGCACCACCACCCGTTCGCCACCCACCTGGTCCTCGGCTGGGTTGAACACGCGACCGCGGATCGGCCGCACGCCCAGCGTGGGGAAGAAGCTGGCGGAAACCTGCAGGCCAACGATCCGTTCGGGGCGTCCGCCTCCGGTCAGGTTCCAGGTTTCGCTGCGGAACGCCGCCAGCGAACTGAACCCTTCCTGCTCGCGCTGCCAGTCGAGAAAGTTGGGGTAGGCGACGGAGATGCTCTCCATCTCCCGCGCGCTTTCGGAGATGAACACCAACCGGTCCGGCTCCTCGAAGGGCGGCGGCCGCAGAAGCACGGCGTTGATCACGCTGAAGATGGCGGTGTTGGCGCCGATGCCGAGGGCAAGGGTCAACACGGCCACGGCGGTGAAGCCGGGGTATTTGAGCAATTGGCGAAGGGCGAACTTAACGTCGTTCATAAGCTGGATTTCATTCCGTTCTGAGTGCCACCATCGGGTCCACTCCCGCCGCGCGTCGTGCCGGCAACCAGCAGGCAAGCGAGGCAACGATGCCCAGGATCAACCCGGTACCCAAAAGCGTCTCCCAATGAAGAGAGGGGACCTGGAAGAGCAGATTCTGCATGCCACGGCCGGCGGCCCACGCTCCAATCACGCCCAGCGCGCTGCCGATGAGAAACAGCCGTGAGCCGGCTCCAAGAACCTGTGCCGCGACCTGCTTTGGCTCCGCTCCCACGGCCATTCGAATCCCAATCTCCCGACGGCACTGGCTGACCGCATGGGCGAGCACGCCGTAGATGCCGAGGGCCGCAAGCAGCATCGCCACACCCGAAAAAGCGCCGATCAACATCGCCGGAGAACGTCGCGTCATCAGGCTTTCGGCGATGCGGGCGTCCATCGACCCCAGGTCACTGAGAGCAAGGTCAGGGTCGAGCTCGCGGACGATCCGATTCAGCGAAACGGCCAGCGCCTGCGGATCCCCAACCGTGCGGATGGCCAGGAAGGTCCCGTCGTCCGTGCCGTGCAGGTAAGGATAGTACACGGCTCCCTGTGCTTCATTCATCGCCAATCCGGCCTGTTTCACGGAGCCCACGACTCCAACGATGGTAAACGCCTCTTCGTCTTCTCCGTCCACCAGCCCCTGGAACAGCTGTCCCCCAATGGCGCCACCCTTGGGCCAGTATCGTCGCGCAAAATCTTCGTCGACAACGCAGACTCTCGGCGTGGTCCGGTTATCCGCCGAGTCGAGAAAACGGCCTTCCAGCAGGGGGATCCCCATCGCGGTGAAGTAGTCGCCGGACACAGCATAACGGTAGCTGCCCTGCGGAGATTCTCCCGGACGCAATACATGGCCTTTTGCGTGGGCGGCGTTTTTCTGAACGTTGCCACTGAACGGGACATTGTTGCCAATCCCCGCCTGACGCACGCCCGGCAGGGCCCTTACTTTCCCGAGCAACCGTTCGGAAAACGCAAAACGCGCCTGACGGTCCGGGTAGTTCTTCCACGGCAAGGAAATCTGACCGGCCAGAACATGGTCGGGTTGGAAACCCGGCGAGACCTTTGTCAGATTCTGGAGGCTCAATCCCAGCAGGCCTGCCGATGACAGCAACATGAAGGCGAGCGCGATCTGAGAAACGACGAACCCATGACGCAAACGTTGGGCGACCAAACCGACCGTGGCTCCCCGGGTCTGGGATTGAAGTGCGAGGGCCAAACGGGTCCGGAGGGCGAACCACACCAACGGGATGGCGATCGGGATTCCCAACCCCAGGGAACCGATCATTGCAAGCCACACGAGCCTCCCGCTCACGGCGATCTCCGTCCCCAGCGGCAGCCGATCCGCACCCAGGACGGCGAACAGCTTTACACCGCCCGCCCCAACGGCAAGGCCGGCGAGACTCCCAACTGCGGCCAACAGCAGGGCTTCAACCGCCACCTGCCTGATGACATCCCACCGACCGGCTCCAAGCGACTGGCGGATGGCCAGTTCCTTCGTGCGGCCATTGGCGCGGATGAGCAGGAGATTGATCAGGTTGACGCCGCCGATGAGCAACAGGCAAATCGCGCCAGCCTGAACCAGCAGCAACATGGGACGGATCGAATGAACGTGATCGGCCCGAAGCGGCACCACAACGGATCGATAGCCCGTCTCCGACAGGGACTTTGCGCCGAGGGTTCCTTCGATCTCGGTGTCCAGGGCATCGATTTGAGCCTGAGCGACGGCGAGCGTCACACCCGATTCAAGCCGCGCAACGATCTCCGCGCCGCTCCCCGAGTGGCGGCTGGAGGACAGCCGCTGCTCGGCATTGGAGGAAAGCGGCAGATAGACCTGCGCTCGGGAGGAGAGAAACCGAAACCCGCGCGGCAGAACGCCCACGATGATCCTGGAATCGCCATCCACCCGCACCGTTCGCCCGAGAATCTCCGGGTCGGCGTCGAAGTGTCGCCGCCAGTACGAATCCGTCAGGATCGCGACCCCGTCCGTCTGATAGGACATCTCCTCATCGGTGAATCCCCGTCCCAAGGCCGGACCGATTCCGAGTGTCTGGAAATACTCCGGGGAAATACGGATCACGTCCTTGCGCTCGCTCGCTCCCGGATCACCGACGACGGCCGTGCCGAATCGAAACAGAGCCAGGCTGGAGAACGCGGAAATTTTTCCACCACGGCGTTCAAAGTAGTTGGCGACGGTAGAACCATCCCGGAGCACCTGGGCTTTCGGATAAGTGTTGAACATGGTCACCAGCCGGTCGGACTCGGGGAACGGCAATGGTCGCAGCAGGATTCCATCGACGACCGCGAAGATCGCGAGATTGGACCCGATGCAAAGCGCGAGCGTCGATACGGCCACGGCGGTGAAGCCGGGGTGCTTCAGCAGCTGGCGGAGGGCGTATTTCAGATCACTCATTTCTCAGCGCTTCAAAAGGTTGAATGGCGGTTGCGCGTCGCAGAGGAATCCAACAGGCGACCATCGAAACGGCGAACAACAGCAGGGCAACGGCTCCCATGGTTGCCGGATCATGCGGAGCGATGGCATATAGCTGGCCCCGAAAGAGTCTGCCCACCGCGATGCTTCCAACCAACCCGAGCAATCCGCCTGCAATGACGGCCTGGAATGTCTGGCCGAGCACCATCTGCACAACTGCGCGACGTTGGGCGCCGACCGCAAAACGAATGGCGATCTCCCGACCGCGTTCACTCACCACACAGGCGAGGACTCCTTGAATGCCAACGTAGGCCATCAGCAGGGCCAGGCCGGCGAACAACTCCAGCAGCAGCAGGGCGAACCGTCTTGGTGCCATCGAGGCATTCACCAGATCTCCCAGGTGCCGCGAGTTGTAAACGGGCCACTGTCGGTCTACCCACGCGACCTCCCGACGGATGCTTGTGGCCGCATCCGTGGCACCCGTAGTCCGGACAACAATAGTGAGACTGGAAAAACATTCCTGCAGCAGCGGGCGGAAAACCTCCGGTTCCGGTGCCGCGTCAATGGACCTGTGCCGCACGTTGCCGACGACGCCAACCACTTCGCATGGTCGGTC
>DNDP01000018.1 GCA_003484235.1 Verrucomicrobiales bacterium
CGGCGCCGGTTGCTTCGACGAGCTGCTCGCCGGCACCACCTGCAAGGTCACCACGATCAACGCCGCGCATGATCCGAATTTTGGCGGCATCAGTCCCGAACCGATCGAGAGGAACTACGGCAACAGCCAGCGCCTGCTTGCAAAGCATCCGCACGATCTTTGCCTGGTGACCGACGGTGATGCCGACCGCGTGGGCGGCATGGACGGTCGCGGCCGCTATCTTTCCACCCACCAGCTCATCTGCCTGTTGTTGCGGCACTACATCGTCAACCGCAAGGCGACCGGGCGCGTGATCAAGGCGCTGACCACCACGTCGATGGTCGATCGCATGTGCGAGCACTACGGGCTGGAGTTGGTCGAGACCGGCGTCGGGTTCAAATACATCTGCGCCGAAATGCTCAAGGGCAATGTGCTGCTCGGGTTCGAGGAGAGCGGAGGCATTGGGTTTCCGGGTCATGTCCCCGAGCGGGACGGCATTCTCGCCGGGCTCATGCTGCTTGAGATGCTGGCCGCGGAGAAGAAGCCGCTGAGCACCCTGCTCGCCGGCCTGGCGAAACAGTTCGGACCGCACGAATACGCCCGCATCGACACCCACTTCCCGCTGGAGAAGCGTGGCGCGCTGATGGACTTCTGCAAGAACCAGCCGCCGGCGAAGCTGCTCGGCTCGAAGCTCAAGGACGTCAAATCCTACGATGGTGTGAAGTATGTCGCCGAGAACGGCAGTTGGCTGATGCTGCGCGGTTCCGGCACCGAACCGATCCTTCGCATCTACGCCGAGGCCCGCAACCAGGCGGACGCCTGGAAGCTGCTGAAACTTGGTGTGGGTATCACCGAGAAAGTGTAGGCGATTCAGGCTGCCCAGCGGACATCGGCCCTACGGAATCACTTCGTGCCGGTCGCGGAGCGTCTCGTCGAGCACGCGTCGGGCTTCGGCCATCCGCTGTTCGCAGGCGGCGCAGACCACGTCGTGCAGGCGTTCCGCCTCGATGAGCCGCGTCACGCTGACGTAGTCCGCCCCGGCCTCGTACAATGGCTGCACGTCGTTCAGCTTCTCGGCGTGCATGATGATCCGGGCATTGGGATTGATGGCGTGGAGTTCGCGGGCCATGCGCAGGTTGTTCGAGCCCTTGAGCACCGTGTTCGGCAGGGTGCAGACGATCACGTCGGCATGGGGAATGCCGGCATGGATCAACGTGTCGCGCTGCGTGATGTCACCGTAAATGATCCGCACACCGCGTCTCCGGAGCTCATGTGCGACCACCGGATTGAAATCCACCACCGCCAGCTTCGGCAGCAAATGCGGCGAGTGCCGGGTTATTTCCTCTAACAGCGAACTGGCGGACCACGAGAATCCCAGGAGGTAGATGGACGCCGCCGCGTGCGAGGGATCGCCATCGGCGGCTTGCAGCGCCGTTTCGTCGAGATCGGCCACGCCCACCTTGCGCAGCAGCGGTTTGGACCGTTTCAGGAGGAAGTCCGACTTGCCGATCGCGTAGGACGACACCACGGCCATGAAGACGAACGCGTAGAGGATCACCCCGGTGGTTTGCGGCCCGATGTGGCCGTAGGTCACCCCGAGGGCGACCATCACCAGGGCGAACTCGCTGACCTGGCTGAGGTTGATGGTGGGAAGCAGGCTGCCGCGGATGCCCATCCGCATGAAGTGGAGCGGCGGGAACACCGTCAACACGCGGCTCAAGGCCACCACGGCCGCCAGCAATACTGCGTGACGAAGCATCTCGGCATTCGGAATCGGGATCTGCATGCCCAGCGCCACGAAGAACAGCGTCACAAAGAAATCCCGCAGCGTGTTCACCCGGGCGGCCACGTCCAGCGTGTAGGGAAAGGTGGACAGGGCAACGCCGGCGATCAGCGCGCCCATCTCCCGGGAGAGCTCAAGCGCCGATGCGAGTCCGGCGACCAGAAAACACCACGCCAGCGCGCCGACGAGCACCAACTCGGGCAGCCGGGCGACCGACCGGAACAGCGCCGGCAGGACGTAGCGGCTGACGGCAAAGGCCACCGCGACCAGCACCAGCACCTTGACCAGCGACATCGTAATCCGGCCGGCTGAGGGGTTGTTCAAATCGTTCTGGAGGGCAAGGAAGAGGATTGCCGCGACGTCCTGCAGCACCAGCACGCCGAGTGTCACGCGCCCGGGAAACGTGTCCAGCTCACGCTTGTCGTAGAGGATTTTGACGATGATCACCGTGCTGCTGAATGTGACCGCGAGCGCGAGGTAAAGGGCATCGAGACGACCTTCGCTCAGGGGAAAGCCCGCGAACTTGAAGGCGGCCAGACCCAACAGGAGACAGCCGACGATCTGCACGAGTGCCGTCACGAGAATGACGCGCCCGGAGCTGAGGACTTTCTTCAAATCGATCTCCAGACCGATCATGAAGAGCAGGAAGAGCAGTCCGAGTTCGCCGATCGTCTCGATGGAGTGCTGGTCCTGCACCCAGCCGAGCGCGACCGGGCCGGCGACGAATCCCGCGCCCAGGTAGGCCACGATCAGGGGCTGGCGCAGCCATTGGGAGACCACCGCCAGCCCGAAGGCCACCACGATGCAGACCGCAATGTCGTTGATCAGCGAATGTTCCACGGCCGGGACGGTAGTGGGGTTGCCGTCCGGATGGAAGCGGGAAGGAGCCGTCTCCGGGAATGTGCAATGTCAAAGGACCAATGACCGGCAATGCTGATGGTTGCAGACGAAACGGACCGATCAGTTCGCCCGTGCATCGGGCTGGCTGCTCCCTGAAATCCGGGATTCCGGCCCCGGGGTCACTCCTTCGGCAGCACCGTCACCCAGATCGTATCCTCGAACTCGAACATCGGTGAATAGAGGTCGGGGAAACGCTTTCTCCAGGCGGCACCGGTGAAAAGCGGCGAGCCCGGCACGGTGGCCTCTTCTCCACGGCGGCCGCGAAGTTTCAGCGCGATCGTGGTTCCCGGTGCCAACGAGTCGTCCAGCTTGAGCTTGGGCTTGGCCTCCTTGGAATCTTCCTTGGCCGCCGCTTCGACGAGTTTCACGCCATCGACGGGAGTCGCCGGCCCGAAGTGCACGGGCCCGTCGTAACCGTCGCGGTCGATGGCAACGGTCAATTCGGCGGTGCCGCCGGCCGGAATGCGGAGGGCATCCGTCTCGGTGCCCAGTTCGAAGTTTGCGGGATCACGCTCGATCCGCAGGTGATAGCCGCCATGTCCGCCGTGTTGTCCGGCGGCGTCCCAGACTTCCAGCTGATAGGTGCCCGGCCGTTTGAAGTCGTGCCGGAGCACCGCCTCGTTGTTGAACATGTTTGCCACTGCCAGGGTTTTGCCCGTGGTGTCCTTGAGGCGCATCACAGGATCGCGCTCGCCGCCGAATCTCCGGCTCATGGCGACAAACCGGCGCGGACCCGGCTCTCCGATCTCCAGAATGTAGGTCTGAAGCTCGTCCACTCCGTCGAGCGACGCGTTGAAGGATGCGCCATCGGGCACGACGCTGGGCTGCCGCTTTTCGGCACTTGGCTTCGTGCCGGCACTGAAATCAATGACGGGGTAGCCGGACAACGGGGCCAACTGATGCCGGCGGGATGCCTCGGCGGCCGGCCTGGTTGCGATGATGCCCATGGCCATCGGCTTTGTTTGGAGCTCCGCCAGCATCCGCGCCGCAGGAGACGCCAGGGCATCCTTGTGCTGCTCGGCTTCGCGCACCTGTGCACTGCTCCAGCCGGCCAACTCGGTTCCCAGCCGCAGATGAAACTGCAGATCATTGCCCTTTCCATACTGCGAGTCCCTGAGCTCAATGGTGTAGACACCCTCATTGGGGGCACGAAATGCGGCGGCGCAGTCCACACCCAGACCAGGTGAATCCTGCACGAAGAACCGTTCGGACCCGCTTTCGTCGAGGATCCTGAGGACGGGATCCAGCTTCGACCCGAATCGCCCGGCGACAATCTCCACGTGCAGATCCTGGTTGCGAACCAGCCGCACGCGGAACTGTTCGCCGGCCTTCCGGGCGATGGAGCCCCCGACGAAACCATGACCGTCCAGCATGCCTTCGGCGCCGACCTTCAGGCGGGGAAGCTCCTCCAGCATCCCCATCACCGCGGCGGTGACGCCGTTGGTCGTTACGAGGCGGATGGCCAACGGTCCCGGAGCCTGGTGTCCGTCGATGGGAACGGTCAGGCTCAATTGGCCGCCAGCATCGTCCGTGGTCGCGCCCACCGCCTCGCCGGTCTGCAATCCATGCCGGCTGGTCCACAGCCCGCGCACGCCGGTCAGATTCTTGCCCTTGATGATGACCGCATTGGTCGCGCCCACCTTCCAGACGAACGGATCCATGCTGGTGATCTCGGGTGTCGGCGGTGCGGCTTCGATGGTCGCGGGTGGAACGGTCGACAGGGCCAACACCAGGGCAACGGGCCACCAGATGGTGCTGGCGGGAGTGGGAATCATCATTGCAGGGAAGCGGGGGTTTCGGAATCCGGCCGGCTGGAGGAACGTGAAACTGGCTGGGCAAAAGGCAGTCGTCGACTCCGAGGCTACGCGTAGATTCCCGTCACCGGCTTGCCCTTGGCGATCGGGAGTGGACGGTCGTTGCGGTCCATCACCTCGGTCTCGGGATCGATGCCGAACATGTGGTAGAGCGTCGCCGCCAGATCATCGGGTCGGACCATGTTCTCGGCGGGATATCGCCCTTCGCGATCCGAAGCGCCGTACACAAACCCCTTCTTCACACCGGCACCCGCCAGCAGGGTGGTGTAACACTGCGGCCAGTGGTCGCGGCTGGCGTTGCCGTTGATCTTGGGCGTGCGTCCGAACTCGCCCATCCAGACCACCAGGGTGTCCTGCAGCATGCCGCGCGAATCCATGTCATTCAGGAGCGTCGGCAGGGTCTGTTCGGTGATCGGCAGGTGCCGCTTCTCGATGATCGGATACATCTTGGTGTTGTTGAATCCGTGCGTGTCCCAGCCGCCGTCCGTGGTGCTCTGGCCGCCGATGCTGTCGTCGAAGTAAACCGTGACGAACTTCGCGCCATGTTCGACCAGCCGCCGCGCCAGCAGGCAGCTCTGACCGTAGGTCGTCCGCCCGTAGGCGTCGCGCATCACGTCCGGTTCCTTCGAAAGGTCGAACGCCTGGCGCAGCCTTTCCGAGCCGAGCATCGCCATCGCCTTCTCGTAGTAGGTGTCGAAGCCGCGCGTCTCGGCCGAGGTCTCCATCAACCGTGTCTGCGCATCGACGATCTTCTGCAGCTCGCGCCGCGCCTGCAGCCGCTCGTAGGTGAGGCCCGCCGGCAGGGTCAACTCGGGCAGGGCAAAGTTCGGGCTGTTCGGATCCTGCGTGAAGAACAGGGGATCATGCTGCTTGCCGAGGAAACTGGCGTGCTGACCGGGCGTGATCGAGCCGTCGCGGATGACGTAGGGATAGGAGACGAAAGTCGGCATGGCGCCGTCGTTCGGCGCGAACTTGTCCACCACCGAGCCCCACGTCGGATACAGGTCCGGTGAATCGCGTAGCCGTTGATCATCGGTCGCCGGCGAACTCCCGGTCAGCGCGTAGTAACCCGCCGAGTTGTGATTGTTCATCGTGTGATGCATGGACCGGATCAACGTGACCTTGTCCATGATCTTCGCGGTCTTCGGCAGATGCTCGCTCACCTGGATGCCGTCGGCGCTCGACGAGATCGGCTTGTGCGGCCCGCGGATCTCCTCGGGCGCATCCGGCTTCATGTCGAACATGTCGATGTGGCTCGGGCCGCCCCATTGGAAGAGCAGGATCAACGACTTGATCCGCGGCTTGATCTTCGCGGCCTTGGCGATCTGCTCGGCCTTGAGCAGCCAGGGGAAGTTCAGCCCGAGCAGGCCGAGCCCGCCGACCTTGAGAGCGTGCCGCCGCGACACCGAGCAGGCGTGGTAGCTGGAGCAGGCGGAGGAGGGGGATATGTTCATGGGATCAGGGAGTCAATGCCGCATGACGAACTCCTTCGAGTTCACGATGGCCCAGGTGATGTCTTCGAGGGCGGCCCGTTTGTCGATGGCCTGTTCCAAATGGCGGCTGAAGGCGGCGTTCTCCGCAATCGACGGCGGCCGTGCCAGCGCGGTCCAATAGAGTTCGTCGAGCATTTCGCCCGAAGTCTTGCCTGCCGCCAGCATCCGGTCGAGCCGGCCGTTCTTGTTGTTCAGCAGTTCAGTCAGCGCCGGGCCCGTCATCAACTGGAAGGCCTGGCCGAGATTCGTGGTGCACGAACGTTCCTCTTCGGTGGCGAGGAGCCGTTCGGGCTTGCCGAACACCTGGAGGAACTTGTCGGCATCGGTGATCTGGCTCCGGCGGATCGCCACGGCATGCACGCCGGGAATCTGTCCCGCGCGGAAGCCTTCCGGATAGCCGTCAAACTCCAGCGGCGCACCGGTCACGTGGCTGAGGGCGTCCAGCATCTCCTCGGCGTCGATCCGGCGGACCTGCGCGTGCGAGTAATTGATGACGTCATCGGCGTTGGTGTCGTTGGGCAGCGCCGAGGTCTGGTAGGCGCGGGAGTTCATGATCACCTGGACCAGGTGCTTCAGGCTGTAGCCGCTCCCGACGAAGTCGGCGGTCAGTTCCTCGAGCAGTTCGGGATGGCTCGGCAGGTTGGTGGCGCGGAAGTCGTCGATCGGATCCACGATGCCGCGGCCCATCAGGTGATACCAGATGCGGTTGGCCTGCACCCGGGCGAAGAGCCGGTTTTCCGGGCCCGTCAACCAGGCGGCCAATTCCTGCAACCGATCCTGATCATCGTCGATGGGCTCGGTCCGGCCGAGGAAGCGCGGCGAGGAGTCCTTGCCGATGCGGGGATTCTTCACCTCGCCCTTCATGGCCGTGAAGACGATCTGCTCGCCCTCGAACGCGTGTTTGTCGAGGCCGTCTCGGTAGCGGTTCTCGAGCACCTTGTAGTCGATCCGCGCGAACAGCCCGGCCCAGTCGTAGTAGTCGTCCTGAGTCCACTTGTCGAAGGGGTGGTTGTGGCACTGGGCGCACTGCAGCCGCGTGCCCAGGAACACCTGCGCGGCCGTCTCGGCGCGGGTGATGGGCGTCCGCGCCGAGCGGTAGAAGTTGGCGGGCGGATTCTGGTAGGTGCTACCCCGTGCGGTGATGATCTCGCGCACGAACTGGTCCACCGGCTTGTTGTCCGCAATGCTCTCGCGGATCCAGCGGTGGAACAGCTCGACGCCCTTCCGGTCGAGCGCCTTTTCCTCGATGCGCAGCAGGTCGGCCCACTTGGTTGCCCAGTGCTCGGCGAACTCGGGCCGGTCCAGCAGTTCGCGGATCAGCCGCTGACGCTTCTTTTTGTCCGGAGACAGCACAAAGGCGCGTGCCTCCCCGGCCGTAGGGAGGACACCAAGCAGGTCCAGGTAAGCCCGCCGCAGAAACTGGTGATCGCCGGTGACCGCGGACGGGTTCATCCGCAGCGTGCGCAGCTTCGCGTCGATGTGGCGGTCCACGTAGCTGTTCGCCCTGGGGCTGGACCATTTGAAATCCGGTCGGGCCGGCACGAACGCCAGATGCACCGGCTGATGCTGGTTGAGGTAGCGGACCATCACCGTGGTTTCCCCGGGATTCTCGGCCGTGATCAGGCCCCCGGGGCTCGCCTTCATGGCCAGACTGGCCGGTTCGTAGACAGCCAGGCGCGTGATGTCGCGCTTGGACCCGTCGGAAAAGCCGGCGGTGACGGACAATTGCGCCGCGAAATCGGGCTCGAGCAGGACCCGGCTCCTGGGCGTGACCTGCATCTCCGTGACGGTGGGGGTGTTCTCCGGGTCCGGTTCGGCACCCGCGGCGATCCATTTCTTCAGGATCTCATATTCGAGGGAATCGTGGTCGAAGCGTTTGCCGCCCTCGTGGGCGACCGTCGCGGTGGCCTTGAGCAGCAGCAGGCTTTCCCCGGGCGTGGCCGTGTTGATGCGGCGGCCGAACATGTCCCGGACGAGCGAGTTGTAATCGTATTCCGGGTCCTCTCCACGGAGGGAAATCTTGAAACCGGCCTTGCCGTTGGCGTTTCCATGGCAGGGGCCGGAATTGCATCCTCCCTTGGCCAGCACCGCCATGACATCGTTCCGGAACGACACCGGGCGCTCCTCGGCGGGCAGCGGCAGGCACAGGACCAGCAGCAGGGCGGTGATCCAGCGGGCTGTCATGGTCATAGGGTTAGCCGAGATGGACGCGTGAGGAAAGGTGGAACATCAAGGAAAGTTTGGCCGCGAACCGGCGCTGCGGGTGGGAACCATGCTTTGGCTGGTCGTTCCTGCCGGTTCGTGGCAGGATTCCGGCACCATGAGTGAACGGAATCCCACGCCCGCCAACCCCTTGGAAAATGCCAACACGATCAACCGCCACGTGCGCAAGTGGGTCACCCGCACGGCCGAGCTGTGCCAGCCGGACCGGGTCCATTGGTGCGACGGCTCCGAGGCGGAGAAAGACCAGTTGACGCGGGCAGCCGTCGAAGCCGGCATCCTGCTCCCGCTCGACCAAAAGAAGTGGCCCGGTTGCTACTATCATCACTCGAACCCGAATGACGTCGCCCGCGTCGAGCACTGCACCTTCATCTGCACCGAGTCCGAGGAGGATGCCGGAGTGACCAACCATTGGGCGCCGCCCGACGAGATGTACGAAAAGCTTCACGGCCTGCTGGAAGGCGCGATGAAGGGGCGGACGATGTATGTGGTGCCCTATCTGATGGGGCCGCCGGGCTCGCCCATGGCCAAGGTGGGCATTGAACTCACCGATTCGATCTACGTCGTGCTCAGCATGCGGATCATGGCACGCATGGGGAAGGTGGCCCTCGACCACCTCGGGGGCAGCAATGACTTCAACCGCGGCGTCCACAGCATGCTGGACATCCATCCGGACCGGCGGTTCATCGCCCACTTTCCGGAGGACAACACGATCATCTCGGTCGGTTCGAACTACGGCGGCAACGTGCTCCTCGGGAAGAAGTGCCTGGCTTTGCGCATCGGCTCGTACCTGGGGCGGAAGGAGGGCTGGATGGCCGAGCACATGTTGATCCTGTGCGTCGAGTCGCCGACCGGCGAGAAGACCTACGTGGC
>DNDP01000017.1:0-259 GCA_003484235.1 Verrucomicrobiales bacterium
TCTTCATCCCCATCACCTTCGTGGCGGGCGTTTACGGCATGAACTTCGAGGTCATCCCCGAGCTCGGCTGGAAATACAGCTACGCCGTCTTCTGGGGCGTCTGTCTGACGATGGTCGGCGGACTGGCCTACTACTTTCACAAGCGTGGCTGGATCGGGGGAAAGGATTGAGACATCGCTGAAACTGGCCCACCGGCGGACGGATGGGCGGCCATCGGCCGCTTGCGTCCGGACCGGGCGGTCCCGTCGGAACCCCACGT
>DNDP01000017.1:480-6585 GCA_003484235.1 Verrucomicrobiales bacterium
CTCCCGTCGGAACCCCACGTTGACTTGTCCCCGACAGTTTTTATAGTGCTTCCGTGGCCGAGACATTGAACGAAGATGCGAAAAAGCGGTTTCTGGAGTTCCTGGAAACCAAGGAGCTTCGCATGACCGGGCAGCGATTGGCCATCATCGACACGGTTTTCAGCACCAAGGAACACTTCACGGCCGATCAGTTGGTGGAATGGTCCCGCAAACGCGATCGCTCCGTCTCCCGGGCCACGGTTTACCGCACTCTTCCGCTCCTGACAGAAAGCGGGCTGGTGCGGGAGATGGATTTCGGGAAGGAACACAAGTTCTACGATCCCAACTACGCCGACCACCCGAACCACAACCACATCATCTGCAAGGACTGCGAAAAGATCGTGGAGTTCGAGAGCGAGAAGATTGCGGCCATCGAGGACGAGATCGTCCACAAGCTCGGCTTCTCGGTCGATTCCCAGCGGCTGCAGATCACCGGCTCCTGCGACACCCTCAAGCGCCTGGGGGCCTGCAAGCACAAGCACTGAGCCGGGCCAAACTGCCCCGCCCCCGCCGTTCGGGCGTTTCCTCTTCAAGTTTCCACCCGCCGTGCTGCCGGCACTGCGCTGCGCTCTGCGAACTTTGGGCGTGCCCCGGCGTGACACGTTCGTTACATTCACGTCACACACCCTCAGCCAGCACTGCCGCCATGACCGCGCTCTCAACTTTCCTTCGCCAGTGGCTCGCCCTTGGAATCGGGGTCGCCGCCCTGGGCCTGGGTTCATTCATTGCCGGGGCAGATCCCGGTGAATTGTTCTTCCAACGTCGGGCCGCCACAGTCGCCAAGTACGACCAAAATGGGGACGGAAGGCTGAATGCCGGTGAACGCGAGGCGGCCCGGTTGGGCCGGCAGGAAGACGCCCGGCGGGGCGGCGGGCGGAATCAGATGTTTCAAATGCCGCCCGAGATCGTGGCCCTCTACGACCAGGACAAGGATGGGCAGTTGAATGACGAAGAAGGAGCCGCAGCCCGGGACGGCATCCGGCAAAGATGGGAACAGGCCAACAAGGACTATGACAAGGACGGCGACGGCAGCCTGAGCGAGAGCGAGCGGAACCAAATGGCGGACGACATCTCGGCAGGCAAGGTCGAGGGACTGCCACGGATGTTCGGCATGATGGCCCGGCGGCCGCCACCAGGCGCCGGTGGACGCGGAGGGGGCAGGTTCGGAGGCGCAGCGATGCCGCGGGAAAGCCCGCTCCAAAAGTTCGACGTCGATGGTGACGGACGACTCGGCGCCGACGAACTCGAGTCCGCACGCCAAGCCGGCGCCGGCAAGCAGCCTTCACAATAACCTCTCACGCAGCATGACGAAGTTCCCCTCAACACCGGTGCCGTTCGCCTTCGCCGCCATTCTCTTGGCCGGCGTTTCGCTTGGTGCAAAGTCGGTGCCTGCCGCCGGGCCCACGGTGGTCATCTCCGAATTTCTGGCGATCAACGAATCCGGTGCAACCGACGAGGACGGCGACCGCTCCGACTGGATCGAGCTGCACAATGCCTCGACCAAGAGCGTCAATTTGGCCGGCTGGCACCTGACCGACGACTCCCGGGACAGGCGGCGCTGGCGTCTGCCGGCGGTTGACCTTCCGGCCGGCGGTTATGTGGTGATCTTCGCCTCGGACAAGGACCGCTCGGAGGTCGGCAAGCCCCTCCACACGAACTTCAAACTGCAGGGCAAGGGTGATTATTTGGCGCTGGTCGGACCGGACGGAACCGCAGCGAGCGAATTCGCCCCAACCTACCCGGACCAAAAGCGGGACGTGTCGTACGGACTGACCGCGGACGGCAAACCCGAATATCTGCTGGTGCCGACACCCGGCAGCGCCAATGCCACGCCGCGGGAAGGCAAGGTGGCCAAAGTCCGGTTGAGCCATCAGCGCGGCCTGCACGCCCAGCCCTTCAAACTGGAGCTGGCCACCGCGACGGCCGGCGCCACGATCCGCTTCACCACCGACGGCACGGCGCCCACCGAAGGCACCGGGCTGCCTTATTCCCGGCCGATCGAGATCACGGGCACCACCGTGATTCGAGTGGCGGCCTTCAAGGAAGGCTTCGCCCCCTCCGCCGCCGAAACCCACACGTTCCTTTTCCTGGACGACGTCATCCACCAGTCTCCCGACGGGCTGCCGCCCGCCGGCTGGCCCTATTTATGGGGCGTGAATGACGTGGATTACGGAATGGACCCGAAGGTGGTGAACGATCCGCGCTTCAAACGCGACGCCGTGCCGGCCTTGAAGTCGCTGCCGTCGGTTTCGATCGTCATGAATCTGGATGATCTCTTCGAGCAGAAGGAGGGCATCTACGCCAACTCCGCGCGCGACGGCCGCGAAAACGAGCGCCCCTGCTCGGTGGAATACCTCCTGCCGGACGGCGGCGAGGGTTTTCAGATCGATTGCGGCATCCGCATCCGGGGCGGTTTCAGCCGGATGCCCATGAACCCTAAGCACGCCTTCCGGCTCTTCTTCCGCAAGGAGTACGGCGCGGGGAAGCTGAAGTATCCGCTCTTCGGCGATCATGGCGCCCGGGAGTTCGACAACCTGGACCTGCGCACCTTCCAGAACTACTCGTGGAGCTTTCAGGCAGATCCTCGCGGAATCTTCCTGCGGGACCAGTTCAGCCGTGACCTCCAGCTGGCGATGGGCCAGCCGGCGGCCCGGGGCGACTACATCCATCTTTACATCAACGGCGTCTACTGGGGCCTTTACAACACCTGTGAACGGCCCGAGGCATCCTACGGTGCCAGCTACTTTGGCGGCGACCCCGATGACTACGACGTGATCAAGGTGAACTCCGGTGTCGCCCGGGGCGGCAGCCCGGGCACGTTTGGCACGGTAACCACCGATGGGGACTTGAAGGCTTGGCAGGAGCTGAACGACCTGGCCCGCCTGGGGCTGGCGGACAACGCCCGCTACCAGAGGCTGCTGGGACGAAACCCGGATGGATCACGCAACCCGGAGCTGGCCGTGCTGCTGGATCCGGAGAATCTCATCGACTACATGCTCGTGATCTTCTACGGCGGAAACCTGGATGCCCCGGTCACGCGGTTCGGCGGCAACGCCCGGCCCAACAACTGGTATGGGATTCGGAACCGAAAAGGGAACGACGGATTCCGTTTCTTTGTCTGGGATGCCGAGCACACCCTGCTGGACGTGGAGGAGGACCGCACCGGACCGTTCCCCGCCGGCAACAATCTCGAGACCAGCAACCCCCAATGGATCTGGCAGCAATGCCTGGACAACGCCGAGTTCAGGATGCTCGTGGCCGACCGCATCCAGAGGCATTTCTACAACGACGGCCTGCTTACCGCGGCCAAGATCGCCGATCGCTTCCAGGCGCGGGCCGATCAGATCGAGCTGGCGGTAGTGGGTGAATCGATGCGCTGGGGAGACCGACAGTCAGGTTTTTCCATGGGCGCCCCGGCCCGGCTGGGCAAGTCCGGAGAGAGCATCTCGGGTCCACTGAATCGTGATGACGATTGGAAGATAGAAATTGGGCGCGTGCTCACCGAATACATCCCGAAACGGTCCGACATAGTGCTCGCCCAGCTCTACTCGCACGGGCTGGTTCCGGACGTTCCCGCACCGAAGCATGCAGTCGACTCAGGCCGGGTGATGCTGACCGCCGCCTTGGGCCACGTCTACTACACGACGGACGGCACCGATCCGCGCCAGCTTGGAGGCGACGTAGGGAAATCTGCAAGCAGGGCGAACGGCCCGATCGCCCTGGCGACCGCTCACCCGCTCAAGGCGCGAACGCGGGCCGGCGAGGACTGGAGTGGGTTGCTCGAGCTGGACCTGCGCTGAGAAAACTCCGGATCACTCCTTCGCCGGCAGTTTGAAGGCATTGGCCCGTCGCTCGGCTTCGAGGATGTCGTCGCCTCCCATGGTCTTGGTGACAGCCTGGTAGCCCATGCTGGCGTTGGGGTGTTCCAGCTGACCGGCAATGTAGAACCACTTGGCGGCGGTGATCTGTGCTTCCTGGTTCTTGAGATCGGCGGCGAACAGTTCACCCAGTTTCATCGCGGCGTCACCGTCACCCTGCGCGACCTTGGCTTCCAATTGGGTGACTTCGGCGGCGCTAGGAGTTTTGCCGCCCCCGCCTTCCCCGCAACCGACGGTGAAGGTCAGCACGGTCGCGAGGGCGAGAGTTGTCACCGACGAGAGAAGGGATTTGGCTTTCATGCGGGAGAATGTAGGCGGACTAGCGGGTCGCAATCAATGCTGGAGATGAGCCGGCATGTAAATGCTGCCCGCCTCTTGTTGACCATTCGCCATCCAGTTCAGGCCGGCGGCCCCTCCAGCCGCGCCTTCACCTCATTCAACAGCTCCTGATAGGGTTTCCTGGCGCGACGCCCCAGTCGCTGCGAGTCTTCGAAGAACTCCTCCGACCGATCACGCACCAACCTGACCTTCGCCTCGATCATGTAGGCGCCCCCACCGTAATCGATGATCCGGATATCCGCCCGCTCCCAGACTCCGTCGCCGTACCATCCGCCCCAGGTGACATCCTGCCACGTGCTGCCCTTCTTCTCGAACACGACTTCCCGCTTGGTGGATGACTTGACTTCGAACTCCTTCTCGCGAAACACGGCAAGCGTGGTGTCCATGATCTCCTTGGGGGTGCGGTTGTTGACCACGACGGCGGTGCGGCTGCCGAAACCGCTGTCGCTGGTGGCGCAGCCGGCGGCCAAGGCAATTGCCAAGAGGGTGGCAATACGACTTAAGAAATTCATGTGCATATGAAAACGTCCGGATCGGACCGACGATCGCGGAACGCGGGCGAAGTATAGACCGCGACCGGCCCAAAGCAACCGCACGGACGGTTGGCCGCCAAACCGGTGTCGAACCGTCGTTCAGGTGAGCCTCGTAACTCCGCACGCCGGGCCGCTCCCGCAGGACTCACCGTGCCCCGGCAGCGTCCTTGATGACACGAACGGAACTGACGGCGTCTTCGTTGAGGTAGATCTCGAATCGAGCGTCACCGAAGCGGTAAGTCAGCGTGACCCCCACCACCTCACTCCCGATCGAGATCACCCCGGAGCCCGTGGGCCGGGTCGACTTCGCCCTCCGGTCTGGCTTGCCAAGTATCTGGACCACCTCCGCCTCGCTCGCGCCGCGCCAGACCAACACCCGGTCCGGCACCTTCAAAGAGGTCCCGAAGATGTCTTCCGCCCGGCCAGCGCCGTCAAAGGTGACGGCGATCTGCGCCGGCTGCGTCCAGTTCAGGACGGGCTGGTTGGTCCGACCGGTCGTCCTCACCGGTTCGCCAAGCACGCCTACGACCTCGGCGATCGTCATGCCCGGCCGGACGCCGTTGACGGTGAGCGGAGCCGCACCGTCATAGGTCGGATGCTGAGGTGCGTCGGACACTTCCTGATGGCAGCCCGTGAAAGCAAAAGCCGTCAACGCCATCAGGACCAGCGCCAGGTTCGTTGGTTGGGAGCGATGCATGTCTTTCTTAAATGGTGCCCACGCTTCGGGGCGTCTCGCCGTCCGTCACCGAATATGGCCGAAGTCGACGCGCCGGAGCAAACGTGATCACAAATCTGGCTGCCACGCACCGCAGTCAGCTGCCCGGGAACAATCAATTAGCCTGGTCATCGCTCGAACTTAGCCGGGCCTACGAGATCGTGAGTGAGGCCATAATCCTTGCTGGCCCGTTGGCCGGCCCTAGACTCGGGCCCACGCAACGCCCATGTCGTCCCGCAAAAGGCCCTCAACCACCGCGTCCGCTCCCGGACGTCGTCACTCTTTTGCGCGTTGGTGGCCGGCAATCCTCGTCTGGCTGCTCGTGATGGCGTTCTGGTGGCACCGGTCTTCCCGCGAACCGGAAACGAATGCCCCGCCCGCCCACCATGCCGCCCACTCCCACGGCGGTGCTTCGGCCGGCGGCAAGCCGTACGACGCGCCCGCGCCGGAAGCCGAAGTTTTTGCCCGCTATGCCGGCTCCAGCACCTGCACCGAATGCCACTCGGTCCAGCACCATCACTGGCTCGAGTCCAACCACGCCATGGCCGAGCGGTTGCCGACCAACACCCTTGAGGCGGCTGCGTTCGATCCGGCACGGTCG
>DNDP01000017.1:6763-7705 GCA_003484235.1 Verrucomicrobiales bacterium
TGAGGCGGCCGCGTTCGATCCGGCACGGTCGTTCAGCCACGGCCGGCAGACCAGCACGGTCGCGGTGGCCAAGGGTGCCTTCACCGTGCGGACGAAGGGCTTTGGCGGTGTGGAAACCAATCACCCCGTCGTGCGCGTCATCGGCCACGATCCGCTGCGGCAGTTCCTCGTCGATGGCGGCAACGGCCGGCTGCAGGCGCTCGAGGCCTCCTACGACCCGCACCGCAACGAATGGTTCAACGTCTACGGCGACGAGGACCGCCAGCCCGGCGAGTGGGGTCACTGGACCGGCCGCGGCATGAACTGGAACGCCATGTGCGCGACCTGCCACAACACGCGCCTCCGCAAGAATTACGACCCGCACACCGATTCGTATCACACACGCATGGCCGAGCGGACCGTGAGCTGTGAGTCATGTCATGGGCCGATGAAGGAGCACGTGCTGGCCTACCGGTCAGGCACGGTTCCTGAGCAGAAGACGAAGCTCACCCGCGAACAGATCCTGCACACGTGCGCCGGCTGCCACTCCCGCCGCGCCGAGCTGACGGGCGATTTTGCGCCCGGCGACGACTACTTCGACCACCACCAGCTCACCGTACCCGACCTGAGCGACATCTACCACCTGGACGGTCAGGTGCAGGGTGAGAACTACGTGTTCGGCTCGTTCCTCGGCAGCAAAATGCACGCGGCCGGCGTGCATTGCCTCGATTGCCACGAGCCGCACACGACGAAGCTGATCCTTCCCGGGAACGCACTCTGCATGCGCTGCCACAGCGGCGGTTATCCCAACTCGCCGAAGATCGATCCCACCGCGCACAGCCATCACGCCGCGGACAGCACCGGCAACCAGTGCGTCAACTGTCACATGCCGCAGACCACCTACATGCAGCGGCATCCCCGCCGCGACCACGGTTTCACGATCCCCGATCCGCTGTTGACCAA
>DNDP01000350.1:0-9210 GCA_003484235.1 Verrucomicrobiales bacterium
GGCCGGTGGAGAGGCGGGTGGGAAGGACGCCGCAAAGGAATGATCGGCGACTGACCGGTTGGCGGCATCGCCGAGCGTGCCCGAACGGGAAGAATTTCCTCGCCGGAACCGTCGTCGCGTTCGCAGATTGAACCGCCGTGGACGCCGCCGCCTCCAGCAGAACCGCCGCTCCTGACCGCTTTCCCGCGGGTCTGGAAAACGCCTTCTGGTTCGCCACCTTCAACGCGCTCAGCTACCCGATCATCCTGAACAGTCCGATGATCCTGTTCGCCAAGAGCCTGAATGCCTCGGCGACGGTGCTGGGGATCATCGCGGGCATGATGCCGTTGCTGGTCATCTTCCAGATCCCCGCCGCCAGCCACATAGGCCGGGTCGGCTACCAGCGCTTCGTCTATGCCGGCTGGGGCATGCGCGTGCTCTTCATCTTCGGCATGGCGTTGGTTCCGCTGGCGGGCGGGTTCGTATCTCCGCCCACGCAGCTGGCGCTTTTGTTGTTGCTGCTCTTCCTCTTCAACCTCTCCCGCGGCATCTCGAGCGCGGCGTGGCTGCCATGGATCACCACGTTGCTCCCCGAGTCGATGCGCGGCCGCTTCCTCGCGCAGGAGGCGACGCTGGTGAGCATTGCCAACTGCGGCACCCTCCTGCTGGCGGCCGTGTGCATGGGATCGAATCCCGGGCGATGGCAGTTTTCCGCGCTGTTTGTGCTGAGCGCCGTCATGGGCGCCATCAGCCTGCGTTACATGAAGAGAATTCCGGACGCCGAGGTGCCCGAAGCGGAGCGGACCTCCGCGCAACCGGTGCCGTGGAGGGAAATGGCGGGCTATGGTCCCTTCCGTCGGTTCCTCGCCTTCAACCTGGCGTGGTCGATCGCCTACGGGGGCATCAACGCATTCACCGTCGCCTACCTCAAGGTGGCGGCGGGCTTGAGCGAGGATCGGATCCTGATCGTGACCGGCCTCGCCTTCCTGGGTGGACTTGCCGGTCTCTGGTGGTTTCGCACGCGGATGGACCGGTTCGGCAGCAAACCGGTCATCGGACTGTGCCTGGCCGGCTGGTCGCTGGTGGTGCTTGGCTGGCTGGCGCTGGGCACCGGGCTGCTCGAGGTTTCGATGGCCATGGTGATCGTGCTGCAGCTGGCGATGGGCTTCGGCTTCACGCTGGTCAACGTCAACAACACGCGGCTGGCAATGGCCCTGGCACCGGCGATGGGGCGAAGTCATTTCTTCGCGCTGTATTCGGTGGTCGCCAACCTCTCGCTCGGGCTCTCGCCGGTCATCTGGGGTCTGGCGATGGACGCGATCGGCGAACGGAGCTTTGTCTGGCAACGCCTCGAGTGGAACCGGTTCAGCCTGTATTACGCCGGCGCGCTCGTCGCCTTTCTCGTCAACTGCGTCTTTGCCTTCCGGCTCGTGGAACCGAAGTCGGGCACGCTCGACCAGTTGTTGCGGGATCTTCTCATCGTCTCGCCGCAGCGTGCCCTGGCGCGCCTGTGGAAACGCGGTCCCCACGGTGGCCGCTGATCAGTCGTCCGCCCGCAGGATGAAGAACTGCTGGCCCGCCAGCGCCACCGCAATGTTCCGCGCCTCCGTGGTGCTGGTCGCGGTAAACTGGTCAATCACCTGCCATTCGATCAACGGGATGCCCAGGTCTTCGGATCCGAGAATGGTGTAGCTCTTGCCGATCTCCGTGGGAATGTTGAACCCGATGGATTCCGGCGTGATCACGGGCCCGGGGATGACCAGGGGCACGATGTTGGGCGCCTTCGCGACCAGCTGTCCCCGAATACGGAACTGGCCCGAGATGTCCGCGATCACCAGCGTGTAGTCCACCGTGATCGTCAGCACCAGTTCGTCGCCCACGACGCTGATGTTGGCGCCCTGGCCGACATTGTCACCGGATTTGCCGGCCAAGGCTTCCGAGCCCGCAAAGAAGCCGGCCGAGTAATCCGCCACCGAACTAGCGGTTGCGGGAATCAAAAAGGTCAGTCCGTCGGCGGCGAACGTGCCGCCGAGCGTGGGAATGGATTCGCTGGTGATGTCGAACAGCAGTTCGCGCAGGGCTGCGGTGCCTGAACCCAGCCCGGTTGTTGCCCTCGCACCGTAGTTGGCGGGCGCCGTCCCGGCCGCTCCACCCGCACCGGGGCCCCAGCTGCCGCTGTTGGCCGCGGCCATTGTCGAACCGCCAACAAAGGTCACCGCATTCTCGGTTACATCGGCGAGGATGTTCCCGGAATAGGTGGTCGACAGGCTGCCGGGTCCCTGCTGTTGGAGCGCCGCTCCGAGCGCTGTGCCCGAGAGCGTCAGCGTGCTCTTTTCGGGATCAATCACAAAGGTCTTTGCCTCGGCGAAGGCAACTTGGGTTGAGAGAAGGCAGCTGGCGGCGAGCAGGGAAATGCCCGGCACGAGGCGGGTTGGTTTTCGCATGATGCCATGGATGTACCCAAACGGGTGGTCCGGAGCAATTGCCAAGCCGCAAACCCCTCTGGGCAGGGCTCTTCCCTTCATTCCACTTCGGCCATCGCCAGACCTGCCAACCGTCCAGTCGTCCAGGCTGCCTGAAAATTGAATCCTCCGGTGATACCGTCGATGTCGAGCACTTCGCCGGCAAAATGGAGTCCGGGCACCAGCCGGCTTTCCATGGTCTTGAAATGAATCTCCTTCAGCTCCACCCCGCCGCAGGTCACAAACTCTTCCTTGAACATGCTCTTGCCGGTCACCTGGAGATCGCACGCCGTCAGTTGCTGCTGCAGGGCCAATGCCTGATCCTTGCGCAGGTGGCTCCATTTGGTGGCGTCGGCCAGTCCGGCCGCCGCGATGAGCTGCAACCAAAGTCGTCCCGGGAGATCAAACAGCGGCGTGTTGCGTACCGCCTTGACCGCCTGTGCGGCGCGGGCCCCTTCAAACTTTTCCTGCACTTCGGCGGCGCCCAGTCCGGTCCAGTTCACGCGAACCGTAAACCGATACTCGTGGTCCTGCGCCCAGCGTGCCGCCCAGGCCGAAAGTTTCAGGATGGCCGGTCCGCTCAGCCCCCAATGGGTGACCAGCACCGGCCCCGCATGCTCGAAGTGGGTGCCGGGGATGGTCGCGATTGCCTGACCCACGCTGAGCCCCGCGAGCCCCTCGATCCGCGGGTCCTTCACGTGAAACGTGAAGAGGGACGGGGCCAGCGGAGCCACGGTGTGGCCCAGCGACCGGATGAGATCCAGGGTGGGACCGGGCTTAAGACCGCCCGTCGCCAGCAGAAGCCGGTCACAGGCCAGGCCGGTGCCGTCGGACAGCTTCAGGGCGAAGGTGCCGGGCGCTTCGCCGGCGATCGGCGACGGCTGAACATCGGCCAGGCCGATCCCCGTCCGGATTTCCACGCCGGCCCGCCGCGCGGAATCGAGCAGGCAGTCGATGATGGTCTGCGAGGAGTCCGTGGTGGGAAACATCCGTCCGTCCGGTTCAGTCTTCAACGGCACCCCCCGCGACTGAAACCACTCCACGGTGTCGCGGGGCTGCCAGCGGTGGAAGGGTCCGAGCAGTTCGCGGCTGCCGCGGGGGTAATTTTTGGCGAGCTGCTTCGGTTCGAAACAGGCGTGCGTGACATTGCACCGCCCACCGCCCGAGATCCGCACCTTGGCCAGCAGGGAGGGGCTTTTCTCCAGCACGATCACCTTGCGGTCGGGCGCGGCCTCCGCGGCGGTGATCGCCGCGAAGATCCCCGCCGCACCGCCGCCGACCATAACGGCGTGGCGGTGAAGTGAGGAATGCGGCGGGCGCGGGGCGGTCATCGGCGGGAGAGCAAACGATGCAACGAATTCATGCGCGAGCAGAAATTTGAAATCGCCAGCCGCAGACGATTCATGAAACACTCCGCTTGTATGAGCGTTCGCAAACTGCACCACACCCGTTACCGGGTGAACGACCTGGAGAAATCGGTGAAATTCTACAGAGAGGTACTCGGATTGACCGAGGTCCGCCGGCACGAATCACCCCGGGGCTCGAAGCTGGCCTTCCTCAAGGCGCCGGAGAGCGAGGAACTGATCGAGCTCTGCTACTTTCCGGACAGCGGACCGGTGCAGGTCCAGGCCGACCTCACCCATCTCGCCTTCGAGGTGGACAGCCTGGCCGAGTTTGGGAAACACATCGCCGGACTGGGGATCAAGTTTTCGGACGGCCCGACCATGAAGGAATCCGGCGGCGGATTTGCGTTCATCGATGCGCCCGAGGGGTATGAGATCGAGCTCATCGAGCGGCCGAAGAATCTGGGCATTTCCTGAACCCATGCCAGCCGCCACCCAGCCAGCGCCCGCAAAGCGGAAGAAGAAGTCCGCGCCCAAACAACTGTTCAAGGGCTACCAGCCGGAGAAGTTTTTCGATGAGGTATTTTCGGCGCCGGAGAAAGCCCGGCCGGCTTATCGGAAGCTGATCCAGCGAATGAACCGGATGAGCGCCCGCGAGCTGGACGAGCGGCGGCAGATGGCGGATGTGTCGTTCCTCAACCAGGGAATCACCTTTACGGTTTACAGCGACAACGAGGGGACGGAGCGGATCTTCCCGTTCGACATCGTGCCGCGGGTCATCCCGGCGACCGAATGGGAACACATTGAGTCCGGTCTCGTGCAGCGCATCACCGCCCTGAACCTCTTCCTGCACGACATCTACCATGGGCAGCGGATCCTGCGGGACGGCGTCATTCCCCGGCACTTCATCGACGAGGCGAAGCATTTCCGGAAGGAGTTCATGGGCTTCAACGTGCCCCGGAACATCTACATCCACATCTGCGGGACGGACCTGGTGCGCGACGACCACGGGACCTACTTCGTGCTCGAGGACAATGCCCGCTGTCCCAGCGGCGTCTCCTACGTGATGGAGAACCGCTCGACGCTCCGGCGGGTGTTCCCCGGGCTGTTCGAGCAGTACGGCGTGCGGCCGGTCGAGCATTTCCCCGAGGAACTGCTGAACCTGCTCAAGTACATCGCACCCCACGGAAAGCCGAACCCCACCGTCGCGGTCCTCACCCCGGGCATCTACAACAGCGCCTACTTCGAGCACTCCTTCCTTGCGCGGCAGATGGGCATCGAAATCGTCGAGGGGCGCGATCTGGTGGTGAGGGATGACCACGTCTTCATGCGCACGACCAAGGGATTGCAGGCGTTGGACGTGATCTACCGGCGCATCGACGATGATTTCCTGGATCCGCACGTCTTCCGGCCCGACTCGATGCTCGGTGTTCCGGGCATCGTAAGCGCCTACCGGGCGGGAAATGTCAGCCTGGCCAACTCCATCGGCACCGGCGTGGCCGACGACAAGGTCACGTATTACTTTGTGCCGCGGATGATCAAGTATTACCTGGATCAGGAGCCCATCCTGCCGAACGTGCCCACCTACCTCGCCAGCGAACCGGCGGACATGAAGTACATCATGGACAACCTGCCCAAGCTGGTGGTGAAGGCGGCCAACGAGGCGGGCGGTTACGGCATGCTGATCGGTCCGCACGCCAGCAAGGGCGAGATCGACAAGTTCCGGCGCCTCATCAAGACCGATCCGCGGAACTACATCGCCCAGCCGACGCTGTCGCTCTCGCGGCATCCGTGCTTCTGCGAGGATCACTTCGAGGGCCGGCACATCGACCTCCGCCCCTACATTCTTTACGGCGAGAAGATCACCATCATCCCCGGCGGGCTGACCCGCGTCGCACTGCGCAAGGGCTCGCTGGTGGTCAATTCCTCGCAGGGTGGCGGCAGCAAGGACACCTGGGTCTTGGAAGGAGACGAGTAGCAATGCTGAGCCGCGTGGCCGACAGCCTGTTCTGGATGGGGCTCTACGTGGAGCGGGCGGAGAACATCGCCCGGATCGTGGACGTCAATTCGCAGCTGATGCTCGACCTGCCGCGCGAACAGGCCGACCGCATTTCCAGGAACTGGATGCCGGTGGTGGCCTCTTTGGGTGACGAGCGGGCCTTCCGCGAGCGCCACAAGAAGGCCGATGCCGAGGCGGTCACCGACTTCCTCCTCTTCGACCGCAGCCATACGAACTCCATCGTCGGCTCGCTCGCCGCCGCCCGTGAGAACGCCCGGACCGTGCGGGAACAGATCAGCACCGAGATGTGGGAGCAGATCAACCGCACCTATCTCTGGCTGACGAGCAAGGGCTCGCGGCAGTTTTTCCACCGCAACGCCTACGAATTCTTCGAACGCACCAAGAAGTCGCTGCAGCTTTTCCAGGGCATCACCGACTCGGTGATGATGCAGGGCGAGGGCTGGGAGTTCCTGCGGATGGGCCGCTACCTGGAACGGGCCGACAAGGCGTCCCGGCTGCTGGACGACGAGTTCTTCCTCGTGAAGGGCGACGGGAAAAGCAATGGCACCGCCGTGATCCAGTGGCAGGCCATCCTCCGCTGCTCCAACGCCCGGCAGGCCTACCAGCGCCTGTATGCGACGGTGGTCGAGCCGATCCGCGTTGCCGAGCTGCTGCTGCTGCACGAGGAGTTTCCGCGTTCGGTCGAGCACTGCCTGCGCGGACTCGACCAGGCCCTGCGACGCATGAGCGGCGTCTCGTCGGGGAAATTCTCCAACCAGGCCGAGAAGCTCAGCGGCCGTCTGCTCAGCGAACTCAGCTTCGGCTCCATCGAGGAGATCTGGCAACGGGGACTGCACCAGGCCATGGACGACCTGCAGCTGAAACTGAACGCGATCGGCGCGGCCATCCGCGACGTCTACATCAATCCTGCGGTGCCGGTTGCCGCCATGGCGACGGCCGCCACGGCGCAGGTGCCGCAATAAGGCCACGGTCCGGCAACCGAACTTGTCACCGGTCGATCACCGGGCCTCCATCGACATCGGAGACGACGCCGGCCGGGAGGCGTCCGGGGTGATCGATGGTCCAGCCATGACCGCCGTCGGTGACGATGAGAACCACGTGCGCCAACCTTCGGCCAGTTCCAGCCGCATCCATCCCAGAAACGCCACGAGGATCGGCATCACCGACCCCGGCTGAAGGTTGAAGCCCTTGAAGAGGAATCGGCGGTCCGTGTTGCGCCGTCCGAACGTGCCGCGCGCCCGCCGGGAGCGCGCGATGGCCGCCAGCCGGCGGTTGTAGAGCCGCATGTAGTGGAAAAACGGCGTGGACGGCGCCGGCGTGAAGCAGGGCTCCAGCAGCGCCTCGCGGCCGCGGTAATACGGCTGGGTGACGATGCCCAGATAGTATAGCCCCAGGTCCGGAAGGAAGGACAAGCGCATCAGCTCGAAGTCGCCGAGGTAGTCATACTTGTCACGGTAGAGCGCCTCGAACCAGCGGCCGTAGCTCCGCGCGAAATCCCGGTTGTGCTTCTGGACCAGCGCCTCCAGCTGTGGTTCCCCGGTCTGCTGCGCGCTGATCAGCTGCACCGCCCTCGCCGTGGTGAAGGCCAGCCAGTCGAGCCCCGGACTGTAGAACGGGTCCATGAAGCCGGCCGCGTCGCCCACCAGCACAAAGCCGTCACCGGCACTCGTGGTGGGGCTCCAAGCAAGTTGGCGGCGCCAGTGGCTGTCGCCCTCCACGGGCCGCGCCTCGCTCATCAGCTCGCGGGCGGCAGGATGCTGGGCGCACAGGAACGACTTGATGCGGTCGGCAATCGAGGCGCCGTCCGGGACGTCGACGCGCCGATGATCCCAGACCACGCCGATGCTGACGTCGCCGCCCTTGAGCGGAATCCACCACGCCCACCAGCCATCCCCCATCAGGTGGTTGGTGGCGGTGTTGCGCAGCGAGAAGGTTGCGGTGGCCCACGCGGGAAACTTGGCGGCGAGCTCCTCCGAGTCCCAGTTCTTCACGCCCCGCCAGCGGGCCCAGGCGGCGGTCGTCGGGTGCGCGAGGTTCGGCCGGTGCCAGCCTTCCTTGCGGGCGAGCAGCGCGTGAACGCCCGAGGCATCCACGAGCCAGCGGCACTGCACCCGGGTTGTTTCACCGTGATGCGCGATCTCGAGCTCCTGCGGGCCGCCGGACTTCAGCTGATGACGCTTCAATACGGCCGGCCGCCACAGCGTGGCGCCCCGCTTCACCGCCCGGCGAAGCACCTCCTCGTCGAGCACCGCGCGGTCGATGAGGTAGGCGGAAAGCCGCACCTGGTAGCGGCCGCCGATCTCGCTGCAGCGGTCCAGACCGGTGGTCCGCCCGTTCGCAAACCAGAAGCGCAGTCCCTGTTTGACGAGGTGATGTTCGTTGAGATGGTCGGCCAGGCCGAGCACCCGGTTGAGGAAATAGGTGCTGAGCTCGACGGTCGCCTCGCCCACGCGCCGGTCGAAGGCTTCGGAACGTTCGATGACCAGCACACGCAGGCCGGGACGGGCGTCCAGCAGCTGGATGGCGGTGGCCGCGCCGGCCAGGGCGCCGCCAATGATGACGACGTCAAACGTGGTCGGGCTGGTGGATTTGGAACTCACGGCGTGATGAGCAGCATCATTCGCGAAACCATGCTTGCCGTCAAACGGGCATCCACGGCCTGTTCACCGCCCAGGAGATGCTCGAAGCGGTGGTGCCGACGTGACAACCGGAAGCGAACCTTTCAAGCTGGCCCGGTGAACTGCTCTATTCCGCGATACAATGTTCGGCGGCCGACGTCGCTCTGGCTGGCGCTCGTGGTGGCCGCCTTCGCCGGTTGCCAGACAAGGCCGGTTGGTTCCAATCTCGACCCGATGAAACCCGCCGAGGCGCTGCTGCAGCTGGACCGGCCGCTGGTGATCGCCCATCGCGGGTTTTCGTCGGTCGCGCCCGAGAATACTCTCGCGGCGTTTGAACGGGCGCGTTTCGCCGGGGCGGACTTGATCGAGCTCGACTACCACCACGACAGGGACGGCCGGCCCGTGGTCATCCACGATTCCACGCTGGACCGGACGTCGGACGCCACCAACCGCTGGGGCGGCAAGGGAATCAAGGTGAGTGCCCATCCGATCGCGGAACTGAAGACCCTGGATGTGGGACGATGGTTCGGCGCGGCGTTTGCCGGGCAGCGGTTGCCGGAACTGGCCGAGGCGATCGACGAGATTCAGCGCGGCAGCGTCACGCTCATCGAACGCAAGGCCGGCGACGCGGCCACCTGCGTCGCGCTGGTTCGTGGGAAAGGCCTGCTCAATCACGTCGTCGTGCAGAGTTTCGACTGGGAGTATCTCCGCGACTACCGTGCCCGTGAACCGGAACAGATTCTCGCCGCACTGGGGCCTCCCGGTTCGTGGGAGGGTCGCAAGCTGGA
>DNDP01000350.1:9367-11662 GCA_003484235.1 Verrucomicrobiales bacterium
GCGTGGACGGCATCATCACCGACAAGCCGACGATGCTCCGGAAGGTGCTCGCCGCGCGCAGCCGGTGAATCTGCAAAGAATTCAGTAGCTGCACCTGGCGAGGTAGTTTTGGTGCTCCGCTTCTGCCTCCCAGAACGTCGCCGCCGGTTCAATCCGGGTGGCCACCGGCGCCGGGAATCGGCCGGAATCATTGACTGCGGCAATCACGTTCTCCGCGATCTGCCGCTGCCCGTCGTTGGCCACGAAAATGGCGGACCGGTAATGCTTGGTGGCGTACGATGTGGATTGCGCGCCCAAGGCCGGCCGGTGACGGGCGAAAAAATGATGAAGCAGCTCGGAGTAGCTGGTGCGCGTCGGGTCGAACACCACCTCGACCGCCTCGGCGTGTCCAGTCCGGCCGGTAATCACCTGTTGATAGGTGGGATTCTCCAGTTCACCGCCAGTGTAGCCGACGCGGGTTCGGATCACGCCCGGCAAGTCATCGAAGGCCGCCTGTAAGCCCCAAAAGCACCCTCCGGAAAAGACCGCCGTTTCACGTGGCCCCGCCGAGTCAGTCAATTCCAGCGAACCCTCGGCGTCGTGCGGGGCGGTCCAGTGCCGCGCTGCGAGACACGCCGTGATCAGGAGGATGATTCCAGTCCAGTATTTCATACCTCCCGTCAGAGGCTTCTGGACGCACCTTCATTCCCGTGAAGGCCGGTCGCCCTATGCCGGGCTGCCTTCCTTTACCGGCGCCGCCTTCACTTCCAGCCGCAAATCTTTGAGCTGCCGAGCCGTGGCGAAGCTGGGGGATTCGGTCATCAGGCAGGTGCCTTTGGCGGTCTTTGGAAAGGCGATCACATCGCGGATGCTCGGCGTGCCGCAAAGCGTCGCGATCATCCGATCAAACCCAAGCGCGATGCCGCCGTGGGGCGGAGCGCCATACTTGAACGCTTCCAGCATGTAACCGAAGCGCGCCTGTGTTTCCTCCGGCGGAATCTGCAGCACCTGCTCGAACACCGTCTTCTGCACGTCGGGCTGATGGATACGGATCGAGCCGCCGCCCAGCTCCACGCCGTTGACCACGATGTCATAGTGCTGGCCACGGACGGCCTTGGGATCGCTGGTGAGCTTGTCGATGTCCTCTGCGACCGGTGCCGTGAACGGGTGATGGCTGGAGTACCAGCGGTTCTGTTCCTTGTCGAAGCTGAGCAGCGGGAAGTCCACGACCCACAGGAAGTCGAAGCGCTTCGGGTCCATCGTCAGCTTGCCGGACTTCTGCAGCACCTCGGCGACGTAGAGCCGGATCTTGCCGAGAATCTCACAGGCGGTCAGCCACTGGTCGGCCGCGAACAGGATCAGATCGCCTTCCTCGATCTGGAGCTTGGTCCTGAGCGCTTCCTTCTCGGCGTCCGAGAAGAACTTCACGATCGGTGACTTCCATTCGACGGAAGCTCCGTCTGGCCCCTTTTCGACCTTGATGTAGGCGAGTCCCTTCGCACCGAAGCCCTTGGCGTAGTCGGTCATCGTTTCCATCTGGCCCTGGGTCACGCTGGCGAGTCCCTTGGCATTCATCGCCTTGACCACGCCGCCGTTGGCGACGGCGCCCGAGAACACCTTGAACGTGCTGCTCTTGAAATCCTCGGTCATGTCCACGAGCTCGAAGCCGAAGCGGGTGTCCGGCTTGTCGATGCCGTAGCGGTTCAGCGCCTCGTGAAAGCTGATGCGGCGGAAAGGCGTCGGAATGTCCATGTCCAGCGCCGTCTTCCAGACCCGCTTCAAGAGCCCCTCGATCAGTTCGTAGAGATCCTCGCGCTCGATGAACGACATTTCCAGGTCGAGCTGGGTGAACTCGAGCTGCCGGTCGGCGCGCTGATCCTCGTCACGGAAGCAGCGGGCGAGCTGGTAGTAACGCTCGACGCCGGCAACCATGAGGATCTGCTTGAACTGCTGCGGGGACTGCGGCAGCGCGTAGAACGTCCCGGGCTCGCGGCGGTTCGGCACCAGGAACTCGCGGGCGCCCTCAGGCGTGCTTTTGAACATCACGGGCGTCTCGACTTCGAGGAAGCCCTGTTCGTCCATGTAATTGCGGGTGGCACTGGCGACCTTCGAACGGAGCCGGAGGTTGCGCGACATCTCCGGCCGGCGGAGATCGAGGTAGCGATACTTGAGCCGCATCTCCTCGTTCACCTTGGCGGCGACCTCGGGATCGTCGATGACGAACGGCAGGACGGCGGCATGGTTCAGCACCTTGATGCCGGCCGCGAGCACCTCGATCTGTCCCGTGGGAATCTTGTCGTTGTTCGTGCCGGCGGG
>DNDP01000350.1:11877-12520 GCA_003484235.1 Verrucomicrobiales bacterium
TGTCGTTGTTCGTGCCGGCGGGCCGCTGGCGGACCTTGCCGGTCACCTCGATCACCGATTCGCTGTGCAGCGACGACGCTACGTCGCAGACCTCCTGGGAGACGTCCTGCGGATCGAACACCGTCTGCGTGCGGCCTTCGCGGTCGCGGATGTCGATGAAGTTCACGCCGCCGAGGTCGCGCTTGGAGTGGACCCAGCCGGTGAGGGTGACGGTCTGGCCGATGTGTTCCGGCCGCAGTTCGTTGCAGTGGTGCGTGCGTTTCATCTCGTGTACGGAATCCGGGGCCGCAGTGGTCGGCCCGGTTCCAAAAGGAGGCGGATGTTGGCGGGGAAGAGGGGGGATTTCAAAGGGAAATTTGATCGCCGGCCCAATCCTCGACCATGGAAGGGATCGCCGGACAGGAATGATGTTTCCTTCGCCGGCCGGGCCTGCTATGGGAAGCGCCTCCCATGACTCCCGAAGCGCGTCTCAAAGAGCTGAACCTCGAGCTGCCGCCCGCTCCCAAACCCGGCGGCGTCTATCAACCGGTGGTGATCGTCGGCCAGCTGGCCTACGTCTCCGGACACGGTCCGCTCCGGCTGGACGGTTCGCTGATCACCGGCCGGGTGGGCGCTGAGCTGGACCGCGAAGCCGGCAAACTGG
>DNDP01000350.1:12695-16347 GCA_003484235.1 Verrucomicrobiales bacterium
GGGGCTGACGATGTTGGCCACCCTCCGGCAGGAGCTGGGCTCGCTGGACCGCATCCGTCGCGTGATCAAGCTGCTGGGCATGGTCAACTGCACCGCGGAATTCGCCGAACATCCCAAGGTGATCAACGGCTGCAGCGAGCTGTTCGCGGACATCTTTGGACCCGTGGCCGGTGTGGGGACCCGCAGCGCCGTCGGCATGGGTTCGCTGCCCGGCAACATCGCCGTCGAGATCGAGGGAATCTTCGAACTCAATTCCCCTTAACCCGCCGCGACCGGAAAGTCCCCAACCATGAGCGCCGCCTGGTACACCGTCGACAACGCCGCCGACGTCGTGACCCCGGCGCTGGTCCTTCACCCGGGGCGCATCGCCTCCAACATCGAGAAGATGATCGGCATTGCCGGCGATCCGGCCCGGCTGCGTCCGCACATCAAGACGCACAAGTCGGGGATGATTGTGATCATGCTGCTGGCACAGGGGATCACGAAATTTAAATGCGCCACGCTCGCGGAGGCGGAGATGCTGGGAGAATGCCTTGCCCCCGACGTGATGTTGGCCGCCCAGCCCGTCGGTCCGGCTGTCAGCCGATTGCTGGATCTGCTGCGCCGGTATCCGGACACGAACTTCTCGGTGATGGTGGACGATGAACGATGCCTTGCGCGGCTGGCGGAGGCGGCCGCTGCAGCCGGGATCACCATCCGCGTCTGGCTCGATCTGGACTGCGGGATGCACCGCACCGGTGTGAAACCCGGCGAAGCGGCGGTTGGCCTGTATCGGTTTATCCACTCGACGCCGGGCTTGGAGGTCGCCGGTCTGCACGCCTACGACGGTCACATCCACGACACCGACATGGAGATCCGCAGGCAGCAGTGCGAGGAGGCGTTCACGCCGGTCAACCGACTCCGGGAACAGTTGTCGGAACTCGGGCTGCCGGTGCCGGCCATCGTTGCCGGCGGCACGCCGACCTTTCCCGTTCATGCCCAGCCTCCGCACGCCGAATGCAGCCCGGGAACCTGCGTGCTGTGGGATTTCGGCTACGCCGATCGTTATCCCGATCTGGAATTCGAGTTTGCGGCCCTGCTGCTGACCCGGGTGGTCAGCAAACCGGCAGCAAACCGGCTCTGTCTCGACCTCGGTCACAAGGCCGTCGCGGCGGAGCAGCCCTCCCCGCGGGTCCGCTTCCTCAATCTGCCCGACGCCCGCGAGGTGATGCACAGCGAGGAGCACCTCGTGATCGAGAGCGACGGTGCGGAATGGTTTGAGGTGGGCGACTGCCTCTACGCCGTGCCCCGCCATGTCTGCCCGACCGTGGCACTGCACGACCGGGCGTTTGTGGTGGACGAAGGCCGGATCATCGACCGTTGGAAGATCAGCGCCCGAGGGCGGATCTCCTGAACGGATTTCTTCCTGCCGGCCACCTGCCGTTGCGGGCTTCAGTTCTTCTCCAGCCGCAGGAAGCCACTGCCGGTCGAGACATCGAGGTTCGACACGTCGTTGACTCCTTCGGTGGTGAAGGGGACGTTGTTCCAGAGGGTGGCTGGCAGGCTGGCCGCGCGACGCAGCTGGAATCCCTGACCCGAAGGCCAGCTCAGCCGGAGATTGTTTCCGTTCCGGGTGAATCCGATCGTGGGCGGAAGATTGCCCGCCACGTCGACGAAGGCCGTGCCCACTTTCAGATCATCGACGGTCAATGCACCCATCCCACTCGTCGGGCCGCTCTGCCGAAATGCGAAGGAGGCCACCGACAACGCCTGCGGATTGTCGAAGGAATCGACAAAACCGCTGCCGGGAGCGGTCGGATTGATCCACAGACGGCTTTCGCCGGTGCCCGCGTTCAGCCGGACGATGACGGTGTAGTTCAATCCCAGCGTGAGATCCGTGGCGTGAATCGCTCCGCCTGTCACGGAGTTGCCCCCGCTGGCAATCCCAAGCCGAAGCCGGCCCGGTGCGGCATCGGTGGTGGTGGCAAATATCCGTGCCCTGAAGCCGCTTGTCGTGTCGTCCTTGAAGTGCGCGAAGTAGGTTCCCGCACCGTCGGGCAATTCCGTGAACTGAACGGTAAAACCGGCATAGAAAACGTAGCCCGCTGCAGCGCTGTAGAGCGTGCCGGGGGTGAGTGCGCGATTGACATCCTCACTCTGGTTGTGGGACAGCGCCAGTCTGCCGCCCGCCAGCTGGGTTTGCTGAAATGTCCCGCTGTGACTCTCCCAGGTGCCCGATCCATCCACCAAGGCTCCGTCAGCCCGGTTGAAATCTTCGGCCAGCAGAAGTCCAAGCACCGGATGAACCGTCAGGGTAAAACCCCGGGCTGCTGTCTGGTGCCCGTCACTGGCGGCGACCGTGATGGTGGTGACTCCCGACTGTCCGGGAGCGGGCGTGATGGTCAACGTGCGGTTCGCCCCCGCCCCACCCACGAGAATGTTGGCGTCCGGCACCAGCTGCTGACTGGAAGAGGTGGCGGTGACTGTCAGCGCCGTAGGCCCTTCCTCGGCGTCGGCAACGGCGACCGTCAACGGGCCGATCACCGTGTCCATCGGGGTCAACTGGCTCGCCATCGGAGCGATCGAAGGTGCACCGACCCGCACGAGAAAGGTGGTCAGCGTCGAGCGCGAACCGTCGTTCACGCTGATGGTGACGACAGCCTGCCCCTGCTGGCCGGCCGCAGGCGTGACGGTGACGCTGCGGATCGATCCGGTACCGCCGAGCGTGATGTTGGCGTTGGGCACCAGGAGGGTGTTGCCTGAGGAACCGGTGACCTGCAGCGCCGCAGCCGGGGTTTCGTCGTCGCCGATTGCGAAGGAGATCGGCCCGGTGCTGCCTCCGGCGGGAATGCTTTGATCTGAAATTGACGAGACCGTCGGCGGCAGATTCGGGCCGGCGACATCGGCAAACGCGGTGCCCACCAGCAATCCGTCCACCGTCATGGTGCCGATGCCGGGGGCCTGCCGGAAGGCAATCGCGGTGACGTCCGGTGTGCTGGCGGTGTCGGTGGCGCTGACACTCGGCGAACCCTCGGAGGTCGGTGCCAGCCAGAGCGTTCCCGTGGCGGTGGCCAGTTGATAGCGCATGACGATCCGGTAATCGGTGTTCAGCGAAAGGTCGGTGGCGAGCTCGCCGTCACTGACGGAGCTCGCTGCGTTGCCCACGCCCAGACGAAACGATCCTGCGGCCGCATTTGCGGTGCTGGCCCAGATGCGGCAGCGAAAGTTGACTGTGCCCGCGTCCTTGAAATGCGCGAAGTAGGCCGCGCCGGAGCCGGGCAGGGCGGAGAAATTGACCGTGAAGCTCGCGTAAAGGGCGGAGGTTGNNGGCAGACTGGCTCCGGCCACGTCCGAGAAGGAGGTGCCGACAAGCAGGTCATCGATCGTCATGTTTCCCATGCCGCTGTTCTGCCGGAAGGCGAAGGATGTAATGTGCAGCGGGCCTGGGGTATCGGTGGCGGTCGCGCTGGGGGATGCTTCGGTTGACGGGTTGAGCCAGACGGTGCTGCTGCCCGCGGCCAGTTCGTACCGTATCACCAGCTTGTAATCCACCCCCAAGGCAAGATCCGTGGTCACCTGACCGGACGCAGTGGTGGCCGTGGAGGAATTGCCGACCCCTACACGAAACGAACCCGGTGCCGCATCCGTGGTGCTCGCCCAGACCCGGCAGCGG
>DNDP01000350.1:16480-16699 GCA_003484235.1 Verrucomicrobiales bacterium
AAGGGCGGAGGTTGTTCCGGCCGCCGTGTAGGGGGCTCCTTGCAGCGGCGCACCCACGTCCTGCGATTCGGCAAAGGTCAGATTCAGCTTCCCGGCTACCACGTCCACCTGGCCGGCGGTGCCGCTGTGGCCGGTCCACGGCGACGCGCCGTTGCCAACCAACGGGCCATCGGCATAGGTGAAGTTCTCACTGAGCACGATGCCGCCCTGGGCGGCGAC
>DNDP01000350.1:16868-31552 GCA_003484235.1 Verrucomicrobiales bacterium
TCGTCCTCGCCCATGTTGCCGAGCGAGGCGGAGATGCCGCCCTGGGCGGCGACGGTGATCCCAATCAGGGCGGCCGTCAGGCAGAGGCAGGTTTTCATGGGCATGGGCAGGGGTTTGTCGGGAATGGGAAACGTGCGGGAAATGGCTTCAGTTGGGAGCTCCGCCGAAGGGATACCAGTACACCGCCCGCGGCCTGCTCCATTCGACGTTTGAACTCGAATCTTCGGCGGCCGTGCGGATCCAAAGATTGGAATGCATCAGTGCCGCATGGCCGTCCACGAAGACAAGATTCGCACGGCCGTTGTGCCGGGCCGGCGTGAACCGTCCGGAGGTGGAAGGAAAGGCGCCTTCACTGTTCTCGGTGAACAGGACGGTCTCCACCGGTTTGCGGACCTGGCTGACGCGAAAGCGCGCCGGTCCGTTCGGGTCCATCCGGTTGTTGAAGCCGTACATGAAGTAGGCGTTGACGGGTGTCGGCGGTGACTTGAGCGGCTTGGAGACGAGCGGGCAGTTGAACAGCGTGTTCATGCCGGGTTGGGGCGGGTTCGTGCGGTTGTAGAGATCCTGCAGGGAGGATTGGCCGGCAAACCTGGGAACGACATTGTACCATGCCTCGACATTGAAGCCCTGGCCGATGTGTCCCGGTGCGCCCTCATAGGGAAAGTAGTCCTCGAAATCATCCGAATACATGCGAAAAGCCAGGCCCCACTGGCGCATGTTGGAGAGGCAGGCGGTGTCCTTCGCTTTCTGCTTCGCCTTCGCCAGAGCTGGAAGCAGCAGGCCTGCAAGCACGGCGATGATGGCGATGACGACCAACAGTTCGATCAGCGTGAAGGCAGGATCCGGATGGCGGGTGGTCGAGCAGGGAACCGGTTCTCGGTTTTGCATGTTTGGCAGGGTTTGGGTGGGGGAGAGAACCCGGGAGGTCTGCTGCCATCCGCACCGAACCCGGCCAGTAAACCGGGTGCCCAATTCCGGCACAAGGCGGACTTGTTAACATTCTGGAGGCAAACCAGAACCGGTCATGCACCAAGTCAACCAAGCCCCGGATGATTGCCCCGATCCACTCTTGGATGGACTGCGCCCATGCCAGATCATCTCAATCCGCCCCGGGGGATTGCCCCACTCGGCTTCGCAGGCTCAGCGTCCAATTTTTCCGGCTGGAACAAGCGAGTCCGTCAGCCCGGGCCGATTGACCGCGTGTCCATTGCCCGCGCGGGCGAGTGCCTGCTGGTAGGTGGCCAGGGCCAGGAGCGGCCAGGCGTTTCGGTACATGTCGTACTTGAGATAGAAGACCTTCGGAAAGCCCGTGCCGGTGATGGCCTCCTCGGTCCACGAACCGTCGGAGTTCTGGGTGCGGCAGAGATACTCGATGCCCCGCTGGACGCTTTCGCGGTGGGGGTCGCCGCAGGCGAGCACGCCCATCAGCGCCCAGGCAGTCTGCGAGGCGGTGGCCGGTCCCTGTCCCTTGAAATCGGGGTCGTCATAGGTGGCGCAGGTTTCACCCCAGCCACCGTCGGGCAGTTGCACGCTTTCCAGCCAGTCGCGGCCGCGGACCAGCCAGGGTTCGCTCATGTCCCAGCCGATGGCCTCCATGCCGCGGAGAACCTGCCAGGTGCCGTAGATGTAATTGACGCCCCAGCGCCCGAACCACGAGCCGTCGCGTTCCTGCTGCGCCTTCAGGTACTCGATGCCGCGCAGGATCTGCGGATGATTCTTCGGGTAACCGAGCTTGCCCAGGATTTCGAGAATCCGGGCGGTGATGTCGGCGCACTCCGGATCGAGCATCGCATTGTGATCGGCAAACGGAACCTTCTCCAAAATGCCCTTGGTGCAGTCCTTGTCGAAGGCCGCCCAGCCACCGTCCTTGCACTGGAAGGTGATCATCCATTTGATCGCACGGTCGATGCATTCGGCCAGGCGCTTCGAGTCGGAGGCCTTCACGAGCCGCAGCGCCAGCAGGACCATGGCGGTGTCGTCCACGTCCGGGTTCCAGTCGTTCAGGAATTCAAACACCCAGCCGCTCGGTTCGACCGGGGCGGGGTTCTTGTGCACCCAGTCGCCCCGCAGCCGGATTTCGCGGTCGAGGAGCCAGTCCGCCGCCTTGCGCAGCTGCGGATGTGCGGCGGGAACTCCCGATTCGGCCAGGCAGATGGCGACGATGGCGGTGTCCCACACCGGCGAGAAGCAGGGCTCGATGCGCAGGTTTCCGGGCTCGTCGTGCTCCAGCCGTTTGAGCTCGTGCAGGGCGCGGACGACCTGGGGATGGTCGTCGGGGTAGCCCAGCGACTTGAGCGCCACCAGGGAGTTGAGGATCGCCGGGAAGATTGCCGCGAGACCTTCCGAATGTTCGAACCGTTCGAGCATCCAGTTCTCGCATTTCTTCAGCGCACGTTTGCGGAAGGGATGTATGCCGGCCCCGGCCCAGAGCTCGGCGAACTTGTGGAGCTTGTCGAGATCGAGGAAGAAGTTTCGCCACGTAAACCATTTCGGATCCCTCGGCAGCGCGAGGTCGCGCTCGTGGAAGCCGTCAGGATACAGCTCGTTCAGGTCGATGCCCACCGGCCGGGTCGGCTTGAAATGGTTGATGATCGCCAGCGGCACGAGCATGGCGCGCGACCAGTTGCTCATGTCCCAGAAGTTCACGTGAAACCACTTGCCGATCAGCACGACCTCGCAGGGGATCGTCGGCACATATTTCCACGGGTAGAGCCCGATCAGGGCCAGCGACAGCTTCGAGAAGGTGTTCATCCGCGGCACGCCGCCCAGGCTGCGGGCGACCGCGCGCGCCTTGAGCATCCGGGGATCGTGCACCGGCACGCCGGCGAGCTTGAGGGCGAGGTAGGCTTTGATGGTGGCGTTCACCTCGGCCGGACCGCCCGGATAGATGTTCCAGCCGCCATCCGGAAGCTGCCGGTCGAAGATGTGTTTGACCGCCTTCTTGAGCCACACCGGATCAACGCTGCCATCCCAGAAGTGGAAGGCCACCATGTCGGTGACCAGCGTGACGTCCACAATCAGTTCGCCCACCCAGTATCCTTCGGGTTTCTGCAGCCTTAGCAGATGTTCCTGCGAGCGCTTGAGCGCGGTT
This sequence comes from Verrucomicrobiales bacterium, assembly GCA_003484235.1. Classification (GTDB taxonomy): domain Bacteria; phylum Verrucomicrobiota; class Verrucomicrobiia; order Limisphaerales; family RI-55; genus RI-55. The sequence goes on from DNDP01000350.1 coordinate 19,960, forward strand.
TCGGGCGACACCGCCCCACGAAAGCCAAACTCCCGCTGGGAAACGGGGATGGCCTCGCGCGCTTTGGATTGAACCGGACCGGTCACGTAGGCCGCTGTTTTGGGGAAGCCACCCACCTTTGTAAAGTGAATATCCCCTTCCGATGCGAAGCTGCCTTCGGGCGGTCTGGCTCCGTTCAACTGCCGGCGGTCGAGGCAAACTTGAGGCCCACCACGCCCGCCACGATCAAGACGATGCAAAGGACGCGCAGCACCTCCCGCGATTCGCCGAGGAATACCATCCCGATGATGGCCGTGCCGGCGGCGCCGATGCCCGTCCACACGGCGTAGCCGGTGCCGACCGGGATGGTCTTGAGCGCCTGCGCCAGCAGGGCGAAGCTCGCGACCATGGCCAGCAGTGTTGCCAAGCTCGGCCAAAGTTTCGAGAATCCTTGGGTGTGCTTGAGGCCGATGGCCCAGCCGATTTCGAGCAGACCCGCGATGATGAGGAATGTCCAAGCCATGGCGGCAGCGTTCCAAGGAAGACGGCGGGTGGGCAAGCCGGTTTCTGAGGCTGTCGGCCGCACGCGATTTTCGTGGCCGCTGGCATTCGGCTGAGTTTAGGGTCGCCGCAGTTCGCCCACGTCATGATCAACCGCCGCCGATTTGTCCAACGCTCCGCCGCCGGCCTGACCACCCTCGCCGTGGTGCCCGGCGCTGCGGTTGTCCGGGCCCGGGCGGCCACGCATTCGTCAATGAAGATCGATCTCACCTTTCCCAAGCTGGGCATGAAATGTGACCAGCGCCTGGCCATCGAACTCGCCGCCAGCACCGGCTTCCAGTCCGTCGGCGGCGACACCGGCCAGATCGCCGCGATGAACGAGCGGCAACTCGACGACCTCAATGAGCTGCGTTCGTCCAAGGGGCTCGTCTGGGGCACGTGTGGTCTGCCGGTCGATTTTCGCGGCGAGGAGGTGAAGTTCGCGGAAGGACTTCAACAGCTCGCAGCGGTTGGCCCCAAGGTGAAGCAGCTCGGCATTCCGCGGATGACGACCTGGCTGTCGCCTTCGCATGGCGAGCTGACCTACCGTCAGAATTTCCGGCAACACGTCGAACGGATGAAACGGATTGGCGCCGCGCTGGCGCCTTTTGGCATCCGGCTGGGGCTCGAATACGTCGGCACGCAGCTGCTGCGGTTCAACCGCAAACACCCTTTCGTCCACACTTCCGCCGAGGTGCTGGAACTCATCGCCGAAACCGGCGCCGACAATCTCGGGCTGATCCTTGACTCGTGGCACTGGTGGACATCGGGCGAGAGCACGGGCGATCTGAAGGGCTTGAAGCCGTCACAGATCGTGTCGGTGGAATTGAATGACGCGCCGGAGGGCATCGCGCGGGAGCAACAGCTCGACGGCCAACGGCGTCTCCCGGCCACCACCGGGGTGCTGCCGTTGAAGGAATTCCTCACGTCCGTGGCCGCCACGGGCTTTGCCGGACCGGTCATGGCCGAGCCGTTCTTCGCCCCGTTGCGCGAAGGTTCCGTCGAGGCGGCCGCCGAACAGGTGGGCGTGGCGCTCAAGAGGTCAATGGCATTGATCCAATGAAAATGAACATCCGGTCAGTGGCGGCGATGGGGTGGCTGCTCGCGTTTGCGCTGCTTGTTTCGTCGGGTTGCGCTCATCGGGATGACGGGAGCACGCCCGTGAAACTGCGGGTGCTCTCCTACAACATCCATCATGGCGAAGGCATGGACGGGCGGCTCGATCTGGAGCGGATCGCCGCATTGATCACTGCACATGCGCCCGATCTGGTGGCGCTGCAGGAGGTGGACCGCGGTGTGGCCCGGACCCAGGGGCGGGATCTGCCGGCGGAACTGGCCAAGGCGACCGGCATGGAGGTCATCTTCAGCCGCAACATCGAATACCAGGGTGGCGACTACGGAAACGCCATCCTCTCACGCTTTCCCGTCGTATCCTCCACCAACCTCCACTACCGCATGCTGCGTCCTGGGGAACAGCGGGGGCTGCTGCAGGCGACGGTGCGACACCCCTCCGGTCGGGAACTGGTCTTCATGGCGACTCATCTGGATTATCGGTCCGATCCCGTCGAACGGCTGAGCAACGTGCCGGAGATCAAGGCGGCTCGCGAGCGGTTCGCCGGATTGCCGGTGATTGTCGCCGGTGATTTCAATGACCGGCCGGGCGGTGAAGTGCACGGCATGATGAAGTCGGGTTTCATCGATGCCTGGGAGGCGGCCGGGAACGGTGATGGATTCACTTATTCCAGCACCAATCCCGACAAGCGGATCGACTACATCTATTTCGACAGGGACTCCGGCTGGCGGATCATCCGGGCCGAGGTGCTGGTGACCGAAGCGTCCGATCACCTGCCGCTGCTGGTGGAAGCCGTCCTGCCATAGCAACCGCGGTGCAGGATCGGCCGGGGGGATTCCGTCGAATGCAGCCCCTTGTTCCCGCAGGGGGCGTGGTGTAGCTTGCGACCGTGTACACCAGAAAAGTTGTATCGCGGGCATTGTCTGGCCTCACTCTCGTTCTCACCTGTTTCCTTTTCGCCGGCTCGATTTCGGCGCAGCCCAAGATTGTCCGGCTCCGGAACGGAGCAATCACCAATGAGCCTTCACCGGCCCAGCCGCGGACTCAGGCGCTGCTTCCTCCCGCCTCCGGCCTGTTCCTCGTCCAGTTCACCGGCCCCGTGCAGGGGGCCTGGCGACAGCAGCTCGCCGACATGGGAGTGCGGCTGCTGCGCTATGTGCCCGACGACACCTTCATCGCCCGCGTGGAGGGAGTGCCCCTTTCCGCGATCCGCAGCCGGCCGTTTGTCCACTGGGTCGGCGAATACCAAGCGAACCACAAGATCCATTCCGGCGTGACGGATCAGCTCCGCGCCAATCCCGGCCGTTCATCGCTTGGGGTGCGGGTGATGTTGTCTCCGGATGCCACGCTGCGCGAACGTGCGGAACTGTATCGCCGGCTGGGCACGCTTCGCGGGCTTTCCCGCAACCGTTTTGGAGATGTCCTCCAGGGCGAGGTGCCGCCCCAACAGTTGACGGCGTTGCTCGAATCACCGGCCGTGCTCTGGGTGGAAGGCCCGGCGAACATGAAACTGAGCGACGAGGTCTCCACCAAGATCGTCGGCGGCGGGTTTGTCAGCAGCTTTGGCGACAATCACCTCTCCGACGTCCAGCAACTGGGCTACACCGGCGACGGGGTGACGGTCGCCGTGGCGGACAGCGGTCTCAACAACGGCGACGCCGGCACGATGCATCCGGACCTGTTTGGGCGCGTGGTGGATTTTCACTTCTACGGGGACCTGTTTGATGCCGCGGACGAGCACGCGCACGGCACGCACGTGACGGGGATCGTGGCCGGCAACGGCTTCACCAAGGAACAGGATGAGTACGGGGCGTTGTATGGGCTGGGAGTCGCGCCGGATGCCCTCATTGTGGCGCAGCGCATCTTCGACGGCGTCGGCCTCTACCAACCGCCGGAATCTTTCGAGCAGCTGACCCGCGACGCAGTGCGGTCCGGTGCGGACATCGGCTCGAACAGCTGGGGCGACGACACCCGCGGACGGTATGACATCTCGGCCGCGGAGTTCGATGCGCTGGTGAGGGATGCCGATTTCGAAACTCCGGGTGACCAGCCCTACATCCTGGAATTCTCGGCGGGCAACGCCGGCCCCGTGTCGGGATCGATCAACAGCCCGGCCGTCGCCAAGAACGTCATTGCCACCGGCGCCTCGCAGAACGATCGCATCGACTTTTTCATCTATGCCGACGGGATCGACGCCATGGCGGATTTTTCCAGTCGCGGCCCGTGTGAGGACGGCCGGATCAAACCCGACCTGGTGGCGCCGGGCACCTGGATCGCGTCGCTGCAGTCGGCCTCGGCCACCGACCAGAACGCCTGGGCCGGCATCTCGCCGCTGTATCAGTATCAGGGCGGCACCAGCCAGGCAGGGCCGCATGTCTCGGGCGCGGCCGCGGCGTTCGTGCAGTTCTACCGCGAGCTTTTTGCCGTGACGCCCTCGCCGGCCATGGTGAAGGCGGCGTTCATCAACTCCGCCTGGGACATGGACAACAGCTTCGGCACGCCGGCGACGCCGAACATGGACGAGGGCTGGGGGCGCTTGGATCTGCCAAGCCTGATCAACTTCAGCGCGCGCCGTGATTTCATCGACCAGACCCAGCTGCTGGGGCCGGGCCAGGTATTCGAGCGGCGCGCCGTGCTCGTGGGTTCCTCGGAGCCGCTGGTCGTGACGCTCACCTACACCGATGTGCCGGGCCTGCCGGCGGCAATCCCCGCACTGGTGAACGATCTCGACCTCGAGGTCATCGCGCCCGACGGCAAGCGGTATCGCGGCAATGTCTTCGACATCGACGGACTTTCCGTGCCGGAGCAGGGAGCCGCCGACCGGATCAACAACGTCGAGGGCATCTACATCGACGATCCGGCGCAGGGCGAATGGCTGGTCCGCGTGATCGCCCGGAACGTGGTCGAGGACGCGCGTATCGACACCCTGGAGCTCGACCAGGACTTCGCGCTCGTCGTGTCCGCCGAGCTGCCGGCGCCGGATGCGGCCGTGCTGTTCATGGACCGCTCGGCCTATCGCGCGCCGAGCGAGATCCGCCTCAAGCTGTTCGACTTCGACCAGACGACGCAGAATTCGCAGGCGGTCACCGTCAGCAGCTCCACGGAAGCGGGCGGCTTCACGATCAACCTGCTCAACACCGGTTCACCCGGCGTCTTCACCGGGACGGTGGCCACCGCCACGGCGCCGGCGGTCCCCGGCGATGGCTTGTTGCAACTCGCCGACGGTGATTTGATTCAGGCGCGCTACTTCGACGAGTCGAGGAGCGAACAGGTCATCGCCCGCGCATTTGGCGATTTCCAGCCGCCGCAGTTTCCGCTGACCGGCGTGACCAATCGCTTCGGACGGACGTTCGTCCGCGTGCACTCAGACGAGCAGACCACGGCGCGGGTGTTCTACGGCACCAACATTCCCCCGACCCAGGTCGCGATGACGGTGGCGTTCCGGTTCGAGCACGAGGTGGAGTTGAAAAACCTGGTTCCCGGTGAAACCTACCGCGCCGCCATCGAGCTGACGGACATCGCCGGCAACACCGCCGTCTATGACAACGCCGGCAACTACATCACCTTCGTGGCCATCCCGCCGGCCACCGTGCTGCTGGTCAACGCCTACACGCCCGACCCTCCCGATGCCGAGACGATTCCAATCCCGCTTTCGAGCTACACGGACGCGCTGAACGACACGGGCGTCACCTATCAGATTTGGGACAAGGAATCCCTCGGCCCTCCTTCACTCGACGTGCTGAGCCCGTACCGGGTGGTGATCTGGCGGCTGAACGACAGCCTTTACAGCGGCGACACGATCAACGCGAACGAGCAGGGGATTTTGACCGCCTATCTCAATGGCGGCGGCGGGCTGCTGGTCAGTTCCATGGAGCTGATCAGCCGGCTGGGACCGTCCCAGTTCCGGACCAACGTGCTGCAGGTCGATGGCTTCCTGCCCAACACCGATCCATTCGGCGAGCCGTGCTCCGACTGCGACGAGGACTACCGGGTGCCCAGCATCGTTGGCGAGGACTTTGATCCGGTGTCCGGCGGCGTCTTCGCGTGGCTGGACTATTCGGCCTACCCGGTGCTCGACTTCGAGGTGCTCATCCTCGGACCCGATTTCTCGGACACCTTCACGCCCACGACGAACGCCGTGTCGATTTTTTACGAACCGAGCGACAAGACCTGCGCCATCCGGTTTCCGCGCACGGGTCTGGACAGCCCCGGCAGGGTGGTTTTCATGTCATTCCCGATCGATACCATCCCGCTGGATGGAACCGCCAGCGGCCGTTCGGCGGTGATGGGCAACGCCCTGCGCTTTCTGGCGCCCGGATTGAACGGGCTCGGCTCGATCGCCCTGGACAACTTCGAGTACACGATTCCCGACAACGTCATCGTTGAGGTGGCCGATTCGGATCTGGAGGGGCTCGAGACGGCGACGGTCAAGTTCTTCAGCTCGCGGGCCACGGCCGGTGTGGATGTCACGCTGACCGAGACGATCACGCCGGGTCTGTTCCGCGGAACGCTCACCCTGGTTGCGGCGACGGAGCCCGCCGCTCCCGGCCGTCTGCCGGTGGCCGATTCGGACGTCATCAGCGCCCGCTATCTGGATGCCTCCTTTGGCGCCAATCGAACCACTTTCGCGACGATCGACACGGTTCCGCCCAGCCTGTCGAACATCTTTGTGGATCCGCAGTACACCGAGACACTCGTCGAGTGGGAGGTGGACGAGTATACCGACGCGCTGGTCGAGTACGGGGAATCGCCGTTCTTCAGCGGACAGACGCATCGCACGGCCCACAACCCGCGGTTTACCGTCTCCCATTCGCTGCTGCTCACCGGCCTGCAGCCCGACCGGACGTACTATTACCGGATCACCTCGCGGGACATTGCCGGCAACGCCACCACGGTGCAGACGGACGCAGGCGGGCAGCCGTTGACCTTCCGCACGCTGAAGCCGCTCACGCCGCCGTGGCACGACAACCTGGAGGCGGTGGGCCTCTACGACTGGGACGTGTTCAGCGCGGATGACACCGAGGGCTTCTGGCAGTGGGGCGTGCCCAACCCCGCGGGCGGCGGCTCGGCCCACTCGGGCGCCAGCGTCTGGGCCACCAATCTGGGCGGGGACGTCGTGGGCTACGTGGAATCGTTCCTCATCAGCCCGCCCGTCGAACTGAACGGCGGCAACCGTGCCACGCTCAAGTTCTGGCACGACTACGACTTCATCGACCGTGGCGACAGCATCGTAATCGAGTTTGGGCAGCTGATGCTGATCACCAACTCGGCCTCCGCGCCGATCGTCGTTGCCGAGTATTTCGACTGGTCGTCCTTCGGCTGGGAGGAACAGGAGATCGACCTCTCGCCGCATTTGGGCAAGGTGGTGTACATGGTGTGGTACTACGCCTATTTCACCATTGAGAACAGCCGCAGGCGCGGCTGGATGATCGACGATGTCTCGGTGACGGTCGAGCAGATCACGCCGGGAACCCTGGTCATCACCAACAATCTCGCGCAGGCGCAGTTCAACCTCAGCGGCCCGATCAACCGCACCCGCCAGCCGTGGTACTTTCATGACACGAACGCGCCCCCCGGCGATTATTCGGTTTCCTGGGTGGCCGTGCCCCACTACCAGACGCCGTCCTCGCAGGACATCACGCTCCAGTCGGGCAGCGTTGTCGAGGTGACCGGCAACTACACGATGGTGGATTCAAACGGCAACGGCATCTCGGACAGCTTTGAGCAGCAGTACTTCGGCAACGTGAACCCGAACCATGCATTTGACATCGATTCAGACGGTGACGGCGCATCCGACGGGGACGAGTTCCTGGCGGGAACGAATCCAACCAACGCGGCCTCGTTGTTGATGCTGGGCATGCCGCTCATGAGTTCCAACAACGTCCTCGAACTGAACTGGCCGACCGCCAACGGTCGCATCTATCGGCTCGAATCTAGCACCAACGTCATCGACTGGCGGACGCTTGTGGACTGGTACCGTTCGACGAGCAACAGCGGAATTTACCGGCTGCTTGCGCCGACGAATCCGGCCACGCTGTTCCGCTTGAAGGCGCTGCCATAGCCCTGCACTTGCCCATTGGCAACCGCTCCGGCCTTCCCTAACCTCCGGGGCCTTTGCTTATGGCGCTCCGCGTTTACAACACGCTCTCCCGCACCCTGCAGGACTTCCAGCCGCTTGACCCGGACGGCCAGGCGGTCGGCATGTATTGCTGCGGACCGACCGTGCACGATTTTGCGCACATCGGGAACTTCCGCACGTTCGTCTTCGCCGATCTGGTCCGGCGGTATCTCGAGTTCCGCGGATTCCGGGTGAATCACGTGATGAACATCACGGACGTGGAGGACAAGATCATCAAGCGCGTCCGCGAGCAGGGGGTGAAACTGGCGGATTTCACGCGCGAACGGGAAAACGCCTTCCTCGAAGACCTCGACACGCTCGGCTGCCTGCGCCCGCACCAGATTCCCCGCGCGACCGCCTTCATCTCCGAGATGATCGCGCTGATCGGCCGACTGATGGAACGGGGCGTCGCCTACCAGGCGCCGGACCGGTCGATCTATTTCAGCATCGAGAAGTATCGCGGCTGCGGCTGCACCTACGGCCAGCTGCAGAAGCTCAACTTCGAGGAGATGCGAGTCGGCGACCGCGTCAGCAGCGACGAGTATGAGAAGGAATCCGTGGCCGACTTCGCGCTGTGGAAGGCGCGCGTGCCGGAGGACGGCGAGGTGTACTGGGACAGTCCGTGGGGGCAGGGAAGGCCCGGCTGGCACATCGAGTGTTCCGCCATGAGCATGAAACTGCTGGGCGAGACCTTTGACCTGCATCTGGGCGGCGAGGATCTCGTATTCCCGCACCACGAGGATGAGATCGCCCAGAGCGAAGGCGCCACCGGCAAGCCGTTCGTGAAATACTGGATGCACGGTGCGCACCTTCTCGTTGAGGGGAAGAAGATGAGCAAGTCGTTGGGGAACTTCTTCACGCTGCGGGACCTGTTGGCCAAGGGATTCAGTGGCCGGGAAATCCGTTATCTGCTGCTGAGCGCGCACTACCGCGAGACGTTCAACTTCACGCTCGACGGCCTGACGGGCGCGAAGTCTGCGTTGGCGCGCATCGACGAATGTGTCGCAAAGCTGCGCGAGTTGGCCGGCAGCCGGCAGGACGGGACAAGCACAGGTTCCGCGGATGAACTCATCGGCCGTTTCAGCACCGCCATGGACGAGGATCTGAACGTCTCCGCCGCGTGGGGGGCGGTGTTCGAGTGGGTGCGGGAGACGAATCGTCGGCTTGCCGGTGGCGAGCTTTCGGCGGCGGAGGCTGCGTCGGCATTGGCTGGCTGGGAAGCGGTGGACCGGGTGCTCGGCATCGGTGCGCTCTGCGAGGAAAGCCAGGTTCCGCCCGAGCTTTCTGCACTGCTGGAGGAACGCCAGGCGGCCCGCAAGGCGAAGGACTTTAAACGGTCCGACGCCATCCGCGACGAGCTCAAGGCCAGGGGCTGGGTGATCGAGGACACCCCCAAAGGACCCAGATTGAAAAAGTTGTGAACCCACCGGAAATGGCTATGGTTGCCGGCATGTCGACGAAGCTTTTTGGGAGGACGGTGCTGGCCGCGGGTTGCCTCGGAGCGGGCATCATCGCGATCACTGCACAGGTCGCGCCGTCGCCGACGGCGCCGGCTTCCACGCTGCCGGCGCCGCCCACGCCGCCCGCGCGGGAGATACAGCCGGCGGATGCCGTGACCCAGCCCTTCCGACCGGCGGTGCGGGTGCCGCGGGTGCTGCCGGTGAATCCGAATCCTGCCGGAACCCTGACGAACCTGCTCTTTGATCAGGAGGTGAAGGAGATCAAGGCCGCGCCGGACCAGTTCGATCTGGATTTCACATTTGCGGTCACCAATGTCTCTGCCGAGCCGGTCGTGGTCAGCGCCGTCCGCACTTCCTGTGGCTGCACCACAGCCAACCTCCCCCCCATGCCCTGGACCCTGGCGGCCGGGGATCATGGATCGTTTGGCATCAAGATGGATCTCCGCGGCAAGACCGGTTCGATCACCAAGTCGGTCATGATCGCGACCGACAAGGGAAACAAGACCATCTATGTGCGGGGAATTCTTCCCGATCCCTCGACCATGACGGAGGACCAGCGGCAGCGGAACCTGGCGCTGGCGCGGGCCGATCGTCAGGCCGTGTTCAAGGGGGAATGCGCCAGCTGCCACGCGGCGCCGTCGGCCGGCAAGTCGGGCGGCGAACTCTACACCGCCGCATGTTCGATCTGCCACGACAGCACCCATCGCAACGAGATGGTGCCGGACCTGAACATTGCGCGGGAGGTGCGGGACTTCGAGTACTGGAAGCGCTGGATCGCGCACGGCAAGGAGGGGACCCTGATGCCCGCCTTTGCCCAGGAGGCGGGTGGCCCGTTGAACGATGCGCAGGTGGTTTCTCTGGCCCACTGGCTGACCCGTCGTTATCCGAATCCGCAGAGCTTTCCCGGCAACCAGCCGGAGCTGAATCCCCGGCGCCTGCCGGTGAACCAGTGATGCCCGGCCTGCTGATCACGTTTGAAGGCACGGAGGGCGGCGGAAAATCCACGCAGCTCCGGCGTCTCGCCGAACGCCTGAAGTCCCGGGGCCACGACGTGGTGGAACTGCGCGAACCGGGCGGCACTCCGGTCGGTGAGGAGATCCGGCACCTGCTCAAGCACAGCGAGGCCAATCGCGCGATGACCTCCGAGGCGGAACTGCTGCTGATGTGCGCCAGCCGCGCCCAGCTGGTCCGCGAGGTGATTCATCCGGCGCTGGCGGCTGGGAAGATCGTCCTCTGTGACCGCTTCTACGATTCGACGACTGCCTATCAGGGCTACGGACGGCAGCTCGACCTCTATCAGGTTCGCACCATCATCGATTTTGCGGTGGGTGGAACCCGTCCGGATTTGACCCTGTTCCTGCATGTGCCGGTGGAGGTCAGCGAAGCCCGCCGGGCCGGGCGCGCGGAAACTGCCCCGCAACCGAGGGATCGGTTCGAGGAGGCGGACCGGGAATTCTTCCGGCGGGTTGAAACGGGGTTTCGGGAGATTGCCCGCACCGAATCGGGCCGAGTGAAGGTGGTGGAAGCGGGCGGACCGGTGGAGGAGGTTGAACTCGCGATCTGGTGCCTCGTCGAGCAGAAGCTCGGGCGGGTTTGAGCCGGCCCCGGCGGACGATGGCCTCCGCGGGAGCGGCCGGTTCAGGGATTCTCCGACAGTTTCGCCGGGAAATTCCCGAAAATTGGCCTTGCCACGACCGTTGGCTTGACTACTTTCACCCCTCGCCCGGGCGCCGCGTGTGCGGCTGCCCATTGAGGCTGAGAAACGACAGTCAACCAATAACCTGACCCTTAACCCTCCGTTGCACAGGCAACGTCCGAGTCAGGCAATGGAGGCTTCCAGCGCAGTTCGCGCAAGTCTCCCCGTCCGTCCCCAAAAAGTATTATGCTAACCATGGAAGAGGCCATGAAGCAGAGCGATCTGAGCTTTGCTCCTGGCGAAATCGTGACCGGCACCGTCATCGAAGTCCGGCCCAAGGAAGTCCTCGTGGACATCGGCTACAAGTCCGAAGGTTCGATCCAGGCCAACGAGTTCGACGACATCAAGGAGGTCAAGGTCGGTGATGAGTTCCCCGTGCTGATCGAGCGGCTCGAAGACCGCGACGGCATGGTCGTGCTTTCCAAGGAGAAGGCCGAGTTCAAGCAGAACTGGGACAAGATCCTCAACATCGCCGCCGAAGGCTCCACCGTCACCGGCCGCGTCAAGGCGGTCGTCAAGGGCGGCCTGCTCGTCAACATCGGCGTCGAGGCCTTCCTGCCCGCCTCGCAGATCGACATCACCCCGCCCAAGGTCCTCACCACCTACGTCGGCAACTCCTACGAGTTCAAGGTCGTGAAGATCAACCAGGACCGCCAGAACGTCGTCCTCTCCCGCCGCGAGCTCATCGAGCAGGAGCGCAACGAGCGCCGTTCGAAGCTGCTGGCCGA
>DNDP01000351.1:0-5531 GCA_003484235.1 Verrucomicrobiales bacterium
TGCGAATGATCGAAGCTCAGGCTGTTGGGATAATCCTGATGGATGGGCGCCAACAGGCTGCCGCCGAGTGGGCCGTCCGGCGTCTCGATGAAAATCTGCTCCGCCGACTTGAACGTCACCACGCCCGACGCGCGCAAGCGGGCGTCGGACCGCCCGACCGGCCGGATCAAAGGCGGGGCATCAAAGACATTGGTCAACCCCGGCGACAGCACGGTCAGGTCGTTCGTTCCGAGTGGATAAACCACCGGGCCACTGGTTCCGCTGGTGACCTCGGCCGTCGGCATTCCCACGCCGCGCACTTCCAACTGGGCGTCGATCCAGCCGATGGGAAGCGTCATCTCGGAATGCCGCACCAGCGCGAAGAAATGGTGCGTGCCATCGTTCAACAACAACTCCATCCGGCCGGGGATGACGCGCAGGTCGCGGACCCGGCCCCGCAGCGCCACCCGGCGGCCGAAATCCCGGCCCGTGGCCAGGGCTTCGGCCGTCGTGAGTTTGTGCGGTGGCAGCGGGGCCGTGCCCAGCACGCGCACGTTCACGGCCTCCACCACGGCGCCGAGCCGGGTTCCCGCTGTGAAACCGTCGATGGCGATTCTCTGCCCCTGCACTGGCCGGTAACGGGAATCGAGACAGTGCACCAGTACCGCGCCATTCGAATCTTCCGCATAAAACGACTGGGCAACCGAGCGCACATACGTGACCACCACCTCCAGCCGCACCGGCGCCCGCAGACGCCCGCCCTCCGCGCCCAACGCCAGCACTGCCTGCACGTTGGTCAAGGTCTCCAGCGGCGCGCCCGTCCTGCCGGCCTCAGCCGCGGGGAGCCCGAGAGTGCCTGCCAGGCATGCAAGGACGGCCAGCGTGGTGGCAGGTGCTTCGAACAACCGGTGCATCGTGTGGTTTCAGATTGGCGGAACCGGCAGCCCGTTGAAACTGCAATCTGGCCGCGTGCCGTTTCGCTTCGGGCAGAAGCCTGTCCCCACCGCGCTGCCGCCGCAGTACGACCATGGTCGTATGGATGCGGCAAGTCATGCCGGGTAAAAGCTGGGCATGAACAAGCCGAGACTCGCCAGCTGCCATACCGCATTCATCCTGCCGGGGTTGTTGGCCATTCATCTGGTCGCTGCGACCGAACTCCACGCCGCCTCGCATACCTGGAGCGGTGCGGTCAACGGGCTCTTCAGCAATCCCGGCAACTGGTCCGCCGGGGGCGTGCCCACCCTGGCCGAAACCAATACTCTGGTGTTCCCGGTGGGCGTGGCGCGCACCACCGTCACCAATGACATCGGGGCGCTGAAAGTCGCGGCGTTCAACTTCCCGGGCGGCAACTACGTGGTCCGCGGCGCCAGCACGATCACTGTCCAACCCAACCTCATCAACATCCTCTGTACCGGCGGGTCCAACACCATCGAATCCCCCCTCAGTTTCGTCTCCGTGGCCGCGATCACCGTCGGGACAGGCGACACGCTGGTCCTCTCGGGGATGTTGAGCGGCACCAACGGCCTCATCCAGAGCGGTGCCGGAGAACTCTACATCCGCGGCACCGCCTCCAATCCCCTGAGCGGCGCGCTGGCCGTGAACTCCGGTGAGGTGCATTTCCAAAAGTCGGGCGGGGCTTCCCCTTACAACGGCAACAGCATCAGCATCGGCAGCACCAACGTGTCGGACCAGACGCAGCTGTTCCTCCACGCAAACGACCAGATCTCGGACGGGGCGACGGTTTCGATCCAGCCCTCGGGCGCGCTGGTGATGAACGGTTTCAGCGACCAGGTGTATTCCGTGAACATGCTCTCGGGCATCGTCGACGCCGGCACCGGCACGCTGGGCATCAACGGCAGCCTGAATCTTTCGCCGCGCTTCGTCGGCGGCCTGACCTACGAATCCCCCACGCTCCTCGGCAAACTTGAGCTCCACGGCGCTGCCTGCACGATCTCCGTGTCGGGCAACACCTGCTCGATTGACGCCGACATCGTGGAGAACGGCACCACCACGACGCTGAACAAAACCGGCCCGGGCACGCTCTGGCTCAAGGGCGGCGGCAACAATCCCGGGGCGATCAATGTGCTGGAAGGCGCCTTGCGCGCCGAACTGGCCGCGTCCCTCGGCACGGCGGCGGGCAACACCACCGTGGCCTCCGGCGCGACGCTCACCTTGGGCGGGGGCATCACCACGAGCGAATCGCTGGTTCTTTCCAACAACAGCACCGTGGGCATCGCCAGCGGAGTGGTCAGCGTTTTCGGAAACATGAGCCTGCCCGGAGGCGAAGCCACGGTGGACGTGCCCGTGGCCGGCTATCAACTCCTCCTCAACGGCGTTGTCAGTGGCCTGGGCGGATTGCGAAAAATCGGTGACGGTGAACTGATGATTGCCGGCAACACCACGAACACGTTTACCGGCGCGTCCACCGTGGCGAGGGGCCGGATCCACCTGAACAAGCCCGCCAACGTCCGCTCCATCGCCTCGGTGACCGTGACCAATGGCGCGGAACTGCGGCTTGCCGCCAACGAACTGATCGACAACGCCGGCATCCTCTCGCTCTACAGCGGCGCGATAGTCAACCTGATCAATCGCGACGAAACCATTGGCGGCCTGAACATCGGATCAGGCCAGACCCTGGACACCGGCACAGGAACGCTCACCTTGCTGGGCAACATCTATTCCGGACCGCCCTATTCCACGAACGGCAACGCGGACGCAATCATCCGCGGACGTCTCTCGCTCGGAGGCGCCACTCGCAATGTCGCCAGCACCAACGGTGACGCCGTGGTGTTTGATTGCGTGATCAGCGACGGCGCCGGCGTGGGCGGGCTCAACCAGACGTCCGGCACCATGTGGCTGTTGCGTTCGAACTCCTTCTCCGGTCCGGTAAACGTCTCCGGCAGCTGCTACGCGTCCAACTCCTTTGCATTCGGAGCGCCCGGCGGCGGGGTATTCGCGACGCCAGCTCCGGGCTACGGCGCGGCGATCGAACTGGCACACCCAACCATGGTCGTGACCGGGGAGACGTTGACCTGCGTTGGAAATCTTTACCTGAATGCCCGCGGCAGCAACGCATGGACCGGACCCGTTGCGCTCACGAATGGATCCCTCTTTGTCCCGAGCTCCCTTTCCGGGACCCAGTTGACCCTCGATGGATCGATCAACGGCAACGGCGGCCTCTCGGTGCAGGGCGCAGGAATGGTGCGCTTCATGCAGTCCAACGGCTATTCCGGCTTCACCGACGTTACCGGCAACCTGGCCATCCGACATCCGCAGGGCTTGGGCACCGCGGCGCAGGGCACGCAGATCAACGAGGGTGGCACGCTGTGGTTGGAACTCCCCAATGGCAGCGAGGTCGTCGCTGAATCCCTGGTGATCGACGACATCTTCGGCACTGAGACGAATGCGCAGATCGCGGTCGTCGGGTCCGTCACAAACACCTGGAGCGCTCCGCTGAATCTGGCCATTCCGCAAGTCCCCCTGCTGGTAAAAGTGCTCAACACTAATGGCATGCTCACGTTGAACAGCGTCATCACCGGTGCCGGCGCCCTCGAGAAAGGCGGCCCCGGCACTCTCATCCTCGGGGGCACCGACGCCAACACCCACACCGGCCAGACCACGGTTTCCGGCGGCACGCTCAGGCTGCAGAAACCCAGTGGCGTGCAGGCCGCCGCCAACCTGACCGTGAGTTCCGGCGGCCGGCTGGAATGGGGTGCCAGCGAGCAGATTGCCAACGGCGCCACTCTTGCAACGAGGTATGCGCTTCCGTCCATCATCACGGCCAACCTCTCGGGCCACACTGAGACTCTGACGCACCTCGATCTCCAAACCAGTGCCATTCTCGAAGGCACGAGCGGGACGTTGACTCTGCTGGGAAACATCGGGGCCCAAGGCGCATTTTGCGAGTTTTACCCAACCGTGCAGCTTTCGCCGGGCACACATGACTTCACGCTCACCGACAGCGCCAGTCAGGCTGAGTTGAAATTCTTCGGGCCTATTCGCGAGTCTGGCCCCGGTGCCGGATTGAACATCAACGGATGCTGGGTGTGGCTGATGAATTCCAACTCGTTTACCGGACCTGTCCACGCTGCGGGCTTGGACAGCGAACTGCGGATTCTGCATCCACATGGGCTGGGCGGCAGCGCCATGGGAACCACCGTTTCGAACAACGCCTTCATATATCTGGACCTTCCGAACGGCTCGGTCATTGAAAACGAATCCCTCACCGTTCTGGATGCCGGGGTGCCGGGCGTTACCGGTGTTGCAGTGCGGGTGCTCTCGCCCGGAACCAACACCTGGAACGGTCCGGTGATTCTTCAGCACGTCGTCGCTTCGTTCGCGATGTATGAACTGGACACCCGGCTCGTTCTCAGCGGCCCGATCTCCGGTCCCGGCCAACTGTGGTCCAGCGGCCCAGGCACTCTCATGCTGGCCGGGACCTTGTCGAACTCCTTCAGCCGCCTGGAGGCGCGTTCGGGCACGGTGCGTCTGGCCAAACCTGCCGGGGTTCCCGCCCTTGGTAGTGACCTGGTGATCGGATCAAGTAGCTTCGCAAGCTCCACCGTCATTCTTGATGCCCCCGGCCAGATTCCAGCGCACACCCTGGTGGAAACCCGCATCGCCGGAACGCTCGACCTCAACGGTCACGCGACGACGGTCCGCGGCCTGACTGGAAACGATGGGCAGGTGCTGATCGGCACGGGCAGCCTCACCATCAGCAACTCTTCCGCTGACTTCAGTCAATTCTTCGGAACCGTTACCGGGTCCTCGGGCGCGATCAACCTCATGAAACAGGGTGCCGGATCGCAACGGTTTCAAGATCACTCCCTGGCTGGTAGCGTGTGGGTCCAAGGCGGCAGTCTGCTGCTTGGCAATGGCAGCCTTGGCGCGCTGGAAATCGATTCCGGCACGCTGGTGGACATGCTCGGCCAGGTCAACCACCTCGGCTCGCTGGCGGGAGGAGGCGACCTCTGGACTGCCGGCAACGGCATGATCTTTGTCGGAGCCAACAACGTGGACACGACCTTCTCCGGCACCATCAAAGGCTCCAGCGCCACCAACATCATCAAGCTGGGCACCGGTGCGCTCACCCTGGCCGGCGCCAACACCGACACCGGCAGGACGCTGGTCAACTCCGGCAGCCTCATCGTCAACGGCTCGCTGGCCGGTCCCGTTCAGGTCAACGCCGGCGGCACCCTGCGCGGCACCGGCGCCGTCGGACCGCTCGCCGCCGCCGGCAACTTCGCCCGCATCGCACCCGGCCCCGGAACCAACAGCCAAAGCCACGGCAAGCTCACCGCCGCCTCCCTCACGCTCGCCTCGAACGCCATCCTCTCCATCGAGTTCACCGGCACCAATGCCGGCGTCAACCTCGACCAGGTCGAGGTCAGCGGATCCATCGCCCTGACCGGCGGCCAGCTCGAGCTCCTGCCCAGCGGCTACGGCGCGGTCAGCAACCGTTACACCGTCGTCAAGGCCACCGACGCCGGCTCCAACACCGGCAACTTCACCGGCCTCGCCGAGGGCGGCTTCGCCGTCCCGGCAGCCGGGCG
>DNDP01000351.1:5807-7036 GCA_003484235.1 Verrucomicrobiales bacterium
CCGTCCCGATGCAGCCCAAGGTCACCGGACTGTCCATGCTGCCGGACGGGTTTTTCCAGATTACCGCCGAGGGTACGCCCAGCCTTGCCTACGACGTGGAGTATCGCAACGACGTCGCTGCCGGCATGTGGCTGCTGTTGACCAACCTCACCGCCAACCCCGGCACCGGCGCGTTGAACTTCATTGATCCCGAAGCCGCCAACCTTGCCCAGCGCTTTTACCGCTTCACTCTGCCGTAGGAAATCCACCGCCGTCTCCCACGGATGTGCGTCTTGGCTGACATGCCACCAACGATCTGCCGGCTCAGCATTCGCTCAATGATCTTGCTTGAACCACAGCAGGAGGGCGAACGGCGTGGTTCCAGCAGGTGAGTCGACAGTCCACCCATTCTCACCCGAGTCTTGGGACAGCTCCCGGTGACCGCCGGCCGGATATCCCGGTCGCGGAGGCTTGGGCAATCACCTCAAGTTCGCACCACGCCCAGCGCGGCAACGGTTCGGCGGGCGCGAAGCGTGCGCGATGTGCATGAGCGAGACGTGTCGGCAGGCGTTGCCCGGGAAGATTCCGGCGACCTTGGCGCGCTCATGAGTCCACTGGGCACCGAGGGTTGCCGGCGTCACATGAGGATTTCGCGAATGACGTGACCGTGGACGTCCGTGAGGCGGTATTCGCGTCCCTGAAAGCGGAAGGTCAGCCGTTCGTGGTCGATGCCGAGCAGGTGCAGCACGGTGGCGTTGAGGTCGTGCACATGGACCGGTCGATCCACCACCGCGTAGCCAAATTCGTCGGTTGCCCCGAATGAGAAGCCACGTTTCACTCCGCCGCCAGCGAGCCAGACGGTGAACGCCTCCTTGTGATGATCGCGGCCCGGCTTGGTCATGTTTCCGGCGCCGGAATCGACCTGTTGCATCGGCGTGCGGCCGAATTCGCTTCCCCAGATGACCAGCGTGTCCTCCAGCAATCCGCGCTGCTTCAGATCGGTGATCAAGGCGGCCAGCGGCTGGTCCACTTCGCGGCACTTCGCCGGCAACCGTTCGGCCAGGTTCGAGTGATGATCCCAGTCGGCGTCGTAGAGTTCCACGACGCGGACGTCGCGTTCGATCAGGCGGCGCGCGAGCAGGCAGTTGCGGGCAAACGACTGGCGCTCGTCGGCGATCCCGTACAATGCGAGCGTCCGGGAATCCTCCCCGCCCAGGTCGGTGAGTTCGGGCACGCTGGTCTGCATGCGG
>DNDP01000484.1:0-300 GCA_003484235.1 Verrucomicrobiales bacterium
AGCCGCACCGGGCGCTCGAACACGGCGTCCGCCACCGTGAACTCGAGCCACGATAGATGACGACGCGCAGCGCCAATCTCGAAGACAACCCGGGTTTCGCCCGGCAGCTCCAGGCGTTCGATGATCTCAACCGACGCTTGCTCGGTGGGAACGTTCTCCCGGGGCTTGCCGTGAATCGTGATCTGCGTCACCGCGACCGGTTCGCTGCGCCGGTCATCGAGCACGATCCTCAGACGGTCGCGCCCGCCGCTCTCCACCGGCATGATGGACGAACTGGGCCACGCCCGCGATTACATGAAG
>DNDP01000484.1:1414-6250 GCA_003484235.1 Verrucomicrobiales bacterium
CGCAGGATGCCCACCACCAGCAGAACGAAGGCGAAGAGCGCCCAGCCGATGGTGTAGCTCATGTCACGGGCGAAGTTGCCGCCAAAGCGGAAGGTCAGCGACCGTTGACCTTCCGGAGTGAAGTAGTCGGCGATTTCGATGTTCATCAACAAAAACGCGAGGATGGTGCCGAGTGTCACCACCAGCGGCCGGGCGTCACGTCCCAGCACCCTTTCCCGCGGCGGCTCCATCAGCCTTGCCGCGGCGAAGAAGGCGAGGATCACCAGCCCGTAGCTGTAGAGATACCAGTTGAAGATGGGGGTCGCGGACCGGACCTGATACGCGAAGACGGCCGGGTTCAACGCCAGCCGCACAAAGGCGACCAGCAGCAGGCCCACGCCGACGACCGGCAGTCCGCGGTGCGGGATGCGGTGAAACAGCCACAGCAGCGCGGCGCCTTCGAGCGCCCAGGCGATGGTCAGCCATTGCCGCTCGAACTGGATGGGAAACACCAGCGTGATGAAAAACAGCGCCACGCCGCCGAACCACGCGAGGATGGTGTTGCGCCGGGGATGATCGGAGGGAATCTGCCGCAGGGCGGCGATCAAACCACCCAAGGCCGGCAGCGCGAAGAGCGCCGGGATGGAACCCATCAGGTCGTTCGGCCAGGTGCGTTTGGCGAGTTCGTAGATCAGCCAGAAGTGCACGGGACCGGAAATGGCCGACGTCACCCACGGCACGACTTTGGAGCCATCGCCACGCTGGAAGAGGAACGGATAAAGGAAGAAGACCGCGTAGAACACCAGATACCAGCCCAGCGCCAGCGGCGCCCCCTCGACCGCGAAGTGGCGGTAGTGCCACGCGTATTCCACGAGGAAAGAACAGCCGAGTCCCACCGCCGGGAGCCACGTCATGTTCGCCATTCGGGTGAGCCCGAGCAGCAACCCCACCAGCAACAGCGCCAGGCCGAAAACCGGGGACGGATTCAGCAGTTCGACCTTTGCAGTGACCACCACGAGCAGCAGGAAAGGCAGCACGCTGCCGAGGGCGGGAATCTGCTGCTGCACATCGGCCGAAAGCCAGCCCGGCGGGAGCAGGCCGGCATCGCCGCTCTTCACGCCCGCCTGCACCCGCGCGAGAATCTTCTTCCCGGCAAACAGGCCGGCGACGACGAATACGGCTGCCATCCCGGCAATGACGATCAACATGCCTGGAAGGCCGCCCACTTCGACGGGAACCTGCAGAATCCAAACGAAAGCCACCACGGCCGTGGCAACCAGCACGAGCAGGATTCCCGCAAGGGAGGCCGTGGCCACGGCGGCGGCGATGGCCAGCAGATCAATCAGCAGGATCACCGGCCAGATGAGAAATGAAATGGTCTCGAACCTGATGATGGGGACCAGTGCAACCAGCAGCGCGAACAGCGGAAACACCTGCGTCCAGGCGGCAACCGGTTCGTCCGGATGACGTCGCTGCAGGGTGATGGGAAGCGCGGTGTGCAGCACTGCGAATCCCAGGCTGCCACCCAGCGCCCAAAACAGGAGTGCGTCGTTGACCCGGACCGCTGTCCAAAGGGCGAGCAGGAGGAAGACGGCACCGCCGGAGATTGCGTTCAGCCAGCGAAGACCCGGCACGTCCGATGCCTCCCGCTCGCCGGAGGTGGCGCCGGTTCCCGGCAGCTTCAGTTTCCGCAGATGCATCATCGACATCGCCACCACGGCAAGATCGGCACCAAGCAGATAGGTGAACAGCACGCCCGGCCGGCCGCCGGTGGTGGAGTTCTCGATCAGCATGAGACAGAAGACAAACGTCGCCACCGGCATGAGCAGCGACCCGGCGATGAGCCAGAGATTGCTGGTCTGCCGGCGCCGTGCCCAGGCAGCCGCGCCGACGAACAGTCCACAGAAGCCAAGGAACACGGCCATGGCGATGAACACCTTCTCCGGTTGAAAAAAGTGAACCACCCACCCGAACTGCATCAAGACGGTGCCGATGGCCGCCGCCAGGGTCAGCCAGTTCCATCTGCGCACGTGGGCGACCGCAATGAGCCCCACGTCGAGGAGCGCAATGTAGGTGAACAGGCCGAGCGGATTGTCCTGACCGGTGCTGACCAGGATGGGAGTCAGGAAGCCGCCCAGCATCCCGAGCACCGCCACGACGAGGGCGTTGAGTCGCACCGCCAGGAGGAAGGCCGTCGCCGTGACGAGCACCATCAGCAGAAACGTCGGCACGACACCAAAGAACGGGAACTGATAGACCGACCGGCAGGCGAAGGTGATGACATACAGGATGACCACACCGGTGGCACACAGGGTGTCAGCGGTAATCTTGTACCGCTTCTGGGAGAGCAGGACGCCGCCGACCAGCAGCCCGATGCCCGTCGCAAAACCGAGCGTGACGCGGAGCCAGGGCGGAATCAGTCCGTGGTCGAACGAGTATTTCACGAAGAATGCCGCAGCGAGGAACAGCGCGAGGCCGCCGAGCCAGGCAAAGAGCCGGACGCCCATGAACTGTTCCCAATTGAATGCAGCGAGCGGTCTCGTTTTGGAGGGCGACGCTGTGCCGGAAGCTGCCGTCGCATTGCCCTTTGAGGATGGAGCGGAACTTTCCTCCGAAACGGCTTTCCTGGCGGCGAGTAGCGTGCGAACTGGATCCTCTGCGGGGGACGCCGGAGCGATCGCAGGTTTGGGGTCCGGGGCTGGCGGCGGCAGCGGAGGTGGCGCGGCACTCATGGTTGATGCCGGAACCGCCGGTTCCGTTTTGCTGATGGTTGGAGCAGGCGCCTTGGGTTGCCCTTGAGCGACACCGGCAGCCGCAGCCGTGCGTACCTTCGGACCGGGGTCCGGACGGGCCTCCACCTGTTCCCGAAGCCTGCGGAGCTCCCATTGCAGATCCTCCAATTGCCGTTTCAGCGCCTCCACCTGGCTTTGTGACTTCGACGCTTTGTACATCGCCGCCACTGGCAGGATGATCACGAAGACTACCGCGACGATCAGGAGGAGGATGACGATTTCCATTGCTTGGAGAGGTTGTCTGAAACGGCTCCGCCACGCACTTCAGTCCGGTATAGCAGGCGACCCGGGAAATCGCAATCACCGGCACCGGCCGGCCGGATGACTGTTCCGGCGGCCTGTCCCGGCGTTGGCGGGATCTGGTTCATGGCGGCCACGGTAAACGCGAAGAGTGAAGGCCCGTTAATCGAATATTCCGATCACTTCGATCTGCCTGGGCGATGTCCGGGAATGGGGCGGCGGACGTTTCGCAGTTTGAGCGGGAATGTCTTTGACCTGTCTGTTGGCTGCCAGTACATCCTATTCGCAACCGCAGACCCGGTGGTTGCGGGAACTGCTATGAGCGTTTTCATCCCGATCCTCGCAGCGTCAGACCTGGCGTACGTCTGGAGCAAGGCCTCTCCGGAAGGCAAGGTCATCCTGGTGCTGCTGCTGGTCTTCTCGATCGTCGCCTGGTCCACGATGGTCTCCAAGGGGCTGCAGATGCGCCGGGCCAAGAGTTTGAACCGTTTCTTCGACGCCGAGTACCGCCAGTGCAAGACGGTCCTCGCCATCTTCGACCGCCGCATCCAGGTCGATGGCTGCCCGCTTTTCTCGGTCTATCACCAAGGCTGCCTCGAGACGGACGCACGGCTGAAAAAAGGGGGCGCCGGCGGCCGCAAGCAGTTCATTTCGCTGAAAAGCGTCGAGCACATAAAACGGGTGCTGGAGAACGCCGTCGCGCGGGAGGCCATCAAGCTGGAAAGCGGCCTCATCCTGCTGGCGATCGCGGTGAGCGGCGCACCGTTCCTCGGACTGCTGGGCACTGTCTGGGGCGTGATGACGACGTTTGCACGCGTGGGCCAGGAGGGCAGCGCCGATCTCGCCACGATGGCGCCCGGCGTCTCGGCCGCCCTGGTGACGACCGTCGCCGGTCTGCTGGTGGCGATCCCCTCGATGTTCTTCTACAACTACCTGGTGCACACACTGCGGGTGGTGACGGTGGAACTGGACAACTTCGCGCAGGAACTCATGTCCCGGATCGAGACGGAGTTCATGCGCGACGACGAAGTGATTGATTGAGCCGGGAGCCGGGACGGACCGATGCCGTCTGATTGAACCATGCGCCGCGCTTCACAAAGAAACTCGCTGGTGACGTTGAATGAGATCAACATCACCCCGCTGCTCGATCTGGCCTTGGTGCTGCTGATCATCTTCATCATCACCCGGCCGTTGATTGAACAGAGCATGCAACTGGACCTGCCGGAGGGCGGCGGTCCGGCGCCGAAGCTGGAGGCTGGGGACTTCGCGCGGGTCGAGGTCAGCGCCCAGGGCAGCGTCACCTTGAACGGCCGGCCGATCGACATTTCGCAGGTCGAGCGGGTACTGCTGGCCATGCGGCAACAGAACCCAAAGCTGGTCGTCCTGATCGCCGCCGACCAGAGCACCGAGTGGGGCAATGGTGTGCAGGTGATCGAGATTTGCAAAAGACATGAAATCCCGCTGAACATTCAAACGAAACCGGCGTCCCAGTAAGAGCCATGAGCCGACTGCAAAAGAAATGCCTGATCGCGTCCGGCGCCCTGCACGGGCTGCTGCTGGTGATCCTGGTCATTGCACCGGCCTTCACGCTGAAGCGGGAGCCGGTGATCGAGCAGCAAATGCTGAAGTTCGTGCCGGACAAGCTGGTGGATGAGGCTCTGCAACGGGCCGCCGCCGCTGCCGCACAACCCGTCCAGCAACCCCCTCCGCAGCAGACGCCGCCACCCCGCCAGGAACCGAAGCCCGAGCCGGTGATTGAAAGGAAGCCGGAACCCAAACCGGAGCCGAAACCTGAACCGAAACCGGTGAAGCCGGTTGAGCCCAA
>DNDP01000484.1:6533-14753 GCA_003484235.1 Verrucomicrobiales bacterium
AGGCGCGACAACACCGACAAGATTCGCGAGCAACAAAAAGCGCTGGCCGAGCAACGGCAGCGTGAACTGGAGAAGTTCGAAAAATCCCGCGAACAGGCGCTGCAGGCGTTCTCCAGCAACACGAGCAAGCTGACCACGCCGCAGGTCGCAGCCACCTCGCTCGATCTGGGCACGGTCGGCGTCTCCTACTCCAGCTATGACGCGTGGGTGAAGAAGGTTTACTGGGACGCCTGGCGGCCGCCCACGGACGTTCCCGCCGGTGACTCGACGGTCACCGTCAAGGTCGTGATCCGGGCGGACGGTTCCATCGAGTCATCGACTCTGGTGGATGCATCCGGTGTTTCCAAGCTGGACGCCAACATCCGGCAGCTGCTGGCCCGGGTGAAGACCATCGGCAAACCCTTCCCCGACGGTGCCCGGGAGTCCAAGCGCACCTACACGATCGAATTCAACCTCAAAGCCAAACTGGGAGCTGGATGAACCTCCGCATACTTTCCGCACTGACGGCCATCGCCACACTCGTCGTTTCCACCAACACCTCCCCCGCACAGACAAAGATCCGGATCGAAGACTACGTCTCGACCGGGATCGAGGATCCAACACCGATCGCGGTCAGCGGGTTTTCCGGGGAAGTGCTGGCCGCGCTTTCGTTCGACCTGTACGTGATGGGCTTCAAGATCGTTCCCGAGGCCGAGGCACAGTACACGGTGAGCGGAAGCAACGCCGGACGCGTCGAGGCGCGGGTCATAGACCGGATCGGCGGCGGCACTTCGCTGCTGGCCCGTGCCTATTCGGGTGGATCGCTCCGCCAGCAAGCGCATGCGCTGGCGGACGATATCGTGAAGGTCACGGTCAACCGCCAGGGGATCGCGCAAACCCGCATCGCCTACCGGGTGAAGACCGGCACGAGGGCATTTGAAATCTACGTCTCAGACTACGATGGCAGCGGCGCACGGGCCGTGACCTCCGACAAGGTGCTGGTTGCCGCGCCGAGCTGGGTGAAGGGACGGATGGCGCTCTTTTACTCCACATACAAGAACGTGTTTCCCGACATCGTTTCGCACGACCTGACCACGGGCAACCGCCAGGTGTTCGCGAGCTACAACGGCGCGAACCTGAGCCCGTCGGTGTCGCCCGACGGCAGGAAGGTCGCCATGATTCTGAGCCGCAGCGGCAGTCCGGACGTCTGGGTCAGCGACATCGACGGCAAGAATCTCAAGCAGCTCACAAAGACCCGGGAGACCGAGGCGTCGCCAACCTGGTCGCCCGACAGCCGGACCATCTGCTTCTCGTCGGAAGCCGGGGGACGCAACGCCCTTTACACGGTCACCACCGAAGGCGGCGCCATGAAGCGCATGTCCGTGCAGGGAGTCAGCAACGTTACGGAACCCGACTGGTCGCCGGATGGCAAATGGATCGCCTTCACCCAGCAGCGGCGGGGTGGCTTTGACATCTGCGTAGTCCGCGCGACGGGCGGCGAGGCCCGGGTGCTGGTCGAGGGCGAGGACCCGAGTTGGGCGCCCAACTCGCGCAACCTGATCTATACGCGCAATCAGGAGCGCCTGTCTGTGCTTGACGTGCCCACCCGACAATCCAAAGATATTGCCCGTGTTTCGGGGAAAAGCTCGGGACCCTCTTGGGCCCGGTAAACCTGTCGGACACCACTCGCCATCATGAAACAAGCCGCCTTTCTGAAACTGCTCCTCATTGCTGCCGTCGCCTGCACCGCTGCGGTGGGTTGCAAACGCAATCCCAAACAGCTCACCTACATCCCGGGTCAGTCGGGAAGCATCGGCGGACCCAGCCCGTTGGAGGGTGGCAACACCCTGGGCCCGGGAGGAATCGGCTCGACCGACATGACCACCAGCGGCCTGCCTCCGGCAGGTCGTGACCGCATCAACTGGCTGCTCGATCCCAACAATGGCGAGCAGGTGCGCGAGTTTTTCGCCGCCCAGACCGTTTATTTTGATTTCGACAGTTCGGTCGTGAAGCCGGAGGACATCGGCAAGATCGAGACCGTGGCGGCGCATATGCGGAGCAACTCCGATCAGGTGGTCATCGTCGAAGGCCACTGCGATGAACGCGGCACCGAGGAGTACAACCGCGCACTGGGCGAACGCCGGGCGCTCTCCGTCCGCGAAGCGCTGGTCCGCGCCGGCGCCAGCGCCGATCAGATTCACACCATCAGCTTTGGGGAGGATGTTCCCGCCGTGGACGGTCAAAACGAGGCCGCTTGGAGCCAGAACCGGCGCGGTGAATTTGTGCTCGTTCGTCCGAAGAACTGATTCCAACACGTCGTCAGGGTAAAGCGACACGGCACGATGGGCTGATTGTCGCTTTACTATTCTGCAGAAAGACCTAGGTTCCAATTAACTTTTCGATTCCGCCTATGAATACGCTGACATTTGCCATGCTGGGCTACACCGAGGTGCTGCTCATCCTCGCCGTGGTCCTGATTCTCTTCGGTGCCAAGAAGATACCCGAGCTCGCCAAGGGTCTGGGATCCGGCATCAAGGAGTTCAAGAAGGCCACCCGGGACGTGCAGGAGGACCTCCAGCGGGCGATCGAGGATGACGACACATCCGCTCCGCCCCGCCGCAATCAGCCCTCCGGGCAGTCCGTCCCGAAGTCTTCTGGCAAGGCTGAAACGGCCGGTGCCACCCAGGACTAGTCTGCTGCAGCTCGATCCGGCCCACGCCCTTCAACCATGGAGCAGGAGCCTGACCAAAAGGGTGAGCTGTTGCCCGATGACGAGGAAGAGTATGGCGGCCCGGTAAAGTCGTTCCTCGACCACCTCGAGGATCTGCGGTGGATGCTGATCAAGGTGGTGACGGCGGTTGCCGTCGGCATGCTGGTCTGCCTGGTGGCCGCCCAGCATATCATCGCCATTCTCACCTGGCCATTGGACCGGGCAAACCGGTTGATGGAGCAGTATTTCACCGAACACCGCGCTCCGGAGGGTGGTGGGATCGTCTATTTCGAGCTGGGCACGAATGTTTGGAGGCTTTCACTTTCCAGCAACGAGTTCCGGGCCTATCCAGACATCGGAACAAATCAGCTGGCCACCTTTCGAGTCTCACCGGTCAGCGTCGGAACCAACACCTTTCTCGGCCTCCGGCACATTCCCGACTATGTGCCGGAGCATTCGATCAATCCAAAAGGCCAGCTGATCAACCTCGGTCCGTTCGAGGGATTCCGGGTGGCGATTCAGGTCGCACTCTATGGAGGCATTGCCCTGGCCTCGCCCTTCATCTTCCTGTTCATCGGGCAGTTCGTCCTTCCCGCACTGAAACGGAGCGAAAAGAAGCTGCTCTATCAGATGGTCGTCGCCGGTGCCGGACTGTTCATCCTGGGTCTTGTCTTCTGCTATTTCGCGCTGATGCAGGTGGTGATCCTGGCCGCCGTGCAGTTCTCCAACTGGTTGAGCTTTGGGGCCGATCAATGGCGGGCATCCGACTACATTGGCACGGTCTGCCGGCTGTTGCTGGGCATGGGCCTCGGCTTTGAGCTGCCGGTCGTCGTCCTGACCCTGGTGAAGCTCGGTCTCCTCGAATACGAGACCATGCGCAAGTTCCGCCCCTACTGGATCGTCATCAACCTGATCATCTCCGCGGTCATCATGCCGCCGGACGGCTTGACGATGTTCATGATGGCGATCCCTCTGCAGATCCTGTTCGAGATCAGCCTGATGGTGGCAAAGTTCTGGAAGCGGCAGGAGAAGCGCAAAGCGGCGTGATTCCTGCGAAGGCCCTTCAATTCACTGCTTTACAAGAGGCTCTCGCTCACTATTCTCAAAACCCGTAACACCTAACCGATTACTTATGCGTCGAATCTCTTCACTGCTGGGCATCGCCTCCGTGGCGGCCGTCACGATCCTCGCCACCGGTTGCGCTGGACCCGAGAAAAAGCTGGGCCGCGGTTTGGCGAACATCACCGAGCCCGTCCGCTTGGGCGAACTGCGCCGCTCCATGGAGCAAACGGCCATTTCCGAAGGAGCCGACGTCGCCTACACGAAGGGATTTGTCCGTGGCGTCAACCGCACCATCGGCCGCACCATTGTGGGTGCCTACGAGATCGCCACCTTCCCCTTCCCCGATCACGGCCTGGGTGACTACGAACCGTTGATGTATCCGGCCAATCCGGTCTACCCGGACAGCTACACGCCGCGCATTCTCGCCGATCCGATGTTCCAGCCCGACGCCGATCTCGGCTTCGCTTCCGGCGACGTTGCTCCGTGGATCGCCGGCAGCAGGTTCCGTATTTTTGACTGAGCCGAACCCCGTTTTCCGGCGCCAACACCCGGGTGTTGGCGCCTTTTTCTTTGCCCACGATGAGCCTGACACGCGCTTCCGGCTGCAAGATCAACCTGCTGCTCAACATCCTCGGGAAACGCGACGACGGTTTTCACGAACTGGAGACCGTGCTCCAGCCGGTACCGTTGTGCGATGAACTGGATTTCAGCATCGCCTCGGAAGGAATTCACCTCACGTGCGACAATCCCGCCCTGCCCTGCGACGACTCAAACCTGGTCGTCAAGGCAGCCCGGAGCTTCTTCGCCGCAGCGGACCTCTCCCCGAGGGCGACGATTCATCTGCGCAAACGGATCCCGTTGGAAGCCGGACTCGGCGGTGGTAGCTCCAACGCGGCCGCAACGTTGCTCGCACTGAACGAACTCTTCGAGCAGCCGCTGACGCCGGACCAACTGCAGTCGCTGGCCGCCAAACTCGGCTCCGATGTCCCCTTCTTCCTGCAGGAGAATCCCGCCCTGGCCATCGGCCGCGGTGAAAAAGTGCGGCCGCTCGCCCCGTTCGCGGTGCTTCGCGGTCTGACTCTCCTGCTGCTGCATCCGGGCTTTGGCATCTCCACCGGATGGGCCTACAAGACGCTGGCCGAGTTTCCCGAAGCACTGAACGGTCGCCCGGGCCGGGCCGGGGAACTCGTCGCAGCCATGACCACCGGAGCGCCCGACTGGGAGTCCGGACTCTACAACTCACTCGAGGCGCCGGCGTTTCGGAAGTATCCGATTCTGCCGATCTATCTCGAGGCCTTCCGCGCAGCGGGAGCCACGGGAGCGATGATGTCGGGTAGCGGCTCCACCGTGTTCGCCTTCTTCCCCGTGCGCAGCCGTGCGGAACAGTGTGTCGAAGATTTCCGGCCCCGATTTGGCAGCGCCTTCTGGCACGCGGTGGTGGACCTGTAGCCTCAACTGTCGGCAACGGCGTCGGCTCTCTTCTGATGGTCGGCGATGTACCAGGCGATCGTTTCCGCCATGCCCCGGCGAACGTCATGGGTGGGGGCAAAGCCGAGTTCCGACCTTGCCGCCGAGATGTCCGCGAGTGAATGCCGCACATCGCCGGCGCGGAACTCCCGGTATTCGGGCTTCGCCCTGCCGGCGGACACCGGAGCCGCCTGACTGCGCAGGCTGGACTGAATGAGGTCGAACAGCTCGTTCAGCGTCGTGCGTTCTCCCACCGCGATGTTGAAGACCGCATGGGCGGAAGGAGCCATCGGCCGGCAGGCGGCCAGGATGTTTGCCTGTACGACGTTGAGCACGTGGCAAAAATCCCGGCTCGTCTCCCCGTCACCATTGATGATCACCGGCTGCCCCTCCAGCAATGCGGCGATCCATTTCGGGATCACGGCGGCGTAGGCGCCATTGGGATCCTGTCGCGGCCCAAACACGTTGAAGTAACGGAGACCCACCGCCTGCAATTCGTAACAACGGCTGAACACCTCGGCATAGAGTTCGTCCACCAGCTTGCTGGTCGCGTAGGGCGAAAGGCAGCGGCCGATGTGTTCCTCCCGCTTTGGCAGGCCGGGATCATCTCCATAAACCGAACTGCTCGACGCATAGACGAACCGCTTCACGCCGGCTTCACGGGCCGTCTCGAGCAGATTGACCATGCCCGTCACGTTGGCGGCGTGGGTTGCCAGCGGTTCAACCAGAGAACGAGGGACCGAACCAAGCGCACCCTGGTGCAGGATGCGTTCAACTCCGTTCACCGCCTTCCGACAGTCGTCGATCCTTTCAAGATCTCCCTCGACCAATGTGAAACGACTCCAGGCATCGGCTCCCACAAGAGCCTGCACCTCGTCCAGGTTGTGGCGGTGCCCGGTGGCGAAATTGTCGAACCCCACGACCAGCTGTCCATGGCGCAGGAGTGCCTCGACAAGATTGGAACCGATGAAACCGGCCGCACCGGTCACGAGCCATTTCCCGGGACTGCCTTCAAGGTCCTGAATTACTTTGTCGAATGGATTCATGACGGTGGAGTTTCGTGCACGCACATTCATGGGCGACGGCGCGAAAGATTCCGACGCCGGACATTCGAATGCAACGCCGGAATCGGCGTTCGGGGCAATTTGCCTTCCAAAGTATGTTGTGATCGGCCCTGCGCCCCATCTATTCCCGCCTGAGCCGCAGATCGAAGGTGGCACGCTCGGAACCGGCATCTGCGGGACTCCTGAATTCCGCCCGCGATCCGACGCAATCGGGAACCAAGCGAAATCGCCTAGCTTCACGCACCCTGGCCTCGGCTTCATCGCGCGGTCGTCCGGGATAGTATCCACCCTCCAATAGCCACGGGGAATACTCCATCGCCCGGCGGATCAGGCCGGATTCGCGATCCACCACTTCGATTTGCAGCGGGAGCCGCGGCCGCAGGTGGGGGTTGAGCCCGTAATCGTTGGTGAATGCCTGAAATCGAACTCCGGCGAACCGTTGGCCGCCGGCCGCCTCCTTCAACGGGATCTTCCAACCGTTCACCGCAACGTCGAACTGATCTGCCCGCTCCCCCGAGAGCCGCAGCTGAATGCGGTCGGTCGCCGCGTCCACCTTTCGGCTCGTGCCACCGCCGGAGTCACCCATTGCGCTCCAGATTTCGAGTGCCTGACGCAGCTCGAATTCAAGTCCGTCTGACCGCCATGCGCCGAGCAGCGGCATTCGGAATTCGAATATCGGACGGAACCAAGACATGGGCAGGTCAATTCCGTGCGAGGAAAGAAACTCCAGCACCTCTTCAAAATCCTGTTGGATGACCAGCGGCAGGAGAAAGCGGTCATGCAGCGCCATGCCGTGACGCGGAAACGGGCCGGTGACGCGATGCTCCATCATGACCGTCAGCAGCCCCCGGAAGAGGAGGTTCACCGCCAGGTTCATTTCCAGTTCCGGCATCATCTCGACCGCGCGCAGTTCGATCACGCCAAGTCGCCCGCCCGGGCTGAACGGATTGCAGAACTTGTCCACGCACAGCTCCGCGCGATGGGTGTTGCCATGCCAGTCCAGCAGCAGGCTGCGCAACAGGCGGTCGATGAACTGAGGATCGGCGGGAGCTCGCAAGGTATCGAGGGCGCCCAGCGCGATCTCCAGCTCCTCCAAGAGCCCCGGGATGGTTTCATCAGGCCGCGGCGCCTGGCAGGAGGGCCCCAGATAGGCGCCTGTGAAGCAGTAGGAGAGACTGGGATGGGCGCCGAGAAAGCGGATGAAGCTGGCCAGCAGGTGCGGTCGCTGCACAAAGGGATTGTCCTCAAGCGACGGTCCGCCGAACAGTATGTGAGCCCCTCCTCCCGTCCCAAACCGCCGCCCGTTGAAGGCCAGTTTCCTGGCGCAGAGCCCGATTGACGTCGCGGACTCGTGGAGCGTGCGAAGTCCCTGGCACAGTTCGGAGAAGGTGACTGCTGGAGGTAGATTGACTTCGATGACGCCCGGATCACTCGCCAACGACAGGCATTCCCATGCCGGATCAAAGATGGGCGGATACCCTTCCAGTGCCACCGGCGGCAGGTCGAGTTCTTGGGTGACCTGTTCGACGCGTGCAACCAATTCGCTGAACCGGTCGAAGTCAGGCATCGGCGGCAGGAAAATGGTGAACTCCCCGTCACGGATCTCCGCGGTGATGGCGCGCCGCAACGCATCCGTGGGAAGACGATGCAGCGGCAGGCGCAGGCCAATGGCGCTTTCGCCGGGAAGCAGGCTGAATTCACTTTCTCCCGGAATCACCCAGTTCTCACTGCGCCACCCTTCCTCGGAACAATCCAGCGGCAATGCCCAACCCGCAGGATTGGCGATGGATTCCCAGCCGTCGAGCTGCTGCCAGTCCACCTGCCTTGGTGCCCCCAGGGTTCGCGAGTCGCGCAGGACGGTCAGCCGCAGCTTGGCCGCTTCCGCCGGGTGATGCCGCCAAAGCCATGCGGCGGCGTCCTCGAACACCGGGATGGGCA
>DNDP01000484.1:14910-17652 GCA_003484235.1 Verrucomicrobiales bacterium
TCGAACACCGGGATGGGCACGGCATCAAGACCAAGCAGCTTCGCAAACCGCCGCAGAAACCTGAGCGGCAGTTCCCCATCAGTCACGGGAACCGGTTTTGCGTCCAGCAACAGGCGGCCGGCGTCCCTCCACGTGGGCCTGCCGTCACGTCTGCGGTAGAGGGACAGCGCCCAGCGCGGCAACGCTTCTCCTGGATACTGTTTTCCCTGCGACCGGATGGCGACTGCACCCGGGAACCACGACCTCAGAAACTCCCTTGCCAGGCGTCGGGCGAAGGGCAGCTTCTCCGGGCCCAACGCCTCGTTGTTCCACTCGGGCGCATCGGGCTGCAGCGGCACATAGGTCGGCTCGCCGCCCTGGGTCAGCACCACACCGAGCGCGTCCAGGCGGGCGTCAATATTCTTTCCGATTTGTTCAATCAGGGACATGCAGTGCGAATTCAGCCACCGGCGGCCGGGATGGCCCGGGCGTCCACCTTTACGTCCATGCGCAGGTAATCATCACCGCGGCCGGAGAATGAACCGGAGATGGGATTGGCATGGGTGGGTTCGCGGGCCACCGCCGTGCGCACATGCAAATCCGCTGCCAGCGTGCCGCTGGTTGGGTCAAAGCCCTTCCAGCCCGCCCCCGGCAGGTAGAGTTCCGCCCACGCATGCGTGGCGTCCTCGGCCACGACGGAAGCGGCGGAATCCGCCGGCCGGCACAGGTACCCGCTCACGAAGCGCGCGGCCACCCCGAGTTGCCTCGCCGCCTCCATGAACAGCAGGGCGAAGTCCCGACACGAACCGGACCGCCTGTTCAGCGTTTCGCCCGGTGCCTGCACACCCGGTTCCTCGCGGCGGGCATAATTGAAAAACAAAGGCACCGACTTGTTCAGAGCCGTGAAGAAATCGAGCGTCCTCGCCGTGCCCTTGGCGCTCAGAAAGGGCCGGATCCATCGCCGGACCGCATCGGTGTCCGCCGGATGACGCACGGTGTTGTAGAGGGCGACATCGATGGCCTCGAAATCGGCGTAGGAAAACGGCAGCGACACCGCCAGGTCGTCGAGCACGAAGTCGAACGGGTTCGTGTTGAACTGCTCGACCATCAGCGAGCTGTGAATCTCCAGCGTCTGGGCAGGTTGCGAGAATTCGGCGATCGCCAGCGAATTGCCGAAGATGTCGTGCAGCCAGCGGATCCGGGCCGACGGCGTGACCCGCAGTCCGGACTCCCGAATCTGCACGTCATGCCCCTCGATCGCCCGGACAAACATGCGATGCGGACCGAACAGCACCGGCTGCCGGTAGAAGTAGGTCGTCGCATGGGAGATGCTTAACAGCATTCCGCCATGCTGACGGTAGCTTCCCCAAAAAACAAACTCCGTCTGCTTTCGGCCCGGAATAGTTTTCGGCAGACAGTCCCCTGCGTAGGTGGAAAACGAACAGCCCGCTTAAAGGCCAAGCTCGTTCCGCGCGTACCGGAAGCTGTCCACGTTGTTCTGCTCCTCAAACTCCACCTGCTCGTTCATGGACCGGCCGGCCACCCTTGGCAACGGCTGTCCGGGCGGATGCTTCCGCAACATCACCAATGACTCCGCCAGGTGCCGGGCGGGCAACTCTTGAAAAGTCACCCAGTACTGGTCGGTGAAGACTGGGATCTCCAAAGGATCGCGCGTGATCATCTCGAGGTTGTACTGCACGTCCGGCCGCACCTTGTCCAACACGACCATCATCGCCTTGAGATCGAAGAACCCGTTGCCCAGCGGCACTTCGCTCAGCAGGAAGCCTTCTTCGTACTCCTCCACCGCCATGTCCTTGAAATGGGTGGTCAGCGTCCACGGCGCGAGGGTCTCGACCACCGCCATTGGCTGGTCGAGGAGGGAGAGGTTGTTGCCGAAGTCGAGGTTGATGCCGATCCATGCGCTGTCGGCCCGCCGGATGACATCCACCATTTCCTCGGCCCGCCAGTCCTTGTGGTTCTCGACCGCCAACCGGATCCGGTGCTTTGCCATCACCGGCCGGGCCAGCATCAACGACTGCCAGGAACGCTCCTTGTGTTCGTTCCACGCGGCGAGCGTCCTGAAGTTCTCGTAGCGCCGTCCGCCCAGCATTACGGCCCGGATGATGCCGACGCCCGCCTCCTTTGCCTGTCCCACCTCGCGGTCAAAGCGGGCGACATCCGCCCCGCCGCGCGGCAGTCCGATCTGTCCTTCCAGAAACATTTCGTACCGCTCGATCCGCTCCCGCACTTGGCGGGCGAATTCCGGCGTCCAGCCGCCAACTCCGATCTGCACACCACCGGCGCCCAGCCGGTGGCAATGCTCAATCATGCCCAGTGCGTCGTTGAACGCAGGCAGTTCTGCGGTGCCGTTGCGCCAACGCACTCCGTACGAAGAGGTGCTGACACCCAGCCGCTTTTTCCCGTGTGGGGGAGCAGCTGCTTTCAACGGGGCGGCGACACCGAGTGCCAGGGCGCCGACTGCGGCTGAGCGGATCATCGTTCGGCGGCTGATGGGGTGAGTGTTCATGGCTGTGGCTGTTCTATTAGGTCCGACACGGCCCAGGGTTCCTGTCGGTCCGCATGCAGGTTGCGCACGACCGTCACGTCGTCCGCTCCGATCATGCCCGTCCTTCCCGCCATTTCGCGGCGAATATAGGCGACAATACCGGCGATTTCACGATCGGACAGCGTTCCGACACCGGGCATGTTGGGGAGAATCTTCGGCGGCCCGTAGATGGTGCCGTTGACGGTGATCGGGCCCTC
>DNDP01000084.1:0-635 GCA_003484235.1 Verrucomicrobiales bacterium
GCCGCGCTCGCCTGGTCGGTGTCCTTGCAGTTCTGTTTCAGGCCGTTCACCAGGTTGCCGTGTTGATCCCACGATTCATGGAAGATCTGCACGAAGCGGACGCCGTTCTCGACCAGCCGCCGCGCCAGCAGAACGGAGTTGGCATACGAGGCCTTGCCCGGCTCGGCACCGTACATCTCGAGCACGTGCTTCGGCTCGCGGGAGATGTCCACCACCTCGGGCGCCTTGAGCTGCATCCGATACGCCATCTCGAAGGAGTTGATGCGGGTGGCGATCTCGGGATCGCCCACGACGTCGAGCCGCATGCGGTTCAGCTTGTTGATCGAGGCGAAGGAATTCCGCTGGAGCGTGTCGTCGATGCCTTCCGGGTTGGACAGGTAAAGGACGGGATCGCCGGTGGTGCGGAACTGGACGCCGTTGTGCACCGTGGGCAGGAAGCCGCTGCCCCAGTTCGAATTGCCGCCGCTCGGTCCCTTGCCGCCGGTGCTGAACACCACGTAGGCCGGCAGGTCCTTCGATTCGCAGCCCAGTCCGTAGGTCGTCCAGGCGCCGAAGCTGGGCCGGCCGAACTGCTGCGAGCCGGTGTTCATCATGATCTGGCCGGGCGCGTGGTTGAAGGCGTCGGTGACCATCGA
>DNDP01000084.1:892-2555 GCA_003484235.1 Verrucomicrobiales bacterium
GCGAACTTGAACTTCGGCCCCAGCAGCTTCGACTCGGGATTGATGAACGCCGAGCGGTAGCCTTCGAGCAGTTCCTTCGGCGGCAGTTTGCCGTCCCACTTGGCCAGCTCCGGTTTGTTGTCGAACAGTTCCAGATGACTCGGCGCGCCGGCCATGAACAGGAAGATGACGTTCTTCGCCTTGGGCGTGAAATGGGGTCCGCGCGGCGACAGCGGATTGACGGCGGTCGGCGCGGCAAAGCCGCTCTGGCGGAGCAGGGAGCCGAGGGCGATGGACCCCAGGCCGACGCCGCACTGCTGGAGGAACCAACGGCGGTTGACGACGCCCGGGTGCTGGCCGCGAAGGAGATGGGACTGGCAGTTCATGACGGTGACAAATGGCTGACGACGCCATGTTGATAACCTTTCATCGCGTTTCGGGCAACCCCGGGGATTCGGACCGTCCGGCGGCGCGTATTGGCCGGCCGTCCGCTGGCCGACGCCGGGATGACCACCATCCGCTTGCTTCGCCCCGGCCGTTCTGCTACCCCTCCGCCCGTGAAACCCTTTCGTGTGCTGTTTGTCTGCATGGGCAACATCTGCCGTTCGCCGGCGGCCGAAGGAACCTTCCGCCACCTCCTCAAGCTGGACGGATTGGAGAAGCACATTCTCTGCGACAGCGCCGGCACGATCGACTATCACACCGGCGCGATGCCCGACGCCCGCATGCGCACGGCGGCGCGGGACCGGGGCATCACCCTCGGCGGAGCGGCCCGCCAGATCCAGCCCGCCGACCTGGACACCTTCGACCTCATCCTCTGCATGGACGAGGACAACCTCGAGTACGTCCAGCAGATGGCCGGCGGCCGGAAGCATCGCGCCCGCGTGCGGCTCTTCTGCGAATTCGTCACCGACAGCGACGCCCGCGAGGTGCCCGATCCCTACTACGGCGGCACCGAGGGGTTCGACGAGGTAATGGACCTGCTGGAGGACGGCTGCTCCAACCTGCTGGAGCACATCCGCAAGAAGGCCGGGCTCGAGGCCAAGGTGAAATGAACCCGTTCTACCGCGCGATCGCGGCGGAGATTTCCCGGGCCACGGAAAAGGAGTTTCAGATTGCGCGCATCGCCCATCTGGGCGGCGGGTGCATCAACGAAACCGTCCGGCTCGACGGCACCGACGGTTCCGCGTGGTTCCTCAAGTCCAACACCGGCGACAACCTGTCGGCGTTCGAGGCGGAGTTCGACGGGCTCAAGGCCATCGCGGAGACGAACACCATCCGCGTGCCCCGGCCGTTGTGCCTGGGCATGGCGGAAGGCCAGGCGTGGCTGGTTATGGAGCTGTTGCCCATGGGATCCGCCGGTCCCGGCAGCCAGGAACAGCTCGGCCGGCAGTTGGCCGCGCTGCACCGCATCCGGCAGCCCCATTTCGGCTGGCACCGCGACAACACCATCGGCGCCACTCCGCAGCGCAATCCCCGGTCGGACGACTGGGTCGGGTTCTGGCGCGAGCACCGGCTGGGATTTCAACTGGAATTGGCGCGGAAGAACGGTGGCCAGTTCCGTGGCGGCGACGAACTGTGCGAACGCCTGGACGGGCTCTTCGACGGCTACGATCCGCAGCCGTCGCTGCTGCACGGCGACCTCTGGTCCGGCAACGTGGGTTTGCGTGTGGTAGAGCTCGTA
>DNDP01000487.1:0-9790 GCA_003484235.1 Verrucomicrobiales bacterium
GCGTCGGCGGCGGCATCTACACAAAGGCGGCGGACGTCGGCGCCGATCTGGTGGGCAAGGTCGAGGCTGGCATTCCGGAGGATCATCCGCTCAACCCCGCGACCATTGCCGACAATGTGGGTGACAACGTGGGCGACGTGGCGGGCATGGGCGCGGACCTGTTCGAGTCGTTTGTCGGCTCCATCATCGGGGCGATGGTGCTGGGTGCGACCTACATCGGCATGGACGGGTTCCGCTCGATCGATCCGTTTGGCGGCCTTGCCGCCGTGCTGCTGCCGCTGTTTCTCGCGGGCGCCGGGATCGTCTCCTCGATCATCGGCACGTTTTTCGTCCGCGTGCGGGAGGGCGGCAACCCCCAGGCCGCCCTGAACATGGGACAGCTGGTTTCCGCCGGCATCATGCTGGTGGCGTCGTGGATCATCATCCATCAGGTGCTGCCCGAGCGGTGGAACACCGGCGGCATCGACTACCAGACGGCCAGCGGTGTGTTCTGGGCCAGCACGCTGGGGCTGGTGGCCGGCATTCTGATCGGCGTGGTCACGGAGTTCTTCACCGGCACGCACAAGCCGCCGGTCATCCAGATTGCCCGCCAGTCCGTCACCGGTTCGGCCACCAACATCATCGCCGGCCTCGGCACGGGCATGATGTCCACCGCGCTTCCGGTCCTGTTCATTGCCGTGGCGATCATCGGTGCCTACCAGCTGGCGGGGCTCTACGGAATCGCGATGGCCGCCGTCGGCATGTTGGCCAACACCGGCATCCAGCTGGCCGTGGATGCCTACGGGCCAATCTCGGACAACTCGGGCGGCATCGCCGAGATGTCCCATCTACCCAAGGAAGTCCGGGCGCGGACCGACAAGCTTGACGCGGTGGGAAACACCACGGCCGCCATCGGCAAGGGCTTTGCCATCGGCTCCGCCGCCCTGACGGCGCTGGCGCTGTTTGCCGCGTTCATGTCGGAGGCGAACATATCCACCATCGACATCTCCAAGGCCCACGTAATGGCCTGCCTGTTTGTCGGAGCGATGCTTCCCTACCTGTTCTCCGCGATGGCAATGGGCGCCGTGGGCCGGGCCGCCATGGCGATGATCCAGGAAGTGCGGCGGCAGTTCCTCGAGATTCCCGAGCTGAATGCCGCCCTGAAAGTCATGGAACGGAACGAGAACGTGCCTCCGGAAGAATGGTCGCAGGCCGACCAGAACGTCGTGCTCGGTGCCGACGGCAAGGCGGAATACGGCAAGTGCGTGGAAATCTCCACGGCGGCCGCCATCCGCCAAATGGTGCTGCCGGGACTGCTGGCGGTTCTTTCCCCGGTCGCGGTTGGCCTGGGCTTCAAGTACGCGGGCTACAACGGCGCCGAAGCCCTCGGTGGCCTGCTGGGCGGCGTGACGGTTTCCGGCGTCCTGCTGGCGCTCTTCCAGTCCAATGCCGGTGGCGCCTGGGACAACGCAAAAAAGATGTTTGAGGAGGGGATGACGATTGATGGCAAGCTCTACAAGAAGGGCTCGGCGCCCCACAAGGCCGCCGTGGTGGGAGACACGGTGGGCGATCCATTCAAGGACACCAGCGGCCCCTCGTTGAACATACTGCTCAAGCTGATGTCGATCGTGGCGCTCGTCATCGCGCCGCTTCTGCTATGATGCCGCGGAACGGCTGCGTCCGTCCTGCATCACCTGGTGGATGACCTTGCCGAGCGAATCGATGGTATAGGGTTTCATCACCATCTCGGCGATGCCCGCCTGGTGGACCCGTTCGCGGCTGGCGCTTGCGTGATAACCGGTGACCAGAATGATCGGCAGGCCGGGGCGCAGCTGGAGCATGCGTCCGGCCAGCTCCAGGCCCGTCAGTTTCGGCATGGTTTGATCCGTGATCACCAGATCGAACCGGTCGGGCGCGGCCGCGAAGGCCTCCCACGCATCGAGGCTTCCAGTCTGCATCTCCACTTCAAATCCCATACGCGTCAGCATCAGGCACCCCACCTTGGCAAGCGCCACTTCGTCGTCCACGAAGAGCACGCGTTTGCCGTTGCCGGCCGCAAGCCTGCCAGGGCCGGCCGGGCTTTCCGGGGCTGGTCTGTCAGTCGCCGGAAAGTAGATTTGAATGTCGGTCCCCTGCCCGGGATCGCTGTTCACCCTGATCATCCCCCGATGCTTCCTCACGATTCCGTGGACAACCGCCAGTCCAAGCCCGGTTCCCAGCCCGGGCGCCTTGGTGGTGAAAAAGGGGTCGAATATCCGCTGCTGAATGGCCGCCTCGATGCCGTGCCCGGTGTCCCGGACCGACAGCACGGCATAAATGCCCGGCTGCAGGTCGGCATGGCCGCGCGCCATTTCCTCATCCACCTCTGCCGGCCGGACGGAAACCTCGATCAGGCCGCCGTTGTCAGGCAGGGCATGGGCGGAGTTCGCGGCGAGGTTCATGATGATCTGATGGACCTGTGTTGCATCGCCCAGAATGGTGGGCGTTCCATTCTCGATCTCCATCCGGACGTCGATCGTGCTGGGCAGGGTCGAGCGGAGGAGCTGCATCGCCTCCTGCACCACGTCCGGGAGCTTGATCGGCCGCAGATCGTGCGCCTGCTGGCGGCTGAAGGTGAGGATCTGCTCCACGAGGAGTTTGGCCCGGTTGGCCGCCTTGAGCACTTCGCCCAGATCCCTGTTGGCCTGTCCAGCTTCCGGAAGTTCGAGGCGGACCAGCTCCGTGTAGCCGATGATGGCGCCGAGGATGTTGTTGAAGTCGTGGGCGATTCCGCCGGCGAGGGTGCCCAGCGCCTCCATCTTCTGCGCCTGCCGGAGCTGCGCCTCGAGTTGAAGATTGGTCTCCTCCGCCTGCTTGCGCCCGGTGATGTCCAGATGTGTGCCGGTGGCCCTGAGGGGCTGCCCCGCATCGTCACGAAGCACGACCCGACCCCGATTGAGCACCCACTTCCAGCCGCCACTCCGGGTGCGTAGCCGGTACTCGGTCTCGAACGCCTCCGTTTCGCCCTTCAAATGGGCATCAAGCGCCAGCAGCACGCGCGAGGAATCTTCGGGGTGAAGCAGGCACTTCCAGAAGTCGATCCGGGGTTCGATCTCGTCCAACGAATACTCGAGCATTTCGGCCCAGCGCCGGTTCACCACGGCGATCTGGCGCGGAAGATCCCAATCCCACAGGCCCAGATCGGCACCGCGCAGCGCAAGTTCCAGGCGCTGCTCGCTTGCCCGCAGCGCGCGCTCGGCAGTCTCGCGCTCGCGCCGAATGCGCGATTCCTGCAGGGCCCGGCGCATTGCCGGCACCAACCGGGTCAGCCGCTCCTTCAGGACATAGTCGGTGGCGCCGCTCTTCAGCGTCTCCACCGCCATTTCTTCACCCATCGAACCGGAAACGAAAATGAACGGAATCTCCTGGTCGCGCTCCCGCACAAGCTCAAGCGCCGCTGATCCACCAAAACCCGGCACCGCATAGTCGGCGAGGATCAGATCAATGCCCCCCCTGTCCAGACAGCGCAGAAAAGAGACCCGGTCGCTGACCCGGTTGAGGTTGCAGGCGATGCCCTCCTGCAGGATTTCCACCCGCACCAGTTCCGCATCGTTGGCATCGTCCTCGAGATACAGGATGTCCAACGGCTCCAGGAGATCTGTCTTGCTGTCGGTCATGTCGGCTGCGCCTTCAGGTTCATGAGGGGGCGAACGGCGACGCCTCCTGGGTCGGCGGCGTGGGCGGCTCGTTGAGAAGCGCCCAGAAGAGGCCGACGGCCTCAACCGCCTCGCGAAATGCCGATTCTTCGAGCGGCTTGACCACGAACGCGCTTGCGCCCAGGGCGTATCCCCGAACCAGATCGCTTTCCCTCCTCGAGGCGGTAAGAATCACCACCCGGAGCAGGCACAGCCGCGGATCCCGTCGCACGGCATCCAGCACCTGCAATCCATCGAGCTTCGGCATGCGGAGGTCCAGCAGCGTCAGAATGGGGGGATCCTCGGGGTGGTTAGCGAATTCTCCCCGCCGGAACAAATAGTCCAGCGCCTCCGCGCCATCTCGAACAACCTGCACGGCATCGACCAGCCGATGTGCAGCAAGGACGGTCAGCGCCAGCTCCACATCCCGCTCGTCGTCCTCCGCAAAGAGTATCCGTTTCCTTCCCATGCGCTTGTCTCCATCTGCCGTGGCCGAGGTTGTCAGACCGGGGGCCGATTGCAACGCGAAATCAACCGGTTTCGCCCTGTGAATCCTGTGCCTGCCGGTCCTCGAATGCCTCGCGGTTGCCCGGCAGGGTGAAGAAGAACGTCGTCCCCTTGCCGGGCTGCGAAGCCGCCCGGATGCGGCCGCCGTGCCGATGCAGTATCCTGCGCACGTTCGCCAGGCCGATGCCGGTGCCCTCGAATTCATCCATGCGGTGCAGCCGTTGAAAGACGCCGAAGAGCTTGTCGGCAAATTCCATGTCGAAGCCCACACCGTTGTCGCGGATGAAAAGACTGACGTCTCCGGGTTCGTCCGGATCCAGGGTGCCCAGTTCGATCACGGCCTCGGGTGTCCTGCCGGTGTACTTCACCGCATTGGACATGAGATTGTAAAAGACCTGCCGGAGCAACGACCGGTCACCCCACGCGCCCGGCAGCGGGCCCATGCGCCATTCGATGCTGCGCCCTTCGCACTCGCCCGCGAGGTCCTCGCGGACCGATTCGACCACTTCGTTCAGATCCACCGTGGCCGGTCGCAGCAGGCTCCGACCGGCGCGCGAAAACTCCAGCAGGTCATCGATCAACCGTCCCATGCGCGTCGCGGAATCGGCGATGATCGAGAGGTGGTGACGCCCGGTCGCGCTCAGGCTGGCGCCCGCTTCCTTCTCCAGGAGGCGGACAAAGCCGTGAATGTGCCGCAGGGGCGCCCGCAGATCGTGGGAGATGGAATAGGAAAAGGCCTCGAGCTCCTGGTTGATCGCCCGCAGCTGCCGGTTGGCCTGCCGCAGCTTGGCCGCGATGTTCTCGGCGGCGGAACGGGCACCGTGCAGATCCTCCAGCAGATTGAACATCCCCTGGTTCAGGCGCTCCACCTCCTCCACCCGTTGGTTCAGCTCCTCGGTGCGCTCACGCACGCGGGTTTCGAGTTCGATGTTCAGCCTGCGGATCTCGTCCTCCGCAATCTTCCGGTCGGTGATGTCGAGCGCGATTCCCCCGACCAGCCGCTGGCCGCTCAGGCTGCGGATGGGAAACTTCATCACGGACCACCAGCGCAGGCTGCCGTCCGCCATGATGCCCTTTTGGATCCGATTGATCACCTGGTCGTTGGCCAGCATCAGCCGATCACTGTCACGGAACGTTCGGGCGGTCTCGTCTTCCCACAGTTCCACATCCGTCCGTCCGAGGAGATCGTCCAGCGGGCGGCTGAACTGCGCGGCCCAGGCGGTGTTTCCAACGACGTAGCGGCCTGCTTCGTCTTTCATGAAGGCCGCGGCCGGAGTGTTGTCCAGGAAGGCGCGGAACTTCGCCTCGCTGTTGCGCAGCGCCTCTTCGTTGCGCTTGCGCTGGGTGATGTCGGTGAGGATGCCGATCGAACCGGTGCTCCGTCCATCGGGACCGATGATCTCGACGGCGGTGTCTTCCAGCCAGCGATATTCGCCGTTCCGGGTGCGGATCAGGGTGTCGCAATGCCATTCGCGGTGCTGCCCGCTGCGACAGAGCTGGATGGCCTCGCTCATGGGCAGGCCCGCTCCATCGCCATGGACGATGGATGATTCCGTGATGCTGTTCCACAGCTCCCGGGTCATCTCATTCGCGGCGTAGCCGGTAAGCAGCAGGATGCCGTCTCCCATGAATGTAAAATGCTCCGAGACGTGGTCCTGCATGTAAGGCACGGCGTGGGCCGCTTCGATGGCCCGCCGGTAAAGCCGGGCGGTCTCGGCCGC
The DNA here is from genome assembly GCA_003484235.1 of Verrucomicrobiales bacterium. GTDB lineage: Bacteria > Verrucomicrobiota > Verrucomicrobiia > Limisphaerales > RI-55 > RI-55. The sequence continues at coordinate 5,882 of DNDP01000487.1, forward strand.
CGCCTGCTCGGCGCGCATGCGGTCGGTCAAATCGTTGACGATGCAGAGCACGGAGGGCATGCCTTCGCTGCCCGGGAGCAGCCGGGTCGTGATCAACAGGCGACGTTTCAGGCCATCCCTGCGTGTGATTCCCCACTCCTCACCCTGCAGGTTTTCGCCCTTCCGCAACCGCTCCAATCGCGCCACCGCCCGCCGGCGAGCTTCGGGATCGGGACAAAGTGTGTGCGACCAGTCCACCTGGTTGATCTCGCTCATCGAATAGCCGGTGATGTCGGCCAGGCGATCATTCCACACGGTGAACCGCACCTTCGTGGGATTGTCGATCTCGTGCCAGACGCAGATTCCCTCGCCGGCACTGGCGATGATCGACTCGTTGAATGCATTCTCGCGCCGCAACCGTTCGCCGACCGCAGCCGCCACCAGATACGACGCCGCTCCCATCACGAAGATGAAACCCGCTTTCAACGCGGCCTGCCCTGAAGGGTCAAGACTCGAGGCGGACGGGCTTCCCCACCAGGCGGCCGAAAAGACCAGCACGGTAAGCCCCACCAGGTTTGCGGTGATCGACCGCGCTTCGAACCTTCCGGCCATCCAAAGCATCAGGCACAGCGGAACGAACGCGAAGTGGCGCACTTCGTCGACAAACCAATGGAAAGGGTCGAAGACCACCAAGCCGATGGTCTGCAGCACGAGAGACAGGCAGACACACTCGACCATCCTGGTTTCGGACCGTGCGCCGGTGGCACCCTTCAGCCACGCCTGGAGAAACGGATACAGCAAAACGAGGCCCAGCGCATCCCCGGCCGCCCATCGCCCCCACGCCACGGCTGCTGCTCCTGCCGACGGTAGGTTTCCGCCGAGCACTCCGCCAACCAGACTGAAGGTTGCGCCGATGATCGGGGTGCTGATCACGATCACCGCAAGAAACCAAAGCGTGTCGAACAGGCCAGTGAAGGGACTGCGACGAGGGAATCGGGTCCGCAGCAACCATCCGCCCACCAGGGGTTGCAGCGTCGCTCCCGCAAGAAATCCGGCTCCCATCACGAGCGGCAGCTGGTGAAACCACGTCGATATCAACGCCCCGAGCGCTATCCCGGGCCACACCCTCGAACCCATCGCATGAACACAGAAGAGCGCCCAGCCGGCGGGCGGCCAGATGAGCAAAGCGGCTTTCCCGTCCGGGTCGGGCAGGTCGACAAACGATCCCGCCAAAAAGTAACCCACCGCCACCACCACCCATTGAGCCAGGAGTCCCCGCCTTGTGGAGGCCGGCGAAAACTCGTTTCTCGCGTCTGTTGCAGCTGACTTCATGACCGCAAACAATGCCAAGGCGGCGGAGAAACGGGCTCCGGCCCCTTCCACGTCCCATCAGTTTCAACGCACGCGCGCAAAAATCACCTCGTAGCTCTGCTGCGTTGCCGCCTGGAAATAGATTCCTGCCAGCGTGTCGCCGCCGCCATCGTACCGCAGCGTGTAGGTGCTGCCCGGATAACCGACATCCTGAAGTTCCATGAAGAATCCGGTTTCGTCCTCCGCCTCGACGACGTTGGCCCGGGAAACATTTATCGGGCGTGGATTCAGATACTCCGCGTCGGCCCGGCCATCGGCGCTGACATGCCGGATGTTGATCAGGTATTCGGCATCAGTCCGCTGCCAGCTGCCAAGCAGCCGTTGCCTTGCTGCGTCGCTCAACTCCTGCGGCGGTCCGGCATCGGCCACCGCGGTCATCGGAGCGGGCGCCGCAGCCGTTCCGTCCGGCAGTCCGGGGTCAACGGTCGCCGACGGTGCAGCCGGCCCGGGAGCGGGAGGCGAAAACGTGCTGGTGATCAGCCAGACCAGAAGAGCTGCGCCGACGCCGAACACCACCAAAGGCACCGGAGAAAAACCCGACTTCGTGCTTTTCGGCGAACCGGGTTGGACCGATGATTGCCGGCCGGATTGTTTCTGGTTTTTCATTTGTGGAATAATCACCGGGACCGGTTCTCCGAAGGACAAGCGACGTGCACTTGCGCAAAGCGGTTTCACCGGCATGGTGCCCGGGCCGACTCTAAACAACCCAAGCGATGGATAACATGAAATTCCCCACGTTCAGTCTCCCACGACTTCTCCGGACGGTGTTTGACCCGATTGAGGGTCGGCGCATCTGCATTTTAATCGACCTGCCGGATCCCAGCCAGATGACCGGTTTGCGTTTCCTTCAAGATGAGACCCTGACCATTCAGAAACTGGCCCACGACGTCTTCTTCCAGGGGCTGAAGAATGGGGCTGCCCAGGAGCTGAAGGTGACCGGCGGCGATTTCTTCGCCTACAAGGTCACCGGCGGAAGCAATCTCGACCTGCCCGACGAGGTGGTTTCGCCGGACGGGCGGACGCTGAACCTGGAGAGGGACGTCTATCCGAACTACGGCATCATACTCTGCATATCCACCTACTCGGCCACGGCTCCGCTGACCGCCCAGGCGAAGCGGTTTGGGTTTCGCGGGGCGACGCTGCACGGCTTGAATGAGATCATTTTGGCGAGCGGACTGGCGGTGGACTACAACCAGGTCAGCAGCCAGGCGGAGAAGTTGAGGCTGAGCATGACCCGGGCGGACTGGTTTGAGGTCGACTACGAAGTGGCCGGACAGTCCTGCACCCTGAAGCTTCTCTGCAATGGACAGGAGGCCCAGAAGAGCCACGGCCTCTGTCATGGCGAACAGCCCGATGTGGCCAACCTTCCGGCCGGAGAGGTTTATTTCGTTCCCGAAGGCGCGGAGGGACGGTTTCCCATGCGTTACGAGGACGGCACGATCGGCTTGATGACCGTGAAGAATGGCCGGATTCAAAGCGCGGTATTGATCAGCGGGAACCCGGCGGTCATCGAAGCACACAATGCCCGGCTGACCAGCGACCCCGTTACCGGTGAGATCGGCGAACTTGGGTTCGGCACGCAGGTGCTGCCGGTCTCCGGCCGCGACATTCAGGACGAGAAGATCCTCGGGACGATGCACGTGGCCACCGGTAGGAGCGACCATCTGGGAGGACATCTGACTCCGGACAAGTTCGCCTCGAAGATGAACGCCACCCACGATGACATCCTGTTTTCACCCAGCAAGACCCCGGAGATCAAGGTGACCCAGGTACGCATGAACCGGGACGGCGCCACGACCGTCGTCCTGGAAAACTACCAGCCGGCCGAGCACCTCCGCGTCGCGCTCGCCGCCTAGCGGTCCGCTGAAGCTTCGCCAAGTTGAACGTCGATGCGGTTGGTGTCGTTGATGCCAAGTCGAACGAGCGCCGCGTTGTTGAAAAGATTGAAGTTGGTCCGCACATTTTCGGCCAGCGGCGTCCGGCGGAGGGATTCCAGTGCATGTGTCGACAGAAGATCCAGCGCCACCGGATCCCGGCTGATTCGCAACTGTTGCAAGGGCCAGGAATAGTGCAGCAGGCTTCGCTGTCCCCCCTCGTATTGGGCGATCAACGCGTCGACCAGGTAGAGCGCCACCTTGTCACCCAGTTCCTCGAGGGCGCAGATCTCGGGAATGGCAATCTCCAGGCGATACGAATCGCCCTCGAACCGCAGGAAGTTGTCCACGCTGCCGCTGGCGAGGGAGAAAAGGCAGCCTGCGACGCGGGCCTCGTTGTGGTTCAGCATCGGGCTGACCACGATGATGCGGTCCATTTCCTCGGTCACCAGTCTGGTCAGGTGCGACCGGCGTCCCGCCGAAGATGACTCACGCCCGAACTCAAGATCTCCCCAGATCAGTTTCCCGAGCAGGGGGTTGTCGTAGTATTCATCCTCATCCCAGCCGGCCGAGGTGGCACCGGCGATCCGGACGCCGAATTGATCCGCCAGTTCGAAGTATCCGGCGGCGCCCAGATCGGCGATGCGCTTGTCCCAGACGATGATGTTGGTGGCCTTCAGGCCGG
>DNDP01000487.1:10009-24169 GCA_003484235.1 Verrucomicrobiales bacterium
GGGGGCGGAGCAGGCCGCTCACGATGCCCGCCACAACCGCCGGCCGCGTGCCCGCCAGCCGGCCGGGTGCCGAGTGGACTTTGATGCCCACCACGTCGTTAGTATGGACCACCTTCCGCCATGCGGCACCGACCTGTTCTTCGCCCGTCCAGGTCAGCATGCCCCGATCGACGAGAGATCGGACCGCGGCGGCGTCCACCTTGAGATCGACAATGGTGCGCGGGTCTTCCACCACCACCACCCGGGCGCGCTCGCCCGGCGCGTAGGGGGAGAAAGGCTCCTCTGCGGCAAAGAGGGCCGTGGCGAACAGGAGGGATGCGCACAGCGCGAGTTGGAACTGCTTCATGATCATGTGCCTGGCCGGGTGCGTTTCTTGACACCCTCAGGTGCCGATGTTACCACCAGTCTCGATGCAGACGCACCGAAAACGCCCGTCATTCGCCCGGATTCTGATGGTGGCCACGCTGACGGTGTGGTGGGGCGCCGGTTGCACGCCATCCGGACCTCGCGCGTTGTTGCAGGGTGAGCAGCTCATCCGCAAGGGAAATCATGAATCCGCCGTCGCCAAGCTCGAACTGGCGGTCAACCTGATGCCCAACGAGGCGCGCGCCTGGAATTATCTCGGAGTGGCCCGGCACGGCGCCGGCGCCTACGGGGACGCCATCATCGCCTATCAACGCGCGCAGGCGCTCGACCGCAATCTGGCGGCGGCCCGCTACAACCTGGGCGAACTTTATCTCGAACAGGGCAATCCGCTTTCCGCTTCTGAGGAGTTGATGGTGTTTACCGCGCTGGAACCGAAATCCGTCAACGGCTGGCTGCGGCTCGGTGACGCCCTGCTGGCGGTACCGCAATTGGAGAAGGCATTGAACGCATACTATGCCGCACTGAATCTGGATCGCGAAATGCCCGCCGCCTACAACGGGGTGGGGTTGATCCAACTGCAACGCAAGAACCCCCAGCAGGCGCACCGCTTCTTCGTGGAAGCGCTCAAATACGACCCCGACTACACGCCCGCGATACTCAACCTTGCGGTGATGGCGCACCAGACCCCCGACGCCCTTCCTTCCGCGTTGAATCGCTACAAGGAATACCTGGCCAAGGCTCCTGACGCGGCCAACGCGGCCGGGGTTCGCACCGCCATCCGGCAAATCGAGCTGAAGCTCAATCCGCCGCCGGTCGTGGTGGAAGCGGTTGAACCGAAAACCAATGTTGCACCACCGATTGCGGAATCGCCCCGCACCGCCACAACCAACGTTTCGGCCACTGTCCAGCTCGCCACGGCGACCAACAGGAATACTTCTCCGAAGGTTCCAGTGGTCGACCGCGACCCTCCCAGCGTTCCTGCGGGAACCCCCACGAACTCCGGCGCCGTGGTGGCGGTGAAGACCAATTCACCAACCGCACCACCGAAATCACCTCCACCCAAGCTTGTCGGCGTCGCGACAAACAAGACCCCTGCCACGGTGGCGAAGAACAATCCCCCCGAGGTCCGAAGGCCGGTCGAGAGCCGCGATCAGCCCGCCATTCAAAAAACGGAACCGCAGCCTGCCATCAGCGAGCAGGTGGAGTCCTCCACACAGCCCCCCAAGCCGGCGATCACCACGACGGCACCCAGGAGGAATGAAGCCGTCAGTCCACCCGAGACGGAGAGGGCGGCGACGGAGGAACCACCGCTGGAGGTCGTGAACATCGCTGAATCCGAGGTGCCGGCGGCGGAAACGGGTGCCCAGCCGACTCCCATCCAACCGGTTGCCAGCTCCAATCCGGTTCCGCCACCTTCCACCAACGCGATTGTTTCCAAGGTGGAGTCCACTGGCGGTGAGGAGAGGGATCGGGGCTTTTTCCAGCGGATCAATCCCGTCAACCTGTTCAGGCGCGACAGGTCCGAACCGGAGCCGATCAGGACGTCGGACATCATCACCCCTCTGCCCGGTGATCCCGAACCGACCTTACGTCCGGCTGATCGCACCACAGCCGATTCGGAGCCTGCGGCAACCCCTGTTCGTGAGGTGGCGGCCGTAACGCCGGAACCGCGGGTGACGCCGCTTCCCACGACCGCCGTGATGGCTCCACGGTACGAGTATGGGCGTATTCCCAAGCCCAAGCCTGGAGACCGGGGGGCTGCGGAAAGACTCTTCGAACGCGGCATCGGAGCCCAAACCCGGCAGGATTCTGCCGGAGCCTCCACCTTTTTCGCCGCCGCCGCCGAGGCGGATCCCACGTATTTTCCAGCCCAGTACAACCTCGGCCTCGCGGCCTACAAGAGTGGTCAATGGTTCAAGGCCATGTCCGCTTTTGAGACGGCGCTTGCACTGGATTCGTCATCGGTGGAGGCGCGCTACAATTTCGCGCTGACGCTGCAGAAGTCGAATTTCGCCGCCGATGCGGCCGTGGAACTGGAGAAACTGGTCGCCGCGCGCCCGGATCACACCCCTTCCCATCTGCTGCTGGGCAATGTCTACGCCCAGAGCCTCGACAATGTGGACGGGGCGCGAAAACACTACGCCCGGGTTCTGGAGCTGGATCCCCGGCACCCTCAGGCAACGGCCATCCGCTACTGGCTTTCCGAGCATCCGTAGCCGGAGCGGAACCGGATCTGCTGAGCCAGGGCGTGTAGTGCGCGTCCCTGACCGGCAATGAACATAGGCGAATACAAACTCGGTTGGTTCGATTTCCTTTTCGTAACCCTCATCATCGTGGGTCTCGTTCGGGGCCGCAAACGCGGCATGACCCAGGAGTTTCCGCTGCTCGTCCAGTGGCTCATCATCGTCGGGGGCGGTGCCTTCCTCTACAAACCGCTGGGATCGCTCCTTTCGGACCTGACCGGCATGGGGAAGCTTTTCTGGTTCGTCACCGCCTACCTGATGTGGGCGGCGCTGGTCAAGGGGGTGGTCACGTGGATAGTCCGCAGCAAGGGGGACAAGCTGGCGCTCTCGGACACGTGGGGACGCGGCGAGTATCCGCTCGGCATGATCTCCGGAATGATCCGCTTTGTCCTCGTGGCGGTCTTTTCGCTGGCACTCCTGAACGCCCGTCTCTATTCGACGGAGGAGCTGAAGGCGATGGCCAAGTTTCAGCAGGACAATTTCGGCAACGTGTCAATGCCGACGATCGGCACCGTTCAGCGCTCCGTTTTTCGCGAATCCTTCATTGGCAAGGTGGTGAAGGAGCACGCGGCCATCATTCTGGTGGAGGGCAACACCCCCCGCGGAGTGCGCGCCATCCCCAACCGCAAGAACAAGGAGAAGAAGAACGCAATGGATTACTGGAGCTAGCCGCTCTAGCCTTGGCCCGTGGCCGGCCTCGTTCCTCCCGCAGTCCTCGAACAGATTCGCTCCGCCAACGACATCGTCGACGTCATTGGCGCCGCCATTCCATTGAAGCGCAACGGCGCGAACTTCGTCGCCCTCTGCCCGTTCCATCGCGAGAAGACTCCCAGCTTCAACGTCAGTTCGCAGCGGCAGAGCTTTCACTGCTTCGGCTGCCACAAGGGGGGGGATGTCTTCACCTTTCTCCGGGAATACGAAAACCTCTCCTTCATGGAGGCCGTAAAGCGTCTGGCCGAGCGGGCCAACATCACGCTCGAGTTCGAGAACAATCCGGACTACCAGCGGAGCCGCGCCGTGAAGGACGAACTGCTCGCCCTGCACGAGCACATCGCCCAACGCTGGCATCAGTGCCTGCTCAACGATGCCGGCGCCCAGCCGGCACGGGACTACCTGGAAAGCCGCGCTGTACCGGCCGATGCCGTCGCAACCTTCCGTCTGGGCTATGCGCCCGATGCGTGGGATGACACGGTCAACTGGGGCCGGTCGAAAAAGTTCGACCCCGCCCTGCTGGAACAGGCGGGGCTGATCATCCGGCGCGAGGGAGGGGATGGCCATTATGACCGCTTCCGCGGCCGGCTCATTTTTCCCATCGCCGACGAACAGGGACGGGTGATCGGCTTCTCGGGTCGGGTGCTGGATCCCGAGGCGAAAACCGCCAAGTACGTCAACTCACCCGAGACGCCGATCTTCACCAAGGGACGTGTGTTCTTCGGACTCGACAAGTCCAAACGGGCTCTGCTCGACGAGCAGCGGGCCATCGTCTGCGAGGGCCAGCTTGACCTGATCCGCGCCTATCTGGGGGGAGTGCGCAACATCGTCGCGCCCCAGGGAACCGCGCTCACCGCCGAGCACGCCCGGATCCTCAAGCGCTACGTCGAGGAAGTGGTGCTGTGCTTCGATGCGGACGCCGCCGGGCAGAACGCCGCGGAACGCTCGTTCGAAAGCCTCGTCGAGGTGGGTCTGGCCGTCCGCGTCGCGCGAGTCCCTCCGCCACACGACCCTGACAGTTTCATTCGTCAGCATGGAGGAGAGGCGTTTCAGAAAATCGTCGCCGAAGCGATGGGCTATTTCGATTTCCTGCTCGACCGGCTCTGCGGGGAGAACGATCCGCGATCCGACCGCGGACGGATGGCCATCGTTGCGGGGATGGCCCGGGCGCTCCAGCAGGCAAACAACCAGGTGCTTACCGACACCTACACGCGCAAGACCGCCCTGCGCCTGGGCGTCTCTCCCGAGGCCGTGCAACAGGAGTTCCGCAAGGCCCGGCGCGACCGGCGCCCGACGCGAAACACCGAGGAACCGGATCTCGAAACCCTCGCAGACGCCGAAGCCAAGGCGTCGCGCCCTGATGCCCTCGAACTGTGGCTGCTCCGCATTCTGTTGCGTAGCGAGGACCTTGCCGAGTGGTTCAGCCATCACCTCGATCCCGGCTGGCTGGAACATCCGCTGACGGTGGAACTGGTGAACGCCCGGCTGAGCCTGCACGACGCCTCGCCCGCGGCGCTGATCGGCGAGCTTCCGCACGAAGCAGCACGGGCGCTGGCGAGCGAAATCCTGGTCGAGGACCGCGAGCTTCCCGAGCCGGCACGGCAGGCGCGCGACGTGGTGCTCAAGCTGCGGAACCGCCACTTCGACGCGGAGCTTGGCCGCCTCCTGTCCCGCACCGCGTCGGGCAGTCTGGACGATCAGGAGCAGGTGGCGCTGCTTCATCAGATGGAGGCGCTGCGCCGCACCAAACGGACGCCGCTGGCTCCTCTCGCCGATTCCTGAAGCGCATCTCCCTGTCCAACTGGGATTTGACCTCGCCGCCGGTTTTACCTACTCTCCGTCCAGTTCCACAAACAACAACACTTCCTGACACTATGAAAAAGCAACTCATCGCACTCTGCACCGCCTGTGTGCTGGCCGTCGTCATGATCGGCTGCAAGGGCGAGGCCAAGGTGGAAACCGCCAAATTCGAGCAGGCCTTTGCCGGCAGTTCAGGCGAGATCAAGGAGGCCGCCGACAAGGTTGCCGCCGACGTCAAGGCGAACAATCTGGCCGCCGCGCTCGACTCGATCAACAAGATCATGACCAAGAGCAACGAACTCAGCCAGGCCCAGCTCGATGCCGCCGGCGAGGTGTTCGTGATGTTGAACGTCGCCTCCTTCGAACGCGGCGCCAAGCAGTCCGCGACCGAGGCAAAGAGCAAGGCGGACGAACTGCAGAAGCAGGCTACGGGCGCGAACTGACACCGCCCGCATCCGGCCCACTTTCGAGCCGCCGCAGCTCCTGCTGTCGGCGGCTTTTGTCTTCCTCGCGCACACCGGATCCAAGCTCCTGACCAACCCAGCCCGCGCCTCTGACCGCAGCGGTCTTCCGCTCACCCCGACACGATGAAAACGACACGCAAGCTGCTCTTAACCCTTCTGCTGGCCTTGCTGGCCGGCAACACCGATGCCGCCACCCGGCCGCCCAACTTCATCGTGATCTTCTGCGACGATCTCGGGTACGGCGATCTGGGAACGTTCGGACATCCAACGATCCGCACACCCAATCTGGACCGCATGGCGAGCGAGGGCCAGAAGTGGACCAGCTTCTATGTCGGCGCCAGCGTCTGCACGCCCAGCCGCGCCGCGCTGTTGACCGGACGCCTGCCAGTCCGCAACGGCATGATGTCCGCCAAACGTCGGGTGTTGTTTCCCGATTCCTCGAGCGGCCTGCCCCACGCGGAGATCACCATTCCGGAACTGCTGAAGGAGGCCGGCTACGCGACCGGCATGGTGGGCAAATGGCATCTGGGTCACCTTCCAGACTACCTTCCGACCAACCACGGTTTCGATTCCTACTGGGGCATCCCCTACTCGAACGACATGGACGCACAACAGGGTTTTCCCGGCTACCAGAAGAAGGGCAAGGAAGACCCCAACTACTTTGCCCCAATCGAGCAGTATCAGGTGCCGATCATCGAAGGAAAAAACGTGATCGAACGCCCGGCCGACCAACATACCCTGACCGGCCGTTACACGGACAGGGCGGTCGAATACATACGTGCCAACCGCAGGAAGCCGTTCTTTCTCTACATCGCCCACAACCTGCCGCACATCCCGCTCTACGCCGGCAAGGATCATCTCGGCAAGAGCCGGCGCGGCATCTACGGCGATGTAATTGAAGAAATCGACGCGGGAGTCGGCAAGATTCTGTCGACCCTGAAGGAACTCAACCTGGATCGCAGGACGCTGGTGGTGTTTACCTCGGACAACGGCCCGTGGCTGCCGTTTGAGACGCACGGTGGTTCGGCGGGATTGCTGCGCGAGGGCAAGGGCACGACCTTCGAGGGCGGCATGCGGGTGCCGGCGATTTTCTGGTGGCCCGGCCAGGTGGCGCCGGGGACCCAGATGGAAATGGGCGCCACGATGGATCTGCTGCCGACGTTCTGCGCCCTGGCTGACGTAAAACCACCGTCGGACCGCAAGCTGGACGGCTACAACCTCGCGCCCGTGTTGACGGGCAAGGCCACCGAAAGCCCCCGCAAGTCGATGAGCTTTTGGCGGGAGTCGCAGCTCTACGCCGTCCGCGCCGGCCCGTGGAAGGCCCATTTCATCACCGAAGGCTGCTACGGAATTGGCCCGAAAAAGGAAGTTCACGAAACTCCCGAGCTGTACCATCTCGAAACCGATCCCTCGGAAAAGTACAACGTCGCCGCACTGCACCCTGGTGTGGTCGAGGAACTAAAAACCTTGGCCGAAGGTCTCCGTTCGGCCATCGAACCGGCGGAGGACCAGCTGGTGAAGCGGATCGGCGACTAGCACCGGCCCCCCTCACCGCGCGTGGTGTTTGAGCAATCGTGCGAGGCTGTCGGCAATCACGCGCTGGAGGTCCCTCCAGCCACGGGCGCCGACGAACCGCTGGTTCAACTCCAGCTCGATTCCAAGGTATTCATTGGCGGTGAAGCGGCGGCGGAGATGGGTGGTAAAGCCGTCGGCAACGCCCCGGTAGGGATAATTTCGCCGGACGCCCAGCCCGGGTGCCAGTTCCCGGAGCGCAACCTGCCACCGCCCGCACAGATCCCGTTCGGCGGCACGCGCCGGATCATACAGGAGCCCCAGATCGGCATTGCGAACGACGCCGTCCAAAACCGGGGTGAAGGAGTGCAGGCTCACGTGCAGGACCGGCCCGCCCGAGCTTTCCAGTCGGCGGATTTCACTCTCCACCGCATCGCGGTACGGGAGGTAGTAGTCGTCGATAAGAGACTGCTTCTCCGACCCGGCGAGCTGCCGTGAGAACTCCGACCACAATCGCGGATGGTGCCGCGAGCGGTTGAGTTCGATCAACAGCCGGCTCCATTTCCCGACGAACAACGGCGCCCGAAACTTTCGCGCCAGCCGCCTTCCCAGTTCCAGCGTGCCGGGATCGTGGCCACGGTGGGTGCCGAGGACCCTGCCGGCGTCCTCCGCGACCGCCCGGTGCTTCGCCGGGATGCGGTTGCTGGCGTGTTCACAGCTGAACAGCAGTTGGTACCAGGCTTGGGGCATGGCTTGGCGCTTGGAGAGATTCGGCCGTGCGGCCGCGCACGGCGACCGTTCAGGGATGGAACTGCTCGCCCCGGTGCAGGCAATCGGCCAGCCGATTGTAGACGCCGTGCAGCACATCGCGCTTGGGCCGTGTCAGCCCGACTGTTTTGACGATTCGTTCGCTCAACGTGCCTTCCTCGAGGATCACTTCAATGATTGGCCGCCAGTCGGGTTTGTCGGCGGCAACGGCATCGAGCAGCTTCCGAAGCACGTCACCCACGGTCATGCCGGAACGGGAATCGATGCCGACGGCCCGCCGGATGTTTGCATCCGCCACCCACGTGCGGCCGGTCTCCTCCGCGCAGTTGAGGAGCAGCGACTCCAGCGATAGGGTGGAAACCCGGTGCTGCCGTTCCTCGCTGGACAACCCCCCCGACACAAGCGCCCGCAGGATGGCGACGATGAACTGAATGATCGCAAGGTCCGCCGCCGGGCATTCCTGGATGTCCAGCACGCGGATCTCGATGGTGCTGCGCTCGAACCGGGCGATGGCGCCACGCGCATTCGCCCATTCCTCCTGCAGAATTCCTTCGGGATCATGGGGCGCCAGGTCCCGGTAGATCGGCTTCAGGATGTCCCGCCGATAGTCGGCCGGCGACTTCACCGGTTCCGGGATCACGTTTCCGGTGATCGACGGTATCCGTCGGCAGTTGTGTCGGTAGGTCTCCAGCCGCATGTCGAGCAGCGGTGCGCGGCGGCCCTCGACGAACGGCGAACTCGCCGCGAGCGCCGGAAGCAGCGGCAGCAGCACGCGGATGGCGGCATGGAGCCGCCGGAACTCCGCCGGGGTGCGGAAAGGAAGGTTCAAATGCACCGACTGCAGGTTCGACCAGCCGTGGCCGGAGCAGTTGAAGATGCGGTCAAACGCGGCGTAGATCTCGGCGTTGCTGTGCGGCCAGAGCCGGCTGTCGGTCGCCGGATTCATCCACGGGTGCATCGCCGTGGGCAGCAGGCGCGCGCCGGACTTTGAGAGCACCGAATTGATGTATTTCACCTCGTCCTGAAAACCTTCCGCCAGCCCGGTCAGTTTGGCGGCCGGCCGGCCGGTCTTGAGTTCGATGACGTGCAGGGCCAGTTCGTTGGACCATTCGAGCGCTCCGCGGGAGACATCGCCGTCAAGCTCGCCCGACTCCGCCTTGATCAACCGGTCGGCCTCCGCGCGCACCGCCAGCGTCTCCGCATCGACGATCATGTATTCCAGTTCGACGCCGAAGCGCTGAAACAGGCCAAACGGTTTCTTCATGAGATGGTCCTTCCTTCGCGCTGCGCCTCGAGCCGCCGGGCAAAGACCTCCATGACCCGGTCATAAAGATAGCTCCGCAGCATCTTGTCCTCGACCCCGGCGTCGATGCTGGGATTGTCGTTGATTTCGATGATGCTGCAGCGGCCGTTGACCTCCTTCAGGTCCACGCCGTACAGCCCGCTGCCGATCAGGTTCGCCGCGCGCAGGGCGGTCTGCACCACCCGCTGCGGCGCCATTTCGATCGGGATCGTCTTGAAGTCGCCGGTGTGATCGTCGCCGGTCTCCTCGTTGTTGTAGATCTGCCAGTGGCCGCGCGCCATGAAGTACTGGCAGGCATACAGCGGCTTCTGGTCGATGATGCCGATGCGCCAGTCGAAATCGGTGCGCATGTATTCCTGCGCGATCAACAGGTCCGATTCCTCGAGCAGCTGCTCGACCTTGGCCAGGTAGGCCGGCTCGTCGTCCACCTTCACGACGCCGAGGGAGAACGAGGAGTCCGGCTGCTTGAGGATCAGCGGAAATCCGAGCCGTCTGGGCACCTCGGCGATGTTGTCCCGGTGCAAAATCTCCGTGCGGGGAACGGGGATGCGATGCCGGGTCAGCAGCTCGGCCAGGAACACCTTGTTCGTGCACTTCACGATCGACTCCGGATCGTCGATCACAATCAGCCCTTCGGCCTCGGCACGTCGCGCGAACCGGTAGGTGTAGTTGTCCACCGCCGTCGTCGAGCGGATGAACAGGGCGTCGAACTCCGCCACCCGGCCGTAGTCGTCCCGGTCGATCAGCTCCACCGCGAACGAAAGCTTCTCCGCAGCATCCGCAAACCGCTCCAGCGCCTTTGCGTTGGAGGGCTTCGTGGGATCGCCCGGGTCGGCCAGAATCGCCAGCGCGTGCCGGGGCGGTGACTTCCGGGTCGGATGGGCGCGGGCCTTCGTAAAGTAATCCTGGGCCAGCGCCACAACGTGCTCGCGGTGGGCGTCGGGGATGTCCGACGTGGAGATCGCATTGATTCCCTGCAGCTGCCAGCCCTCCTCACCCCGTTTGAATTCGGCCCGGATCAGAGGCAACGGAAACAGGTTGAACAGCCGCCTCGCCAGCAGGTCGTAGCGTTTCGCCACGTTCCGGGAAAAGTAGATCGACAGCGTGAATTCATCCGGCTGCACGTGCTTCAACGTCTTTTGGATCAACTCGTCGAGATCGGCGGAGATGGCGCGGGTCAGCGACTGGGACTTGATGTCCTGAATCGTCGAGATGCGCGGCATGGGCTTGTGGCCGCGGGCCTCGGCCAGCAGCGAGACGTAGTAGCCAAGGCTCTGGTAGGCGTAGGATCGGAGAAGGTTGTAGACCTTGCAGTTCCGCAGCGTGGAATACCTGGGATCGGTCAGGTAGGTCCGGGCGGCGACGACTTCGACCTCGGGGAGACTTAGTGGCCAACGATCGGGATTGTTGACGACAAATAATATGCGCGGCATGGGAGCCTTTAGCGGGGGCGGATGATTAGCAGGTTTGCGTCGTAGGTCAATACGCCCAGCAGGATGGCGTTGATCAACCGATCCATTGGCACCTGATATTCCCGTTTCGGCGAGAGCGGGTTCGCCTCGTAGGGATCGGCCACCAGCACGCGGTGGCGCCGTTTCGAGTAGCCCTTCAGAACCACGAAATGGCCGAGCGGCTCGCCGCGCAGATCGTCATCCTCACCGGTGTCGGGCATTTCGCGGGAGGCCCGGTAGAGAAAGGTCGCGCTGAGCCCGGTCAGGATCGGCTCGTTCCGCAGCAGATGACGGCGGATCAGCGCCGCGGTGAGATCCTCGAAGTGCACGGTGCCCCCGTGCTCGACAAACTCCAGGCAGGCCTGGATCACGTCGCGGCGTTTGCCGCTCCGGTGGCGCAGCTGCTCGCGCAGCTTTTCCGCGACATCCAGCCGGCGGGGATGAAACCAGGAGGGATCGAAGATGCGCAGGTTGTAGGTGTAGAGCTTCGCATCGTAACCGCGCTTGAGTGCGTGCAGCCCCAGCAGCACGCCGACCGTCCCTCCGCCCTCGACCGTCGGCACCTCCTCGATCAACTGCCGGATGGGCACCTCGTCCCCATGAAACGCATATACGGCCTGCAGACAGGTTGGACCGCACGAGGTGTCGGTGGGCTGCGCCTGGAGGGACAGCGGGAGATCCAGACGGGGACGCTTTGAGCTTGAGGATCGCTTGGCGCGCTTGGGCATGCCGGGGAGCCTAGACGAGCCGGCCGGAGATTCCAGTCTGCACCTCAACGAGCAGCAGTTCGTCGGCACGTTCGCCATAGGGCCCCAGCAGTCGGTTCTCCCCGCCGGGCCCGAAAACCATGGAGTTGCCAATGCATTTGCGGCCGCACCACGGCCCGGCGGTGATCGGACCCACGTTGCTGCAACCGGCGATGGTCACCTCAAAATCGCGACAGATCGCTCCGTAATTGTCCCGCCAGATCTGGCCGTACGGCTCGCGTCGATTGTCATGTTCGGCCGGGACGGCCCAGGCGCAGGGAGACAGGATGATTTCGGCGCCCATCAATGCCAACGACCGGCCGATCGCCTGGCCGGGTGCAAAGCCGTCGGCGCAGATCATCAGCCCGATCCGTCCGTGAGGCGTGTCCACCACTCCGAGCCGGTCTCCGGTGGCATACAGCTCCCGTCCGAAGTCGAGTTCGTTGATCTTGCGGTGATGCAGGAGCAGCTCCCCGGTGGAACCGATGAACACCGCGGCGTTGAACAGCCGTTCTTCCGCCCGTTCGACAAAGCCGGCACAGACAAACAATCCATGCCGACGGGCCGCAGCCCGCAAACGCCTGCAGGTGTCGCCATCGGGAACCGGGGTCGCCAGCTCCCGCGCCGAAGGATGCGTCCAGCCGAGGTCGAGGCATTCCGGCAGCAGCACGGCTTCGGCGCCATTCGCGGCCGCCGCGGAAATGCGGTCCAGGGCACGGGCCACGTTCGCCTCGCGTGCGCCGGGTTCCACGAGCATTTGGGCCAGTGCCAGCTTCATGACCTGGACGAAAGGGTGATGCTCGTGGCCAGTTCCGCCTGCACCTTCCGATGCAGCCGGGCCTGCGAGCGGCCGCTGATCCGGCGCTTCATCCGGGCGTGGCTCTGGGTGGTCAGCGCAATGTGAAAGACCGGCTCGCCGGGTTTCACGGCCGGCATGGTGGTCATTCCGAGCACGATGCCGTCGGCCGGCGCCTCCAGCTGGTTCTGCACTTCGCCGAAAATCGTGACGTTGGTGGCCAGACACTGACCGGCCCTGACCAGATCGCCCGGCAGCGCATGGAATTTCAGGATGCCGCCACGTTCCGCCCGCACCCAGACTGACTTGCGCACCTCCAGCTGGTGCCGCGGCTTCTCGATGCGGCCGGTCAGCATGCCCAGATGTTTCAACACGTTGACGGCGCCCCGCGCGCCAATCTCCACCACGCCGGGCTCGATCTTCCACACTTCGCCCGCCTCGAGCACGATAGCGGGAATGCCCCGCTCCACCGCCTCCCGCCGCAGCGACCCCTCGGCGCCCTTGGAATGAACGATCAGTTCGCAGCCGAACGCATGTGCCATCCGGCGGGCGACGGGATGATCCAGATCGGCCCGGATGTTGGGATAGTTGGTGCGGCGGACGGCCGCGGTGTGAAAGTCCAGCGCGTAGTCGCAGTGGCGCACCACTTCGTCGAAGATCAGATGCGCCAGCCGGCTGCTGAGGCTGCCCTTGGGCGAGCCGGGGAAACAGCGGTTCAGGTCACGCCGGTCCGGCAGGTAGCGCGTGTGGCTTTCCAGCCCGAGGACGTTCACGACCGGCACGGCGATGACGGTGCCGCGTTGCAGCTTCAATGGCCGGTCGAACAGGACCCGCCGGATGATCCCGATGCCATTCAGCTCATCTCCGTGGACGGTCGCGCACAGAAACACAACGGGGCCGGGCTTCTCGGCGGCAACCACCCGCACGGGAACCGAAATGGAGATGCCGGTGTAGCTCTGGCTGTAGTCCAGGTGCAGGTCGTACGTGCGTCCGCGCTCGATCTGCCGGCCGGCGATGCGCAGCGGTACGACGTTTTTTCTCCGGGCACGGGATGTCATGGGCTGAATAAAGTCAGGCGCTTCGTCTCTTCCGGACTTTGCGTTGCTCGGATCGGGCGTCCCGCATCAGCGACCGCAGTTCGAGCAGGTCACCGTAGCAGAGCAGCTTGTCGCCGTTCTGCAGCACGGTGTCGCCGTCAGGGATTGGGATGGGAGTCTTGTGGCGCATGATGCTGATCACCTGGATCCGGCGGTCGCGCAGATCGGTCTCGCGCAGAAGCCGCCCCTCCAGTGCCGGGTGATGGGCGATGTTGAACTCCGCGATGCCGTAGCCGGGCGACACCGTGAGCCGCTGGCGGTAATCCATCTCCGGAAAGAGCACGCGCTTCTCGATCTCCTCAATGATCGCGCCGGCGACGTCGATGCCGGTGGAGGTTTCGATCCCTTCGAGCCCCGGTGAGGAATTGACCTCCATGATCTGGGGACCGCTGGTGCCCTCGAGCATGTCCACGCCGGCGATGCGCAGGCCCATGATCTGCGCCGCCCGCACCGCCGTCTCCTGGTATTCGGGTGTAAGCTTGATGGCCGTCGCCGAGCCGCCGCGATGCACGTTGCTGCGGAACTCATCGCCCTTGGCCTGCCGCCGCATTGCCGCGACCACGCGGTCACCCACGACCAGCGCGCGGATGTCCTTGCCCTTGCTTTCCTTGACGAACTTCTGGATCAGCACGTTGTGCCGGGTGCTCTGCAGCGTCTCGATGATCGCCTGCGCGACCTTCACGGTGTCCGCCAGAATGACCCCGACGCCCTGCGTGCCCTCGATCAGCTTGATGATGACCGGCGCACCGCCGACGCGCTCGATGGCCGGCAGCACGTCGTCACGCCGCCGCACGAAGGCCGTGAGTGGCAGGCCGATGTCGTGCCGGCTGAGGATCTGCATCGAGTGCAGCTTGTCGCGCGAGCGTTGGATGCCGAGGGCGGAGTTTGCGGAGAAGACGCCCA
>DNDP01000275.1 GCA_003484235.1 Verrucomicrobiales bacterium
AAACTACGAAAACAGCTGGCAAAGAGATCGCCGTGGCGGTTGAATTGCATCGCCACGGTGAATCGCACGCCGCTGGCGATGCGCTCCGCTTTGCCGTCCTTGCCGATCCGCACCACCGAGCCGCGGAAGCGATCCCGGCGGTATTGCGGGACGCCCTCCTTGTCGAGTTGCCAGCTGTTTTCGTAGTTTGGCGTCCCGAGCGACGTGTAAAGTCGCCCTTCCGCGTCCATGGCCAGACCGATCGCGTCATCGACGCGGCGATGTTTGAACGTCTTGTCCGTCTCGGTGATGGTCTCGTGCCAGCCCGTGCCGACGATCTTCACCTCATCGGCCACGCCGTCGCCGTCAGTGTCCCGCAACCGCTCGATGCGCCGTCGCAGCGTGATGTAAACCGCATCATCGCGCAGCACGAGCCCGAGCGGCATTTCATAATCCCCCTCACCCTTCCAGAAAAGGGTCGCCTGGTCCTCGAGCCCGTCGCCATCCGTGTCGCGCAGGACATGAATCCGCCCGTCGTAGCCAACAGCGAACAGCCGGCCGTCGGGCGCATAGGCGAGATTGTTGATCGAAGTCAGGCGCACGGGAAGTTCGCGCGCGGTGAAGCCCGGCTCGAAGATGTAAAAGGCCTCGGGTTTGCCGTCGGGAGTGGTGAACTTCTTCGCCGGTGCCTGGGCGAGAACCGGTCCCATCGCGGTGATCAGTGCCGCGGCGGAGAAGAAGAGGCTCTGCGACGCAAGCCTGCGAGTGTTGGCGGGGATGCTCATGATTGGGGCGGCTTTCAGGGCGGTGGCTGAACGACTTGATTGGCGGCCCGGTTCAGACCGATGGCAGGCCGGAGCGGTGCAGAGGTCACGCCAGGATTGAGGTCAGCACCTCACCCGCAACGTCGGTCAGGCGGTAGCGACGGCCGTTGTGGAAATAGGTCAGCTGCTTGTGGTCGATGCCGAGCAGGTGGAGCATGGTGGCGTGGAGGTCGTGGACGGAGACGCGGTCGACGACGGCGCGGTAGCCGATCTCGTCGAGCTCACCATAACTCACTCCGGGCTTGATGCCCGCGCCGGTCATGAACATCCCAAAGCCGTTCGGATTGTGGTCGCGCCCGCCGTTGCCCTGCGAGACAGGCATGCGGCCGAATTCACCGCCCCAGATGACGAGCGTTTCGTTGATGAGACCGGTGCGTTTGAGATCGGTCAGCAGCGCATGGATGGGCTTGTCAGTGGCACGGCAGTGGCCGCGATGGTTGCCGTTGAGGTCGCTGTGCGCGTCCCACTCGCCGTCGCTGTAAACCTGCACGAAGCGGACGCCGCGTTCGACGAGCCGTCGGGCCATCAGGCACTTCGCGCCGTAGGAACGGGTCTCCCTCTGGTCGAGGCCGTACATCTCGCGCGTGGCGGCGGATTCCCTGCTGAAATCCACCAAATCGGTCGCCTCCATCTGCATGCGATAGGCGAGCTCGAAGCTCTGGATGCGCCCAAGCAGTTCCGCCTCGCCGGGCCGTTCCTCGAGATGGCGTTGATTGAGTTTGGACATCAGGTCGAGCTGCGCGCGCTGGTCGTCGCGCGTGACGCCGCCGGGCCGGGTGAGATTGATGACCGGCGCGCCCTCGGGCCGGAACAGCGTGCCCTGATACGTGGTCGGCAGAAAGCCGGAGCTCCGGTTGAGGTTGCCGCCCTTCACGCCCTGGTTGTTCCCGAGCACGACGTAGCCGGGCAGGCTGTTGTTCTCCGAGCCGAGACCGTACGTGATCCACGCGCCCGCGCTGGGAAAGCCGGGCCGCGGGATGCCGGTGTTGATCTGGTAGAGAGCCGGAACGTGGTCATTCGATTCGCTGTAGCACGACTTGATGAAGGCGAAATCGTCCACGTGTTTCGCCACGTTTGGATAATGTTCACACACCCACGTGCCCGACTGGCCGTACTGCTTGAAGCTGAACGGCGACTTCATCAGCGGGCCGGGATTGGGGTTGAAAGTGCTGATGTCGATGCGCTGGCCGTGACGCTTCGTCAGCTCCGGCTTCGGGTCGAACATGTCCACGGCACTCGGGGCGCCCTCCATGAAGAGCCAGATGACCGACCTGGCTTTCGCCGGATAATGGCCGGCCCGCGGTGCCATGGGGTTCAGCGCATCCGGCGCTGCGGCGAGCAGGCCGTCCTTGGCGAAGAGGTCGGCCAGCGCAAGCATGCCGAAGCCGGCGCCGGCTTTCTTCAGAAAATCGCGCCGGGTCGTGAAGGGCTCGAAGCGTCCGCAATGTTGGTGGGTCGGGTTCATGGCGCGTCAATCGATATAGATGAATTCGTTCAGCCCGAAGAGTGACTGGCAGAAGTCGGTGAGCGCGAGCCGTGAAGCGTCGGCCTCCTTCGCGTCGCGTTGAGTGCGGGCGGCGGTCTGGTTCTCGATGAAGGCACGGGCGGTGACAATTTCCTCGCGGTCAGGCTCGCGGCTGAGGCAGAGCTGGAAGGCGGCGCGAATCTGTGCGTCCAACTTCTCGCCGGCGCTGGATTGCAGCCGGCCGGCAAGCTCCTCCGCGCGCAGGCGGACAAACGGGTCGTTCAGCAGCGCGAGCGCCTGCGGGGCCACGGTCGTGTTCATCCGGCGGCCGCAGCTCTGCTGGGCATCCGGCGCGTCGAAAGCCTGCATGAGCGGATACTGCACGACGCGTTTGTGGAACATGTAGATCGTGCGCCGCCGCGTCTCCGGCGTGTCCTTCGCATCCTTCGGATAGGGGTCCTTGACGTTGCGGGCCTGCAGGGCCT
>DNDP01000269.1:0-6937 GCA_003484235.1 Verrucomicrobiales bacterium
GATGACCAGTGCATCGGCTGCCAGTACTGCGTGATGAAATGTCCGTACGACGTGCCCAAATACTCCGAGCGGCTGGGCATCGTGCGGAAGTGCGACCTCTGCCACCAGCGGCTGGCCGAAGGCGAGGCTCCGGCCTGCGTGCAGGCCTGCCCGAACGGAGCGATCAAAATCACCGTGGTCAACCGCGACGACATCGCGCGGAAATACCGCCAGCCGGAGACCACCGAGGCGCGGGGCTTCGCGGAGCCGGACTTCGGGGAGCTGGCCGCCAGCCTTTCCGAGCCCGGCTGCACCAACCGCTTCCTGCCGGGCAGCCCGGAGCCGGCTTACACACTTCCGACCACCCGGTTCAAATCCCGCAACCCGCAGGTGGCCGCACTTCACGCCGCCAACGAGGCCGTCCTGAAACCGGAGCACGCGCACTGGCCGCTGGTTTTTCTACTCGTGCTGTCGCAGCTCTCCGTCGGGTTGCTGCTGGCAGGCGGCCTCCTGACGATCGGCACGGGCCAAACGGACGCCGCGGCCCCACCGCCGGCCGCCGGTCACCCCGTGTTGGTGTTCGGGGCCGCGATGGCAATGGCGCTGGCGCTTGGCCTGGCGACGCTGCATCTCGGACGGCCGTTGAAGGCCTGGCGGGCGTTCCTGGGCTGGCGACGCAGCTGGTTCAGCCGCGAAGCGATCGCCTTTGGCGGCTACATGGGAGCCCTTGCGCTGACGGCCCTGGCCGCGGGATTCCCTCCGATGATGCAGCTTGCGGCGGACAGCCCCGCAAACGGGTTCGCCGTGACGGCCCTGGCCTGGAGCCTGCCTTTGGCCCTCGCGCTGGGCGCGGTTTCGATCTTCTGCTCCTTCATGTTGTACGTGGATACCCGGCGCGAATTCTGGGCGGCGTACCCGACGGGAGTGCGGTTCTTCGGTTCCACTCTGCTCTTCGCCGCCGGCGGCTGGCTGCTGGTTGATCCGTCGCCAAACGGCTGGCTGACCTTGATTGCGGTAGCACTTACCAAGCTGCTGCTCGAATCGACGGTTCTGCGTCATCACAACGCCCCTGACTGGACACCGCTGAAACGCACCGCCCGGCTGATTCTGGGGCCGCTGCGGCCCATCGCCGGATTCCGGGTCACCGCGCTGCTGTTCGCCGGAGTCGCCTTTCCCCTGCTCGGCCTGCTGGGAATGGTGCCACCCGACAGCGGGCTCGCCGCGCTGGTGCTGTCCGGCCTCGTTGCCGGCGAACTCGCCGAACGCCACCTCTTCTTCACCGCCGTGTCCCCGACGCAGATGCCCAAAGGAATCTCCGCATGATCCCGACCGCCGCCGATCTGCCGAAACCTTCCTCGCTCTTCCGCGAGTTCACCGGACCGCTCACGCGCGAGCTCGTCCAGGAACCGGGCGAGTTCGGCCTCGGCAAGGTACCGGCCCGCCTCAAGCCCGACGCCACGGCAAAGCTTGTCTGCGGCTTCTGCTCCACCGGCTGCAGTCTGAACGCCCACCTGCGCGAGGGCCGGGCCATCAACCTGACACCGGCCACCGAATATCCGGTGAATCTTGGGATGGCTTGCCCCAAGGGCTGGGAGGCGCTGACGCCGCTCACCGCGCCCAACCGGGCCACCACACCGCTCATCCGCGACACCTCCGGCCGGCTCCAGGCGGCGAGCTGGGATGAGGCGATGACCACGTTCGTCTCCCGGCTGAGGGCGATCCAGGCGAAGCACGGTCCCGGCTCGGTCGCGTGGCTGGGCACCGGGCAGATCTGCACGGAGGAACTCGCCTTCCTGGGTGCGCTGGGGAAGTTCGGCATTGGCATCCTCCACGGCGATGGCAACCCCCGCCAGTGCATGGCCACCTCGGTGGTGGCCTACAAGCAGTCGTTCGGCTTCGACGCGCCGCCCTACACCTACCAGGATTTCGAGGAGTCGGACGTGATCGTGCTGATTGGCTCGAACCTCTGCATCGCGCACCCGATCATGTGGCAGCGCGTGCTGCGCAACCGGAACAACCCCGAGATCATCGTCATCGATCCGCGCAAGACCGAGACGGCCATGGCCGCGACGCAGCATCTGCCGCTCGCGCCCAAGTCCGATCTCGTGCTGCTCTACGGCATCGCGAATCTGCTGATCCAGAACGGGTGGATCGACGAAACGTTCATCGGGACACACACGAACGGCTTCAACGAATTTGCCGGGCATGTCCGACAGTTCACACCCGACACCGTGGCGGTCCAGACCGGTTTGACTGTGGCTCAGCTCTATCGCTTTGCGGAATCCATCCATCGCGGCAAGGCCGTGTCCTTCTGGTGGACGATGGGCGTGAACCAGGGCCACGAAAGCACCCGGACCGCCCAGGCGATCATCAACCTCGCGCTGATGACCGGGAACATCGGCCGAGCCGGCACCGGCGCCAACTCGATCACCGGCCAGTGCAACGCGATGGGCAGCCGGCTCTTCAGCAACACCACCAATCTGCTCGGCGGACACGACTTCCTGAACGCCGGGCACCGGGCGAAGATCGCCGGCGCGCTGGGAATCCCGGTCGAACGGATTCCGCAGCAGAACTCGTTTGCCTACGACCAGATCATGGACGCCATCGAGCGTGGCGAGATCAAGGCCCTCTGGCTGATCGCCACCAATCCCGCGCACTCGTGGGTCAACCAGCGCTCCGTGCCGGCGGCCTTCCGAAAGCTCGAACTGCTCGTCGTGCAGGACATGTTCAATGACACCGAATCGGTCGCGCACGCTGACATCGTGTTCCCGGCCGCGGCCTGGGGGGAGAAGGAGGGCACGTTCATCAACAGCGAACGGCGAATCGGCGTCGTGAAGAAGGTTGCCGTTGCGCCGGGTCAGGCATTGAGCGACTTCAACATCTTCCGGCTCGTGGCGAACTACTGGGGCTGCGAGATGATGTTCCGCGAATGGACCTCGCCCGAGGCGGTGTTCCAGATCATGAAGCGCTGTTCCGCCGGCCAGCCGTGCGACATCACAGGCATCGACGGCTACGAGATGCTCGATGCCGTCGGCGGCATCCAGTGGCCGTTTTCCAGCGAGCAGTGTTCAGTGATCGGTAATCGGTCGGAGCAGTCGGCCGGTGGAGGACGTTCGCCGGGGAGCACTGATCACTGCAAACTGATCACTGATCACTTCCCCAACGAACGCCGCCTGTTTGCCGATGGGCGGTTTCATCACGCGGACGGCCGGGCGAGGTTCATCTTCGAGGCACCAAAGGCACCGCCCGAATGCAAGGATGCGGAGTTTCCGTTTGAGCTGCTGACCGGCCGCGGCACTTCCGCCCAGTGGCATACCCAGACGCGGACTCGCTGCTCGGCCGTGCTTCGCCGACTCCATCCCGAGGAGCTTTACGTCGAACTGAATCCCGACGACGCACAGCGGCTTGGCGTCGGGCCGAATGGAAGGGTTCGCATCACCTCGCGGCGGGGCAGCCTTGAAGCGACTGCCTTTCTGACGCCGACTGTCCGGCCCGGCCAGATCTTCCTGCCGATGCACTACGAAGCCGTGAACCGCCTCACCCATCCAGCCGTCGATCCCTACTCGCGCCAACCCAGCTACAAGCACTGTGCCGTCAGGGTGAAGCGGCGGTAAGGCATCATAGCGCCATTCCCAGGTTGGGAGGGAGCCTGCACGGGCCTGAATCGTCGACTGGCATGCAGTTCGGTGATCAGCGAATTGGAAATCCCACTTGCAGCAGATCCGGATAAGGACAAGCTTTCTGTCGGTTCCGCCACAAATGAGCAAGGAGCACAAAGAATCCCGAAATCGATTCCGTATTACCGGCTGGACCGACCATGGGACCTACATGCTGCTGGCACTCCTGGTGTTGATAATAGGACTAGGCTTCTTGGGCCGCACGGGGAGCGATCCTGGAGTTTCGCGGGTGAAATCAGAGATCCGAAATCTGGGCACTGCGATCCGGGCATACAAACAGGAGTACGGACAGTTTCCCATCTCGCCGACGGCAGAACGAATCAGCCGCGACACGACCGGCAGCCACACCTACGGCTGGCAGGCGGAGTCTCCGGGTATGAGCACCACGCCCAGCAATGCGGAACTGATGGCTTTGCTCATGGCGATGGAAACGTTTCCCGACGGCGCGCCGGTGCTCGTCAATCTGAAGGGCAACCGCAATCCACGAAAGATTCGCTTCCTCGATGCCCGCATGGCCGCCGACAATGATTCCCGCGGCATCGGCCTGGACGGCAATTACCGTGACCCTTGGGGAAATCCCTACGTTGTCACTTTGGATCTGAAAGGAGATGGCTATTGCTTTGATCCGGTGCTTTCGCAGCCTTCGGTAGCCTCGCGGCTGCCGCAAAACGCCCTCGCCCATGCCCGAACCAACCATCAAGGCATGATCGAGTTTCGCGGAGAGATTCTGATCTGGTCCCGTGGCCCGGATGGAATGGCCGACCCGACGAGGCCGTCGGATGAGGGAGTCAACCGGGACAATGTGATCGACTGGTTCTGATGGTCTCAGGCGAACGGTTCATCCAGAAAATAGAACCGCCGCGATGGACTCGCGGCGGTCTGCTGAAAATCAGATCTCGGAATCGGCCTCAGTCCTTCTTGGCTTTCTTCCACTTGATCTTCTCGCCGTTGGCGACCTTCTCGATGAACCGGCCGAGGTCCTTGCCGAGTTCGGAACTGGCCTTCTCCTGCAGCGATTCGTTCGAGGAATAGCCGCCACCAAACCAGTCACCCTTCTCGTCCATCTCGAAGATCGCGAGCGGCTTGGAGGCATCGCCTTCGTGGAAGGTGCCGCGAATCTTGATGTAGGGCATGCCCGCACCGAAGCCGAGACCGAAGCGTGCCGCCGAGCTGCCGCGGGAGAAATCGAGCAGCTTGGTGTCGAGCACGAGCTTCTTCTTGTCGGCAGGCACTTCCGATTCCTTGCTGGTGCCCTTGGGGAAGCCGCCGAACCGCTCGAGTCCGCGTGCCATGTCGTCCGCATAGCCGCGCTCGAGGAGCTTCAACCGGTCGGCCTCCTTCTCGTCCTTCGGCTCGATGCCCTCCGTGGTGAGTTTGTTGACCAGCAGGACGTCATACCCCTTGAAGGCGAAACCGTCCTTGAGCCAGATCTTGTCGAGCTTGTCGACGCGTTGGAATTCGATCTCGTCGGCGGCGTGGACGGGAGCCGAGACCAGTCCGGAAACCACGACACCGGCGATGAGGATGAAGCGGGAGAGCGAGGAAGTTTTCATAGGCGTGAGGTTGATGCTGACAACAGGGAATCCCCGGCACGAAGCGCTGTCAATGCTGCTTTCCCCGATCGGCTCCGCCCTCCGGCAGGAATCTTCCCGGCAGCAGAATCTTCGTCGTGGTCGAGAACATCCCCATTTCCCTTGAACCGTTCCTTGCGCCGCCGCCACACTTCGGCGCCGATGCCCCGCAAAACGAAACATGACTGGTGCGAAGCGCCGATCGGCATCTTCGACTCCGGCCTCGGCGGCCTGACCGTCGCGCGTGAAGTCCACCGGCTGATGCCGCATGAGGATCTGATCTATCTGGGTGACACCGCGCGGGTGCCTTACGGCACGAAGACGGCCGCCACCGTCACCCGTTTTGCCTGCGAGGACACGCAGTTCCTGATGGGCAAGAAAGTCAAGGCGGTGGTGGTGGCGTGCAATTCCGCCTGCGCCTGGGGGCTGAGCACCCTGGAACGGCATTTCGACGTGCCGGTCTTCGGTGTCATTCTGCCCGGTGCCAAGGCGGCCCTGGAGGCGACACGCAGCAACCGCATCGGCATCATCGGCACCAGCGCCACCATCCGCAGCCAGGCATACCACGTGAACATTCTCGCGCGAAACGACGACGCCCGGCTGTTCGCCAAGCCCTGCCCGCTGCTGGTTCCGCTCGTCGAGGAGGGCTGGACCAACCATCCGGTGACCATCAAGGTTCTGCGCGAGTATCTGCGTCCCCTGCTGAAACGGAAGATCGACACCCTGGTGCTCGGCTGCACGCACTATCCCCTGCTCAAGACAGCCCTGCGCAAGGTCGTCGGCGAGAAGATCAAACTGGTAGACTCGGCGGAGAGCTGCGCGGAATTCGTCCGTGAACGGCTGCATTTCCTCAAACTCCTGGCGACCGGCCGGCGGCGCCAGGGAGTGATCTGGCCTTTTGTCACGGATGAACCCGAGCGCTTTGGGGACTTTGCCGAACGCTTTCTCGGCTGCGAAACCGAGCCTCCGCGCAAGGTGGAACTACCGCCCTGCCGGATTATGGTCTAGCCATCGTGCCGGTCACTCACGGGCTGGGAGCGACCCGATGATCCGCCGGGCAAGCACCGGGATGATGGCCCGTTCATTTGCGTGGCCGGTGGTGAAGATCACCAGCACGAGCCGCCGGCCATCCGCCAGCTCGATCAAGGCGGCGTCGTGACGCGTCTGGCTGGTCCAGCCGGCCTTCGACCAAAGCTTTGCGCCCGCCGGCACCGCCGGCCCCGTAAATCCACGCCCCTCACCGTCGGGATCGCCCGGGCCGCCGCCCGGTTCCCGCTGCAGCAGCGACAGCATCTCGGCCGAACGCGCCGGGGTAACCGCCGTTCCCGTGGCGATCTCCAACATCAATCTCGCCGTGGCGTCGGTGGTGAGCAGATTCCGGTTCGGTTGAAACCTGCGGATCGCCTGCACCTCGCGTCCATACGGGCCTTCGCACCACGGCTTCTTGTTGGCGTTTATCTGTTGATAGCCGAGCGAAGCAAAATGGCGGTTGACCGCGTCACGCCGGTGCTGCCAGTCGGCCAGTTCGGCCTCCTCCAACTCGGGACCGCTGGTGGTGCCGGTCAGCACGTCCAGCACGTAGTGGGTCGCCTCGTTGTAGGAGCGGACGATCATGTCCTTCATCGCGCGGCGAAGCTCGGGTGTGTCGGTGAGACGACCGTCTTCCATCCATCGATGAGCGGCCACGAGATAGAAAAGCTTCACCACGCT
>DNDP01000269.1:7018-8001 GCA_003484235.1 Verrucomicrobiales bacterium
AGTGGGTCGCCTCGTTGTAGGAAAGGACGATCATGTCCTTCAATGCCCGCCGCAGTTCGGGGGTATCCGCCAGCCGGCCGTCCTCCAGCCACTGATGGGCGGCTGCCAGGTAGAACAGCTTCACCACGCTGGCCGGGTAGATTTGCTCCTGACCGCGGTGGCTGGCCGAGCGGGGCCTGCCCTGGCTCGCGAGATCAATCAACGAGACCGCGAGCTGCTCAGGCCGAAGTTTCCTCGATGCAAACTCAGCGACGGTGTCAACCACCACCCGATCCAGCTTCTCCTGCATCGCGGGGTCGGGTTCGGGTTCAGGACGAAGCAACGAATTTGTCTCCTGATCGCTGAGGCCAGTAGCGAGGCCCAACATCAGGCCCAAGTAAACCTTCACCGGACGGAAACTCATCCGCCAACGATCATGAAGTGCGCTCGTAGCCGCAATCCTGAAGATGACGCCCGGCCACCGGGGCGGTGCGAATCCTTTGGGTTGAGATGCAATGCAACCTCTTGGGCTTCGTGGCATGGGCAGCACGCAGGCCATTCAGCCTAGGCGACCGCCGGCCAAGGGCACCACCCACTTTAGTTCAATTGCCAAAGGGAAGGCCGGCTGGCATACACGGCCCATGTCGTTCCATCGTCTGTGGCGGGCTTGTGCCGGCCTTATGCCGCCTGGCCGCGCTTCCGCCAGCACAGGCGTCATTGGAACGGGTGTTTACCGGGCGGCGCGGCACGCGTTTGTCCCGCTCCTGGCGGGGATTTTGGCCCAGGTGACCACCGGATTCGCCGCGGTGATTGACTCGGACGTCTGCGTTTATGGAGGAACTTCCGGCGGCGTGGCGGCCGCCGTGCAGGCGAAACGGCTGGGCAAATCCGCGGTGCTGGTCGTGTTCAACCACCATGTCGGCGGCATGTCTTCCGGCGGGCTCGGCGTGACGGACCGGGGCAACGTGGCTTCGATCAGCGGCATTTCGGCCGAGTTTTATCGA
>DNDP01000269.1:8182-9557 GCA_003484235.1 Verrucomicrobiales bacterium
TCAGCGGCATTTCGGCCGAATTCTACCGGCGCGTGGGAACGCACTACGGGTCCGCCAATCCCGTTTATTTTTTCGAGCCGCGCGTCGCGGAGCTCGTCTTCACCAACCTGCTGGCGGAGGCGGATGTTCCCTTTTTTTTCGGGCAAAGGCTGGCGTCCGTCACCAAAACCGGCCAGCGGATCACCGAAATTGCCATGGAAGACGGCACGGTTTACCGGGCGAAACAGTTCATCGACACCACGTATGAGGGCGATTTGATGGCGATGGCGGGGGTGAGTTTCACAGTCGGACGCGAAGGAACGGCAGCCTACGGCGAATCCCTGGCCGGCGTCCGGCCCGTCAGCAGCAGCTACAACTACGATCCCTACCTGGCTCCCGGCAATCCGGCCAGCGGTCTCCTGCCCTATGTGTATTCCGGCGGCCAGGGCACCATCGGCGGCGGTGATCAGCATGTGCAGGGATACAACTTCCGCCTTTGCCTGACGCAGAACGCCACCAACAAGATCGCCATCACCGCGCCAGCCGGTTATTCGCCGGCCGACTACGAGCTTTTCGCCCGCTATGTCGAGTCGCGGCTGGTCATCGACGGAGCGGTGAATCTCGGCCAGTTGATCCACATCCAGCAGCTCATTCCGAACGGCAAGACCGACATCAACGCCAACGGCGAGCTTTCCACCGACTGGGTGGGCGGCGCCGACACCTGGGCGACCAACACCTACGCCGGCAGGGCGCTGATTCAGCAGGCGCACGAGAACTACATCCGCGGACTGCTTTATTTCTACCAGACGAGCCCGCGCATCCCGGCAAACATCCGCGCCGAAGCACAATCCTGGGGGCTGGCGGCGGATGAATTCACCGACAACGGTGGGTGGCCTCATCAGCTCTATGTGCGCGAGGCGCGGCGGATGGTCAGCGACTACGTGATGATCCAGCACCACGCCGACGGCCGTCAGGTCGCTCCCGATCCGATTGCGCTGGCGAGCTACGCCATGGATTCCCACGGGGTCCGACGCCTGGCTTCCAACGGCAGAACGGTCTGGGAGGGCGGGCTCTTCCAGCCGGTGCCCCTGCCCTTCGGCATTAGCTACCACTCGATCGTCCCACGGGTGGGCGAGGTCGAAAACCTGTTCTGCACCTTCGCGCTGTCCGCCAGCCACGTGGCCTTCTCCTCGGTGCGCATGGAACCGGTGTTCATGATGACCAGCCAGGCGGCCGCGACGGCGGCGGTGTTCGCCATCGACGACAATGTCCCGGTGCAGTCGCTGAGCTACCCGAAGCTCGCCGCGCAGCTCCGTGCGGATGGCCTGTTCACCGAATGGCCGACATCCACCTTGGCCGGCGGCGCGATCGTGATGGATGAAGAGCAGGCGGCCCG
>DNDP01000135.1:0-3539 GCA_003484235.1 Verrucomicrobiales bacterium
CAGGATCCGGACATCATCATGATTGGCGAGATGCGCGACGCCACCTCCGTCTCGGCCGCGATCAGTTCCGCCGACACCGGCCATCTGGTTTTGTCCACCGTGCACACGACCAACGCCGCCCAGGCGGTGAGCCGCGTGCTGGAGTTCTTCAAGGCCGACGAACGCGAGCAGGTCCGGCGGCAGTTGGCGGCCACCCTCAAGGCGGCGGTCTGCCAGCGCATGGTTCCCACCATCGAGGGCGGCGTGGTGCCCGCCCAGGAAATCCTCATCAACACCCCGGTGGTTCGGAAGATGATCGAGGAAAACCGGCTGGAAAAGCTCAGTGCCGCCATCGAGACCGGCACGGAGGACGGCATGATCAGCTTCAACCAGCATCTGTTCAATCTCGTGAAGGAGGGCAAGGTCACGAAGGAAGCGGCGTTGGCCAAGGCATCCAACCCTCAGGCCCTCGAAATGAACTTCCAGGGGATCTTCCTCGACGAGGCCCGGCGCATCCTCGGCTAGGCCGCGCGGATACGATTCAGCGCAGGTTTGCGGGTATCAGTTTCCAGTTGCGGAACGACCGCTCACTGTCCGGGTCATTCCAGCTAGGCACGGAACTCAAGCTGGCCAGAGTCTCCTCGGTGAGCCGGTGTCGGCGCGCGCCCGCCACGATGCTGGCCAGGTACCAGTCATAGGGACGGCGTTCGGGATCGACGAAAGATTCGCTTCCCGCGTAGAAGAACGCCATTTGCTCGCCCAGCTCCGATTCGATCCGCACCTCCTCCAGCCGATACATGCTTCCGAGGCCTTCCCAGACATCCAGCGCCTCCCTGCCTTTCGCACTGCACTCGTACAGCGCACCTTCAATCGGCGACGATTCGTCGGGGCATCGGACAAGGTCGCACTTCGCCGAGCCGTCCTGCGAGCGGAGATGAAACATCCGCCGCCATCCGGGCAGCCTGCCGACGGCCACGAAGCGCGCATCGGGAACGTGCAGTTTCAGCCGCTCCTCCAGCAGATTCGAGCCGTAGGCGAAGTAGAGCATGAATCGCCGTTTCGGCCGGCCGTGCCCGGTCAGTTCCTGCTGCTGGACTTCTCCGCGGTCGGGAAGTCCGCCGGAACCGGAATGGTGACCTTGCCGGTGGCCGCCCACTCTGTTCCCCGCTGGAAAGTCGTGATGAACCCGACACAGTTGACCGCCGGCACGTCATGTCCCAGCGCGGTGTGGAATATCCGGCCCCCTCCGTACGTCAGCGTCATCAACAGCGGCTCGTGATGGCCCGACCCGTTGGTGGACTTGTCCGAAAATGCGGTGGCCAGGATGTTGAGGTTCTCGGCGGGACCACGGAGACGATCATAGAGCTCGTCCTGCGCGTGCATCCAACGCGGTGGCAGCCCCTTCATGATCGGATGCTCCGGATCGCGCACGTCGAGCGCAAACTCATGCTGCCGGCCGTGGCTGCCGCCGCGCCCGGGAGAGGCGTCGCGAATGATGCGGCCTTCCCAGTAGCGGACATACGGTCCGTCCTGCTCGTTGCGGTCTCCCCATCCACCCAGGCCGATCATCCGGTTGTATTCCTTCCACTCACGGAAGGAATTGTTGGCGGCGTGGACGCTGACAAAGCCGCCCCCGCCAGCCACAAACGACTCAAATGCCCTCCGGGCCTCTTCGCTCCACAGGTCGCCGTTGTAGTTCGAAACCACGACGTCAAAGTCGCTGAACTTTGGCCTGAACGTTTCCATCTCGCCGCCCTTGGCCGGGCTGGTGGCGACCTCCACCTTGAAGACTCCGGCCGCCTCCAGATGCTTCTTCAATAGCGGGGTGATGACGGCCCACTTGTGATTGTTCTGTCCGTCCACGATGAGGACTTTGACCGGCTCGGCGGCGGTGACGGAGGCGATGGCGCAATAAAGAATCAGCGAGATGAGAAGGCGCTTCATGGCGTTCAGCGTGGCGGACCCGGGACCCACATTCCAGCCGGAATTGCAGGTGACGCTCCTGCCGCCGGCGGGCTTTTGTCTTGTTGACCGGTCGGTGCCGGATAGATTCGCCGCACCCGGCGCGACTCCCGTCACGGGCGGCCGGTAGGGCTGAAACTGGCGCCTCGATTCATGTCACAAAAACGATTGCCGCTCCCACGACGTCCGCAGGGGAGCGCTCGTGATGGCTCCGCCACTTCATGATTGCCAAACACCACGGCAGCGCCCTGTTCGCAATTACCCGGAGGCTCGCGGCCGCCGGCCGCCGTCTCTGGCCGGTCGCCGTCCCCGTCGGAATTCTGGCCATTGGAATTCTGGGGAGTTTCGCGCAGCCAACGGAGGACTGGCGGACCGCGGTGAGCGAGCACCTTGAACGACGGGAATTGCAGGCTGCATCGGCCCGGCTGACCGCAGTCCTTGCGGCCGATCCGACGGACCGCGATGCGCTGAGATTCCGCGCGATG
Organism: Verrucomicrobiales bacterium; assembly: GCA_003484235.1. Taxonomy (GTDB): domain Bacteria; phylum Verrucomicrobiota; class Verrucomicrobiia; order Limisphaerales; family RI-55; genus RI-55. The sequence continues at coordinate 2,427 of DNDP01000135.1, forward strand.
CTTCGGGCTGAGAAGGGCGAACTCGTCGAAGCACTGGCGGAGGTTGAATCGCTGCTGGTCCTGCATCCGAATGATCGCCAGGCGATGCTGCTTCAGTCGCACTGGCTGCAACGACTGGGTCGGTTGACTGAAGCGCTGGAGGTCTGCATGCGGAGGCTCGAAGGACATCCGGACGACCCCGAGATGCGCGTTCGGCGGGTGGAGATCTGGCTGCGCCAGGGGGACGCCAGCCGGGCAATGGTGGAGTTGGAAGCGATCCTCGAAACGCAGCCTGCCGCCGTCGCAGCCCAGCGGCTGCTGATTGATTCGCTCGCCGTTTTGGATCGGGGTGCGGAAGCGTGGCGACATGCCGAACAGTTTGACCGGGAGAGCGAGCATCTTGACGCCGGCATCGGTCTGACGAAGGCCCGCCTGCTGGCCCAACTGGGAGCCAACGATCTCGCGATGGGTCTCGCCGTGCGCCCCACGACGGATCCGGACATCGCACGTCAACAATCCACTTTTCGCGCAGGATTGCTTGTGCGAACCGGTCGCGTGGAGGAGGGGCTGAACCTGCTGGCCGGTTATGCGGACGCGTTCGCAGATGCCTATGAATCGCTCATCGACGCGGGGAAGATAAACATCCACGCCGACCAACCGGCCGCCGCCCGGGTTTGCTACGAGCGAGCCGTCCGGCTCGCACCGGAGCGGCCGGAGGCGCAACTGGGGCTGGCCCGACTCGCGAGGCATGAGGGCCGGGTCGAGGATGCGAAGAAGATCTGCCGGGCGGTGCTTGCCAGGAAACCCGAAGTGCTGGACGCCAGCATCGAACTGATCGAGCTGGCCAGACTTTCGGGTGATCAAGACTCCGCGACGGCGACGCTGGCTGCGGCCAGGCAACGGGCGCCCAGGGCGATTCAATTGCACCGCCTCGGCCTGCTGCTGGCGCTGGACGCAGGTGATCTCGGTGCGTTCGCCAAAGAACTCGGCAACTACGAGGCGAGTCATCCAACCGACCCGAATGCGGCAATTTGGGGGCAGCGCTGGCAGGCGATGGAAACCGCGGCCATTGATTTCAACCAGCTCGTCGCCCGGCTGGATCCTTTTTCTCCGGATGGCACCGACAGCGCGCTG
>DNDP01000135.1:3725-5729 GCA_003484235.1 Verrucomicrobiales bacterium
CACCGACAGCGCGCTGGCGTTGCTCGCCGCCACCCCGGCGGCGGATGGAATCACCACCTTCCGCGACTGGAGCCGCGACGCATCTTTGCCTGCCCGGACGGAGCTGTTTCTGACTCTTGCCCGCAAGGCTGCGCTCCGAGCCGACCGCGATTGGACAGGACGGTTTGTCCAACTTGCGCGCGAGGCGCACGCCATTGAGTCCGCGAGAGGCTCGCACGAGGCAATACGGAACAAACCGAATTCCGAGCGAGCTCAGTTCATGATGCCGGAAATCCTCGCCAGTGGCTGGTGGGCCTACCTCGCTGAACCGTTTTCCTGGCAGTCCGCTCTGTCACGCGAACTCGATCCAGCCATTGTGGACGGCTGGCTGGCTGGAGAGGTTCGGGAACGGATTCAAAAGATGACGTCGGATTCAGGCAGTCCTTTGGGCGAAGAGTGGCTGCTCCGCCGGGCCGTGTGGGCGGCCGCCTGGAAGGGAAGGGAGCACACGCCGGAGGCTGCCGCATCGTGGCACGAATATCTGGGTTCGATGATCCCGGGAGCGTTCGAGGTCGCGGCTCCGCCTGAGATTGGTGAAGCCTGGAGAATTGCGGATCGCGGGTCGGCGCAGGAGCGACCGGACGGTGGGCTGCAAACCGCCCGGGCCAGATGGAATGAGGCTCGCACCAACGTCGCTGCGACGCTTCAACCGCTCGCGGGGGTCGACGCCGATGAAGCGAGGCTCCGTCAGCTGGTCGCGCTGGTGACCACCGATGATTCCGGCGTTGGATCGCTGCGCCGGCTCTACCTGAGGGATGATCCGTTCGAGGAACGGCGGCGCGCCATGCTGCGTGGTCTGCAACCGGCGGACCAATGGGGATTCATTGCCGGGATCGATTACCACGATCCACGCCGCCGCGCTGGTGCAACAGCACCGTCCGAATGGCATGAACTGTTTGCCGGCGTGGACTGGCAGCCGATGGCCGGCGCGGGCTGGGGGCTGGAGTACCGGCGAATCGAGCAGCGGGTATGGAACGATACGCGGCTGCGCGTCGATACCAGAATCGCCCTCGATGACGACTGGATCGTGCGCGGTCATGCGGCGCCGGCGCTGGATGGCGAGCACATTGCCCGGCTGAAAACTGGAGGCGGCGTCAGCCGCCGGCTGGGGGATTCGTGGTTTGCGACGCTCAACTACGAGTGGACGAAGTTCTCCGACCTGGATGCCCATCGGTTCGCACCCGGCTTGGCGTGGCGCTGGCATCCGCGCTCCACCATCGAGGCGGGCATCGATCTGGTGCACAGCGTGCCCCGTTCGGGTGACCGGGAGTGGACGCCGATCGGCAGCGTGACTGCAGACTGGAAGTTTTCCGAAGACTTCGTCGCACGGTTGCACGTTGAACTGGGCGATCGGAGCAGGGCCAATCCCGTGCGGGAACTGGTCGGCACAGATCAGGATTTCGGCCTGGGGTTTGATCTGAGAGTGCCTGTCGCCTCGCGGTGGTTTCTGGTTCCGTCATGGAGCTACGAACGGCATGAGCGGTTCGAACTGCACACGTTTGGCCTGGGCGTGGTTTATGGCCGGTAGCCCGGGTCGCCGGTGCCGGTTGGTGCGAACTGTCGGAATCAGTTCCCGGTTTGCCGCGCCGGCAAAGATTCCCGCACGCGATGTCGGAAGCGCAGCGACAGCCCGACAGCCGCGACGCCAAGGCCGGCGCGGCGATGCCCGCCGTGATGCAGCTGACCGTCGAGGGCGATGCCACGCAAGGCGGAGCCGGCCAGGTCGCACTGGCGCCGATCGAACTGTCGATCGGCCGCCATCGTGTGCTGCGCGGCAGCGCGCCGCTGCCCGACGACCTGAGGCCGCGCCAGACCACGATCCAGCTGCTCGACCGCGCCGGCGGCAAGCCGCTCGGCATGCGCGTTCTGCTCGTTCAGTGAGCGCGCTTGCGGCAGGCCGGGCGCGGCCTCAGCGGCGCACGTAGGCCCCCCCCGCGGCGCGCGCCCGCCCCCCCCGGGGGGGGG
>DNDP01000232.1 GCA_003484235.1 Verrucomicrobiales bacterium
CCCGCCATGCGGGTGTGGCTCGGGAAAGGTGCGGATGCTGACGCGGTCAAATCCGCACAACGCCACATAGCCCACCGCGGCGGCGACCTGCCGGGCGAAGTCGAACTTCCGCGGCTCGCCGAATGACATCGACTCGCTGCAGTCGAGAAAGATCGTCACCGGCAGCTCGCGTTCCTCCTCGTAGAGCTTCAGGAATAGACGGTCCAGCCGGCCGTAGAGATTCCAGTCGAGGTAGCGCAGATCGTCGCCCAGAACGTAGTTCCGGTGGTCGGCAAACTCGACCGACTGGCCCCGGGCCCGGCTGCGGCGTTCGCCCTTGGCCGAACTCTTGGCGCGGCGGGCCGCCAGCAGCTGAAACTGCTCCAGCCGACGCAGCAGTTCCGTGGTTAACAGGGGGGCTGGCATCCGGTTCACAAGCTAGAGACAGCGTTGGGCTTTGAAAAGCACGAAGAAAGTCTGCGCCCGGCGCCGTCGGCGATGCGGAGGTTGAAACCCGGTTCATCGAATCGCGGTGAACCGAAGATCCGGGTTGCCCGCCCCGCCGGCAGATCGTTGAATGCGCTTTTGAACGGTTCGAAACCAATTTCGCTGCCGGCCTGGATCAATGCCCTGAGTCTCGATGCACCGATCGTGGCAATGGTCTGGCAGGCCTTCTTCGCGCGCCTGCTCGAAGTGCGCGTGAGCCTCGCCGCCCAGCTGGTGCTGGGCATGGGCGTGTGGCTGGCGTATGTGGCGGATCGCTGGCTCGACGGGAGAAAGCTGCGTGCAGGAATGGCAACCACCCTTCGCCATCGGTTCGCCCAGAAACAGGCGCGCCCCATCGCCGTCGCGTGGGCTCTGGTGTTCACCGGTGCCGTCATTCTCGCGGTCATCGGGCTCTCACGTCGGGAAATGATCTCTGGAATGGCCATGGCAGCGCCAGTGGTTGCCTATCTCGCTGCGGTTCAAAGCCGGCAGTTGATCCCGCTCATGGGCTGGCTGAAGGAGCTGTTGGTCGCGCTGTTGTTCAGCGGGGGATGCATGGTCCTCGTCACGGCCCAGCCGCAGGTTCGGCTGGGCGATGTGCCGCCCCTTTTCGTTTCACTGTTCGCGGTGAGCTTATTGAACTGCCTCACCGTATCCACATGGGATCAGGCGGCGGATGCGCGCCAGGCACAGCCATCGATGGCCATCCGATGTCGCATTTCAACCGTCGGCCTGACCGTGATGGGTGGCGTCTTCATGTCGGCATTCGTCGTCATGGCCGTGTTGCGATGGCATCAACCGGCGGGTTTGGCCGCCGCCGCGTCCGTCCTGTCCGTGACCGTCTTGCTCATCCTGAACCTGCTGTCCGGGGGAAGCAGGCCTTCGGGAAGACGCCTTGCTGCGGATATTGCCCTGCTGAGTCCGATGGTGGTCTGGCCGTTCCTGCGGTGATGAACTTTGATTCGATCGCCAGCTGGTATCGATGGCTTGAATGGTCCACCTTTGGCCATGCCCTGCAGCGCTGCCGCACGGCGTTCATCGGGGAAGCCGCGAATGCCCGCAACGCGCTGATACTCGGGGAGGGCGACGGCAGGCTGCTCGAACGGCTGCTGGAGGTAAACAAAACCGCAGCCATTACCGTGATCGATTCCAGCCCGCGAATGGTTGAACTGGCCCGCCGGCGGGTCGGCGGAAATTCCCGTGTGCGGTTCGTGTGTGGCGACGCACGCCGCGTGATGCCCCGAACAGGCGAGTTCGATCTCGTGATCACTGCGTTCTTCCTCGACTGCTTCCGGGCACCGGATGTCGCGCTTTTGGTCGGCAGCGCGGCGACACGGCTTGTCGATGGTGGTCTATGGCTGTGGTCGGATTTTGTGCCGCCGGGTCGCGGGCCGCTGCGCTGGCCGAACCGTTGCATCATCGCGGTCCTCATCCGTTTCTTCCGGCTGACGAGCCGGTTGGAGGCCGATCGAATCGTCCCCTGCGATGGCTTCCTCAGAAGCGCCGGGCTCGGGCTTCTTGCTGAACGCCGGATGTGCGGAGGATTGCTCGCTGCACAGCTCTGGCAATGTCATTCCGGACCCGGGCTGGGCGCCGGAAGACTCGCTTGAGAGGCTCGACCGGGGTTCAAGTTCATGTAAGCTTCGCGTCATGCCAAATCTCCTAAAAGTGGGATTGATCACCCTGGTGATCGTCATCCTCGGACTTGTCTGCGTGATCGGCCTGGCCGTCGGCTGGGTCGCCTGGCGACAGCACAAGTTCGCCAGCCTTGAGGATTCGCACAATCTGGGCGTGCAGGCCGGTCAAATGGCGCAGACCTACCTCAAGGACCGGCCCCGCGGTGCCCTGGTCATTGGCATTCATCAGCGCGGCAAAGACTGGGTGGGCGGATTCGGCACCACCGGCGGCACGCCCGGAGCCGCGCCTGACGGGGATTCAGTCTTCGAGATTGGTTCCATCACGAAGGTGTTCACCGGCGTGGTGCTGGCCCGGCTGGTTCATGACAAAGTCGTGGCGCTGGATGATCCGATCTCGAAACACCTTCCAGAGCTCGCCGCTGACGGACGGGAGAAGATCACGCTCAGACAGCTGGCCACCCACACCTCTGGACTGCCGCGCCTGACGGGAGATTTCTGGCAGATTGCGACAAACCGGGCGAATCCCTACGCCCAGTATTCGGCGGAACAGATGTATGCGGATGTGGCGACGGTGAAACTGCGGCGCCCGCCGGGCACCGCGTACGAGTACTCCAACTACGGCGCCGCGCTGCTCGGCAATCTGCTGGCAAACGCTTCCGGCGAGACATACGGGGAGCTGCTCGAGCGGATCGTAATGCGGCCGCTGGCGATGTCGGACACGGCGCCCACCATTACGCCTGCGATGCAGGCGAGGCTGGTGCCCGGCCACTCCATTCGGGGCGAGACTACACCTGGATGGGATTTCGCGGGCTTTGCGCCGGCCGGCGCGCTGCGCTCCACGGCGAACGACATGTTGAGGTTCATCCGCTTCAGTCTGTCACCGGACGAGACAGATCTGGGCAGGGCGGTGACGCTGTCCACCGAGGTGCACAGCCGGATCTCCGGCGAGGAAGTCGGGCTCGGCTGGCACAGGCGAAAAACGGTCGAGGAACTGGAATTCTGGTGGCACAACGGCGGGACGGGAGGCTACGCCAGCTTCATGGCGATCGACCGGAAGCACCAGACAGGCGTGATTGTGATCGCCAATTCGGGTGATGCGATGGCGGGCAAGTTCGATGTCGACCGCATCGGCGTGGACCTGATGCTGAAGGCGGCGCGGATCAGCCTCGAGTGAGCGGTGGCATGCGCAGAGCCGATGTGACGGCCGGGCTCACCGGTACTTCTGGTGAAGTTCCACGTGCGGCTCCCGGACCTTGCGGAAGCGCAGATTGAGCATCTCCACTCCCAGCGCGAAAGCCATGGCAAAATAGATGTAGCCCTTGGGCACATGTGCCTCGAAGCCCTCCGCCATCAGGGTGAAGCCAATCAGGAGCAGGAAGCTCAGCGCCAGAATCTTCAGTGTCGGCCGGTCGTTGATGTAGCGGGAGATGCTGCCGGCAAACACCAGCATCACCCCGATCGAGATGACCACCGCGGCGATCATCACCTCGATGTGCTTGGCCATGCCGATGGCCGTGATCACCGAGTCGAGCGAGAAGACGACGTCAAGCAGCATGATTTGCACGATAACGCCGGTGAAGGAGGGCTGCACCCGGCGGGTGGCCGTGCCATCCTCCCCTTCGAGCTTCTCATGAATCTCCTTCACTGACTTGAAGATCAGGAACAGGCCGCCGCAGACCAGAATGAGATCCCGTCCGCTGACCTCCATCGGTGCGTCCATCAGCGGCAGCTGCGGGATGATGAAGAGCGCCTTGGTCAGGCCCATCACCCAGCTCAGGCCCAGGAGCAGGAGAACACGCATGATCAGGGCCGCCATGAGACCCAGCTGACGCGCCCTGTGCTGCTGCTCGGCCGGGAGTTTGGCGGCGAGAATCGAGATGAAGATGATGTTGTCGATGCCCAGAATGATCTCGAGCAGCGTCAGCGTGGCCAGCGAGATCCACGCTTCGGGTTGGGTCAGCAGATCCATGGCGTGCGAGGGTAGGAAAGCGGCCGCGGAAGACAAATGGAATCTTGTCGCCGGATCGTAACGACGATCGCGCGGGTAAGGCGGGCGCGTCATTCGCGGCTTGCCATGACCCGACCGCTGCGGTCTGCTTCCCCTACCACAGGGAAACACTCATGACGGAAGGATGATTATGGACACGTTGACACTTTACTACGCCACCAACCGCGGTCACGAGGGCGCCAACCGTTGGAAGCCCGACCGCTATGGCACCAAGTTCAGCAGTGACGGCGCGGAGAACCTGCGTTTCGGCAAGGTCTCGGTCAACGCGGACAAGGCCAAGGTGACGAAGCTGCTCGCGAGGACATCGGCCGGCGGCGCGGGTGACGGCGAAGCCCTCGCCGGCTACCTGACCAAGCAGGCAAAGGGCGCCACCATTGCGGCGTTTCGGGAGGTGCTGAGCGAGAAGACCGGTGAAACGGAGGCCAAGCTGGGATCGGCGGCGATGTTTGACGAGGTCAAGGGCATCATGGAGAAGGCCACCGATGTGCTCATCTTCATCCACGGCTTCAACGTGAGCTGGGAGGCGGCGGTCGGTTCGGCGCTGGCGCTGCAGGCGATGCTCAACCGCACCGAGGCCGGTGTGCCGGCACAGAAAACCCAGGTCATCCTGTTCACGTGGCCGTCCGACGGCATGGCACTGCCATGGGTCTCCTACAAATCGGACCGCACCGAGGCCAGCGCCTCGGGCTATGCGATCGGGCGGGGATTCCTCAAGTTGCGGGATTTCCTGGCGTCGCTGCGCGACCGTGCCACCCGCGAGGAACTGTGCGGCCAGGACATCCATCTGCTCTGCCATTCCATGGGCAATTACGTGCTCCAGAACGCCCTGGAGCGGCTCGGCGAATTCACCCCGGGCACGAAGCTGCCACGGATGTTCGAGCACATCTTCCTCTGCGCGCCGGACGTGGATGACACCGTGCTGGAGATGGGCCAGCCCATGGACGACGTGCAGGAACTCGGACGATGCGTGACCGTCTATCACAACCGCGGGGATGTCGCGATGCACGTTTCCGACTACACCAAGGGGCACCCCGAGCGGCTGGGTGGCAACGGCGCAGCGCGGCCCTCATTGCTCCACAACAAGGTCCACCAGGTGGACTGTACACCGGTGGTTACCGGCGCCGTCGAGCATAGCTACCATTTGTGCGGGCTGCCCAACCGCGATATCCGCCTCAGCATTGCCGGCGCCGACCTTGCCGATCCCCGCCGCAATCGGGTGCGCGACTCCGACCTGCCAAACGTCTGGCGGTTGCCCAAGGCCGGAGGCTGAAGTCACGGTCAAAGGAAGCGCACCAGGCAATCGGCAAGGCGGCACTACCGCACCAGCCGGATGTCGCCGGTCTCGGAGATTTCGACCTCGCGGGCGCCCGACGGAATTGTGCTCGTGGTGGACTTCCCTCCGGGCCAGGCGACTTGGATCGCGGTGGCGGGTTTGGCGGAATGCATCACCTGCACCAGCGAATCCTGGGAGAGATAGCCGCTGCCGGCGCGGAGTTCACGGGACGGTCCCAGTTTTCCGTCGGCGATCAACCGGATGGCTGCGCCGATGCCCGATGGATTGACGGGCCCGCCCTTGAGCCGGACACGAAGCCCCGGTTTCGCCAGTTCGTTCCGGTAAAGTTTTGTCTCAGTGCCGTTTTGCGAGACGACAAGGTCCGTCCGTCCGTCTCCATCATAGTCGGAGGCCGCCGATCCGCGTGATTCACCCCACACCAGGATGCCGGACTGCCGGCTGGTCTGGATGGTGAAGCCGCCCTTGCCGTCGCCGAGCAGCAGCAGCCCGCGCCCGGCGTCGTAGCGGGGTACGGAAGTCGATGCCGCAAAGAAGTTTTGGGCGAGGAAGATGTCTTCCGTGCCGTTGCCGTCGAAGTCCGCCACATTGATCCCAAACACCGGCGCCCACTGCGCCTCCCCGGGAAGTTCCACCGGCTCAAAGCGGTCCCCGCGGTTCATGAAGACGACGTTTGCCATCTGCACTGCGGCAACCCGCGGAGTGGAGGAATACCGGTCCCCCAAAATGTCCGCGATGCCGGCGGTGCTGAAATCCTTGTGCCGGGGAAACTTGAACCGCAGTGCGGGCAGCACGGGATCGAGCTCCTTCCGGTCCCAGCGGGGCACGATCTTGCCCAGCTTCGGTTCGCGGTACGCGAGCAGGATCTCGCGTGTGCCAAGGCCGTTCAGATCCGCGTGATACGCCAGTGTGGGATTGTCCCGGGTGGGCTTGAACGGGTTGTTCAGGCCGACGTTGCCGGCCACAATGTCCAGGCGCCCATCGCCGTCGAAGTCGCCGGCGGTCACGGATTGCCACCAACCGGTCTCCGCCGCCAGGCCGAGGGACTCGGTGCGGTCCACAAAGGCGGTGCCATCGAAGCCGTAGACCTGAATCGGACCCCATTCCACCGCCAGCACCAGCTCGGGCTTGCCGTCGCCATTCAGGTCGCTGAACGTGGCCGCACTGATCAGCCCAAGCTGTTTGAAGGCGGCGGAAAGGGCGACGTCCTCCACCCAACCGCCGCTGTTGCGGCGGAAAAGGCGCGAGGAAACCGCCTCCGGAAAACGCCCCGGCAATACACGGCCGCCGACAAACAGGACAAACGATCCGGTGCCATCGAGATCGGCGACGGCCAGCGGCCCGGTTGTGGTCAAGGTGGTGGGAATTTCCTGCGCAAGCTCCACCTTGCTGCCGGTGAAGCGAAGCGAATGAACTGCCGGCCCCAACTCGAGACCGTCTTCATAGTTGGACCAGCCCACAAGCAATTCGGTGCCCGAAGAGCCGGGCAGCGCCGCCAGCCCGATTTGATCGCGAATATTGGGGGTGGCCCAGGCGGGATCCTCCCAGGCCGTGAGCTTGCCTTGACCGTCATTTCGGAACACCCCGAGGTTGCCGCCAAGGCCCGCGCCGATCGCGAGGTCATCGTCGCCATCCCCGTCCAAGTCCGCCCACGCGATGCCGGGCCCGAGTTGGCTGAGCTTCTTGTAGAGCAGCGGCTGGCGGGCGAAGTCGTCGTACGTCTCCTCGTGATGCGTGTGGTTCAGCTCTTTGCTGAAATCGGCGAAGAGGCTTTGCGACACCGGCGGGATCGAAGAAGGAGCAGCTGCGCCCGCGGACGCTTCGTCGATCTCGTAGATGTGATTCGGGCGCACGCCCGTGACGACGCTGCGTTTGCCGCTTCGCCAGGTGACCTCAATGGTCATCGAGGTCGACGCGCCGGTGGCGAAGCTGAGCAACGGCTCTCCACCGGAAAGATAGTGTCCGCCGCCCTGCACCTCGCGCTGCTGGGAGGGAACGGCACCGCCGAGCAGCTTCACCCTGGCTCCGATGCCCTGGGTATTGGGCGCCTTGCCCTTGAGCTTCACCGCCACCCGCGGCGCGGGCGTCTCGTTACGGTATACCAGCGCCGGGTTGTTGAGGCAGTTGCCGACCAGGTCCATGTCGCCGTCGAGGTCGAGATCGACCTGGACGAAGCCATGCGTCACCTGTGTGGAGTTGAATCCCCAATCCGCGCCCATCTCCTTGAAGGTGAGGTCCTGCTGGTTGCGGAAGGCGACGTTCGGAGTCAGCAGCTTCGGGTAATGCTGCAGAACGGTGTGGGCCATTTGTGACGGGATGGTTCCCATGCTCATCTTCTTCTCTCCGGCGTCGTGGTCCTGCGTGTCATAGGCGTGCCCGTTCGAGACCAGCATGTCCTCCCAACCGTCCATGTCCACGTCCATGAAGATCGGCATCCACGACCAGTCCGAGGCCTGCAGGCCGGCATAATTGGCAATTTCCGCATACGTGCCGTCGCCGCGATTGATGAACAGCGTGTTGCGGCGGATCTGCATCCGGTCGTCGATGATGCCCGGCCTGACCGGAATGGGGTTGGTCTGTCCCTGCTGCTGCATCCGGAGTTCGTGATACTGGCTGAGCATGTCGCAGGTGAGGAAGTCGTCCCACCCGTCGTGATTCAGGTCGGCAAACGCGACTCCCATCGAGAAAACACTGACGGACCGAATGGCCAGCCGGTCGACCGCCTGAAACTTGCCCGTGCCGTCGTTCAGCCAGAAGCGATCGGGGGTCTGGAAGTCGTTGCATTCGTAAATGTCGGGATGGCCGTCCTGGTTGATGTCCCGGAACATGGCGGTCAGCGTAAGATCCAGCGGAGCCGAGGTGAGGGGCTTGCCGTCCTCGTCCTTGAAGGTGCCGTCGGTCCAGCTTTGCACGGTGAAGGTGTTGTTGCCGTTGTTGAGGAACAGGATGTTGGTGTCGCCGAGTTCGGAAAGCAGGCCGTTTTCGAGGACCAGCCGGCGGGCATGCCGCCCTCGGATCCGGGTGTTGCCGTAGCGGTCGGTGGTGTAGCTCACGTCGGCACCGCCGCGCAGGACGGTGTTTTCACCGTAGGCGCCGACGTAGAGGTCGAGATGCCCGTCCCCGTTCACATCCGCCACCGCGACGGTGGTGCAGCCCAGCCGATGAAGTTCCAGACCGGCCTGCTTGGTCAGGTTGGTGAAGCCGCCCTTGCCGTCACCCACGAAGTAGGCGTTCGGCCCGTCATTCGACGCCACATAGAGGTCGAGATGGCTGTCGCCGTTCAGGTCGGCAAACGTCGCCCCGACGGAGAACATCCCTTCACACGCCACACCGGCCTTGCCGGTGATGTCCTCGAACTTGAACCCGCCCAGGTTCCGATAGAGCCGGTTGTTTCCTTCCACGTTGCAGAAATAGAGGTCCGGCAGCCCGTCGCCATCGATGTCACCGGCGGCCACGCCGGCGCCGCTCATGAGATTCTGGTTCTTGCCGGCGGCCAGCAGTTGAAGCTCGTTGGTGAAGGTCACGCCCGTCTCGCTGGTCGACAACAGCGTGAAGCCGGTACGGCCGTCGGCAGACACCTTGAGCGGCGCAAGACGGTGGCCGGCGGCCGTTTGCCAGGCATGGTCGGCCGCCTGCGATTCAGCGACGGTCAACAGCGGCAAGGTGACGGCGAAGAGTGCGGTTCGAAATCGGTGCTTCATGTTGACTGGCTTTGGTGCGTTCAGCCGGGCGGGGGGTGGGCTAAAGGTTTCGGATCCAGGCCAGCAGGGCGGCTTCGTCAAGCGGCTCGTTGTGCGTCCGCAGGGCACTCGCCGCTTTCAGACGTTTGTAAACGTCGGCGATCGTCGCGGTTGAAAACGACCCGCCCGTGTGATGCAGAAGGAGAGGCCGGGGCGCGGCCAGAAGGGCAGGGCCGTCAAAGCCGCCAATGCGCCGCACCGATGGGGTGATCCACTCCCGTTGAATCCACAGATGGTCGTCCTCAGTGGCGAATTCCACGGTGTCCCCCGTCACGGCATCCGCCGCCGGAGCCGCCATCACGGCCCACAATCCGGCCTTGCCATGTCCGCTGAAGATCACCTGATGATCCTGCAGGTGCGATCGCGCAAAGGCGCCCAACACCACGAGATCGCCCACATGTTCCTGGAGGTCGGTGCGGTTGTACGTCGTGAAGAAATCGCGTGAAGGATCCCGTTTGGCGCGTTCTTCGGCATCATCGCGGGATCCGGTCAGAAATCCGTCATATACGATCACCGAGAACCCGGCATCGAGCAGCTGGCTGGCAAGGCCCGTCGGCATTCCCGATTGATCCTGCCAGGCATTCATGCCCAGTGGGTGCGCCAGCACCACCACCTTTTTGCCCTGCCGTCTTCGCGGTTCGAATATCCGCACCGCGATCGTGTGGGTGGTTGATGGACCGGACAGGACGAAATCGTTGACCCGGCCCCGTTGCGCATGTTCGCCGGAACGTCCCACCTGCACCTTGAACCGCTGCGGATCGGACTCGAGCTGAAACACCTGCCGGTAGATCGGCGAAAACTGCTCGCGGAATTCCGTCAACTCCTCGCGCGATTTCGGCCAGAAGGCGGCAAGCTTTTCGCGCGCCTGTCCGATCAGGTAGGCCTTGACCTCCTTCGCGGACCTGGCTCCCGGTGGCACGTCGGAGTCCTTGCCCAGACGCAGGGCGCTGGCCGGCTCCTTTCGGTAGTCCAGTTCCGGAAGACTTTCCACGCGGGTGCGATTCAGGAGGTGCTCCGCCATGAAGGCGTAGACCGCCTCACGCGTGGTCTGGTTGTAGTTGTGGTCGAAGTCGAAACGCGAATAGCGAAACTGCGTGGCGGGCCCGTAGAGACGGTAGACATCGGCAATCGCCGGTCCCTCGATTTCCATCGTCGTCTTGGTCCAATCACCCGTCGCGCCGACCAGCTGCTGGGGCCGCGGGGCGGCGACGGCGGCATACTCCATGTTCGAGTGGCGGACCCGCAGGCCCGGGGCATTCTCGCACCAGCAGCCGCCCTGCATCGAGTGCGAGACCATAACGATCGGCGCCAGGGCGGCAGGCCGGTTGTCGACCGCGCCCAGCATGAAGGTCTGCGTTCCACCGCCCGAGGCGCCCGTGCAGGCGATCCGCCGCGGATCGACATCCGGCAGTTCCTCCAAGAAATCCAGTGCCCGGATGCTGTTCCAGGTCTGCAGTCCCATCAGGCTGATGCCCCAGATCTGGTTCGTCAGATCCTGGGCAAATTGGACGTGACCGTCGTAGTACCGGTTCGACGCGAGCCTGCCCTCGGCGTCGCGCGGGGAAAACTGGGTGGTGTCGTTGTATCCGACCATGTCGTAGGCGAAGGCAACCATTCCCATGCGGGCAAACTTGATGCAACGGGCCGCCACGCTGCCGGTCTCCGAATCCACCAGCCGGCCCTCGGCCCAGTGTCCGTGGGGATTGAGAATCGCGGGATGCGGACCCCGCCCCGCTGGCAGGGGTCGGAACAGGTTGCCGGCGAGGAAGACTCCGGGGAGGGTTTCAATGCGCACCTTCTCAATCGAATAGTCGGGCCGTTCGATCCGGCCGAAGATCTGGGCGTTGAGCGGAGTCTTGTCGGGCATCGGCCAAAGTCCGCTGCTGATCAACGCCTGGGCCCTGATCTCCTTGGCGCGATTCTCCCATGTTATGACGTCCGTGATCTCCGGAAACGTTCGAGGGGTGTTGAGGGTGACGAGTTCCGCAGCGGCAGCCGGGGTGGCGAGGCACACGCACCCGACCAAGACTGCGGTCACACTGGCCGATCGATTGAGTTTCATGGGTGGCGGGAAACTACAGGCTCGACAGTGCAAGCTCAAGCAGGCGTCGCAGCGAACCTGATTTTGGCCTCCAATCCCCCAAATGACGTGCGGTCAACCCCCGGTGAGTGGTTCGCGGGCGAACGCCATGCCGGCAAACCGGCACACAATCGCTGAATCCGGGTGCCGGCGCACGGCCTGGGCCGTTCCTCGAAGTTTGCTTTTTCTGCGGACGGTCCTAAACATCCCGCAGCCATGTCCAACGGTTCTGCAATGGTCTCCGGCCAACTGGATGCCGTCGGGGCGACTCGTCGCGTGGAGTCCCGCCACATTTCGGCCGCCTCATGGCACGCCCGCGTAATCATCGTCGGCGCGGTGTGCATCGTGATCGGCATCCTTTGGGACATCTCGTGGCACCGCACCATTGGCCGGGACAGTTTCTGGACGCCGGCACATCTCGCCATCTACCTCGGAGGCGTGCTGGGCGGGTGTGTGGGCGGTTGGCTGATCCTGCGGGGGACGTTCATCGCTGCCGTCGAGGAGCAGGCGCAGATGGTTTGCATTCTGGGCTTGCGTGGTCCGTTCGGCGCCTGGCTTTGCGTCTGGGGGGCCATCGCCATGCTGACTTCGGCGCCGTTCGACGACTGGTGGCACAACGCCTACGGGCTTGACGTGAAGATTCTGTCACCGCCCCACACGGTGCTGGCCTTCGGCATGTGGGCGATCGTCTGGGGGGCCCTGTTTCTGGTGCTCCGCGAGCAGAACGTCGCGCGCGGGCCGGAAGGCGGGGCTGCCGCCGCCGGCCAGGCGCTGCCCGGCCGGTGGCTGGTGGTGTTCGCCGGCGGCATCCTGATCGCGATGGCTGCCACGTTTCTGACGGAGGAAAGCTGGCCGAACCAGCAACGAAACATGCGGTTTTATCAGGCGTCGATGATGGTGTATCCGCTGTATCTGGTGGCGCTCGCCCGGGCGTCGGCCTTCCGGTTTGGTGGCACGATGGTCGCAGGTGCCTACATGTTGATCTACTGCCTGCAGGGCTGGCTGCTTCCGTTGTTCCACGGCGAGCCCAAGCTCGGGCCGGTCTACAACCCCATTGGCCACTTCGCACCGCTGACCTTTCCCCTGCTGCTCGTGGTGCCGGCGCTGGCGGTGGATCTGTTGCTCTGGCTGCGGGGCGGCCAACGCGGCTGGTGGCGTGACTGGCTGCTCGCCGCGGCGCTGGCGGCGGCGTTCTTCGGCCTGTTCTTCGTGACCCAGTGGTACTTCAGCGGCGTGCTGATCAGCGAGACGGCGCACAACCGGTTCTTCTTCGGCGAACTGAGCTGGGGCTACTCGGACCAGCAGGGAGAATATCGCGGCCGGTTCTGGAGCGAGATCAACCCGCAGTGGAATGCCCCGGCGACGTGGTCCGGCATCTGGTGGGCCCTGCTGTGGGCCTTTGGCGCGGTGCGGCTGGGGCTTTGGTTCGGAACCTGGCTGGCAAGTGTGAAGCGATGAAATGAAAGCCTCGACCCAGCTAGCCGGTGGTCGGCGTCACCGGACTCCGATCAACCTGTGGCCCGCGAACTTTCAGCAGACGCGTGCGAATTCCCGCGGCCGGCTGAGGTGCGGGCCCGGTGCGGCCCATACACGCCGCCTTTCGTTGTCGGTTGCAGTTGTCATGGGAGTGATCCTGCAGCTGCTGTCGGCGCTGGCCCATGGCGGGTCCCAGAACGTCTTTTACGAAGGCAACATAGGCCCTTACGCGGCCCGCGTGATCATCCAGCGACCGGAAGTCGTGCCGGGCTTGGCGGAGATCACCGTGCGGCTCCTGCAGGGGGAGGTGGATCGGGTGCGGGTGCTGCCCCTCAAGTGGAATCTGGGCAAACGGGGGGGCCCCACGCCGGACGTCGCGGAGCCGGTGCGCGGCGAGAGCGGGCTCTACAGCGCGCGACTCTGGTTCATGGAAGGCGGATCGCAGAGCGTGGAGGTGACCCTGGACGGATCGGCTGGCGAGGGCGCCATACAGATTCCGGTGGCCGTGATGCCGACCCGCGTGGGAACAATGCCTCCCGGCCTCGGCACCGTGCTGGTGCTGTTGACCATCGTGCTCGTGATTTTGCTGCTGGGCATCGTGCGGGCGGCCGTGCGCGAGAGCGTGCTCCCACCCGGCGAAGTCATCACGCGCCGCCGAGTTTGGAACGCAAGGGTGGCCGTGGTGATTGCGGCGGTGGTGGTGGCCGGCGGTCTGTATGGAGGCCGGCTGTGGTGGGAGGCGGAAAAGAACGACTATCTGAACCGCCGGCTCTACCGGCCGATGCCCTGCGACATCGAGGCCAGAATCGAGAACGGCCAGCGCATCATCCGGCTGGAACTTGCCGAACAGGATATCCGGCGTCGTTCGCCCATCGTGCCCGACCACGGCAAGCTCATGCACCTCGTGCTGGTGAGCGTGCCTGACCAGTCGGTGCTCGCCCATCTTCATCCGCTGAAACTCAACCGGCGCACCTTTGTCGTCGCGCTGCCCGATCTGCCCGCCGGGGACTACGCGGTCTATGGCGAAGTGACCTACGAAACCGGGTTTTCCGAGAACATTGTCGGCGAGGTGAAGTTGTCCGGGGTTCTCAACGAAATGCAGGGCGGAGTTGGGCTCGAACGCGACCCGGATGATTCGTGGCTTGTGCTGGGAAATCCCGGGCAGGCATCGCCGGTTGACGGCCGCAGGATTTTTGACAGCTCCGGAGGATTTTCGGTCGAGTGGCTGGATGCAAGGCGGCTCGTCGCCGGCCGTGACCTGTCGCTTCGCTTTCAGGTTCGGGATGCCGGGGGGCAACCAGTCAGCCTGGATCCCTACCTGGGCATGCTCGGGCACGTCTTCATCCGCACCGCGGATGGGCATCTGTTCACCCACCTTCACCCCTCCGGCTCCTATTCCATGGTTTCCCAGCAGCTTTTCGATCTTCGTGCCCGGGGCGAGGCGCCGATCACGATCGATTTTCAGACGATGGAACCCACCTGCGAGATTCCGGGGGTTGAGGAAAGCATCGCCTATTGGCTCGGCCAGAAGCCCGCCGGGTCTGATCATTCGATCAGCTTCCCGTGGAAGTTTGTCGATCCGGGAAATTACCGGGTTTGGTTCCAGTTCCGGTCGGGTGCAAAGGTTTACACTGCCGTCTTTGATGCCGACGTTCTGCCCCCGAAATGAAGATTCCGTGTAACTTTTTCGGACCACGCGG
This sequence comes from Verrucomicrobiales bacterium, assembly GCA_003484235.1. Classification (GTDB taxonomy): domain Bacteria; phylum Verrucomicrobiota; class Verrucomicrobiia; order Limisphaerales; family RI-55; genus RI-55. Next base: position 14,398 of record DNDP01000232.1, read on the forward strand.
GTATCCAAAAAGCGGGTGATCTCTGCGGATGGGATACTTCCTGCGGATCGATTCTGCCGTTGAGTCAGCCGACCTCGCTCACTATCGTAACTCAAAATCTATGAACAAACTGTTTTTCACCCCGATTGCCGCCGTCCTGCTCGCCACCGCCGTGACGCTGCCGGCGGCGGATTCCGCCGAAGTCATTCTGAAGAAGCACGTCAACGCCATCGGCGGGGAGGCGCTTCACAAGAAGGCGAAGTCCCGCGAGATCGTCGCCACCATGGACATGCCCGCGGCCGGCTTCACCGCCGAGATGAAGATTCTCGCCAAGGCGCCGGACAAGATCCGCACTGAGCTGGAGATTCCTCAAATGGGCAAGGTGGTGGAGGGCTACGACGGCAAGGTGGCATGGTCGCAGAGCCCCTTCACCGGCCTGATCGAGAAGTCTGGCGGCCAGCTCGAGCAGACCAAACGGCAGGCGGATTTTCATCGCGATGTCGAGATCGCCAAGCGCTTCGAGACGTGGAAGGTCCGGGGCAATGAAACCGTCTCGGGCAAGGAAACCATCGTGCTCGAAGGAAGTTCCCCCGGAAAGGATGGCGAAACGATGTGGCTGGATGCCAAGACCTACCTCATCCACAAGGTCGAAACCACCGCCGAGACCCCCCAGGGGAGGCTGAAGACATCCACCATCACGACCGACTACCGCGATGTCGATGGGATGAAGTTTCCGTTCGCCATCAAGGTCGAGTCGGACCTGGGCGCCATGAACCTCAAGATCAAGCAGATCAAGTTCGGTGTCGAAGCGCCCGATTCCCTCTTTGCAAAGCCCGCCAATTGACCGGCCGGCCCGTTCTGCAGGCGGCGATCGAGCATCGCCGCCTTTTTTCTTTCCGCACCTTGGCAGCCTCCGGGCCCGCCGGTAGATTTCCCGCC
>DNDP01000056.1:0-6580 GCA_003484235.1 Verrucomicrobiales bacterium
GTCTCGCGGTGATGCCCTGGAGGCGCCGCCGGCGAGGATGGCGAACAACTGCCCGGCCGCAGTGCATGCCAGTGCCCGGAGGGATTGTGCCTGGGGCGTGCCGATGCGGATGGCGGCCCCGGTGGTGCGATCGATCCGCAGCAACTGGCCGGTGTTGGCGAAGGACGGCGGTCCGCCCAGCTCGACGCCGTAGAGGAACCCATCCAAGGGATTAAAGGTCAGCGTTGCACACTGAATTGCTCCACCGGCAGAAAACTCGCCGATGTTCACGGCCACCTGCCCCAGCGGATCATAGATCGTGAGCCTCGCACCATCGGCAATGAAGAGATCGCCGTTCTTGTCCGCCGCCAGCCCATATCCGAAACCGTCGGCCGGGCGGCCCAGCAAGCCAAACTGACCGCCGCCACTGAAGGCCGCGAGATGCGCGCCACCGGCTGTTTCCGGATGGGTGGCCGCTGCCAGCAACACACCGGAAGGCACCTCCAACGGATTACTGGCCGCCGATTTGGGATCGGTCCCAAAGAACACTTCCGCACTGTCCCACGCACCATCGCCATCCGTGTCGGGCCGGTTCAACGCGGTGCCCAGCGCAAACTCCACACCGTCCAGCAGGCCGTCCCCGTCCGTGTCGGCACGCAGGGGATTTCCGCCCGACACCATTTCCTCGCCATCCGCCAGCCCGTCGCCGTCGGTATCCGCAACGTTCGGGTCGGTGCCAAGCTCCGCCTCATCGTCATCAGACAGGCCGTCGCCGTCGGCATCCGTGGAAATCACGAGCATTGTCTGTGCGATCAAGCGCGGACCGGAAAGGCGGTTCCATCCGCGATAGAGCAGGACGTTTCCGCGGTAACGTTGGACGCCCGGATCGAACTGAATCTGATACGTGCGATCCTCTCCCGGCTGCGCCCCCTGCACGCGTAACTGAACCGGCACCGGTTGAAGTCCGGTCGGCGTGCCGGCCTGCATCACGGTGACGCCTTGCAGCGTCAGCAGTTGCCGCGAGGTTACGGTCGGGCGGTAGCTTACCGGGTCCAGCAATGGGCCGTTGACGAAGCGGCGGCCTGGCGGCCCTTCGGCGTCGGCTGCACTTGCCAATTGCCAACGGCTGACCTGGTCTTCCGGATCGAGAAAAGGCACTCCGCCCGAGCCACCCCGGCCACCGGCGGTTTTCAATTGGTCGGGCGAAGAACGCCGGATGCCGAGACCGCCGTTAAGGGTCAGCACGCCACCGCGTCCCCCGCCACCGCCGCCGCCCGGCATCGCGGGCACGAGCATGGGCAGCGTGAAATCCACGAGGCTGCTGTTGATGACCATCCGGCTGTCCGTCGACCCGTTTCCTCCATCGCCGCCGGCCACCGTGATTGCACCGTTGTCGCCGAGATCGATCGTGCGCCGGGTCTTGATCGATACGTCCCTTCCGCCATCCCCACCAGCTCCCCCACCGCCGCCGTGAATTCGTACGCCGACGTAGTCGAGTCCCGGGACATCCAGATTAAGGCTGAAGAGAAAATCCAGGAGATCCAACAGGTTCAACGATATCTCGATCATTCCACCGCCACCGCCCCCTCCGCCGCCGGTTTCATCGAGAACCGACTGTCGCACCGCGCCATATCCCCGTCGCCCGGGCCCGTTGCCATCGATGATGTTGACCACGCTGCGAATCTGTTCAGCCAGGCTGATGGCGGCACCGACACAGGCGCTGCCGGCGGTGCCAATACATTCGGCCAGCTTCCCGACCAGGCCCAGCGGATCGAGTTCGAGGTTCGCGCCGGCGGGACCACCGATCCCTTCAGGGCGTTGCGCCTGCGGATCGAGCGGGCGGGACACTCCCTGCTCCGGTCGCGAGAAACCCATCGCGTCATTGCCGTTGCGACCGTAGTTCTCCGGCTCGGCGCCATCGAGCCCGAGAAAGCCTTCCGAGTCCTCGCGACCCATTCCGCCCCGGCCGCCGTGACCCAGCTCCGCCGGGGTACCGGCCTGCTGTCCATCCGCCGAGCCGCCTGGCCTGCCCTCGGCGTCGATCCGTCCATGAATTACCACGTCGCCGGTGCTCTCGATGTCGAGCTTGCCGCTCCGCACTTGAACCAACCCGCCCGCCTCCACTCGCACACCCGACACGATCATGGGTGCGGGATTATCGAACACCGCCTGCTGGCCCGGGCCGATGATCAATTCCGGCAAGCCTTCGACGGCGAAGTTGATCTCGGTCGTGGCGCCATCACTCCGGCTCAATCGCAGACGGTACGTTCGCGAACCCCCATCGAAGTTGATGATGCTGCCTGCCTCGACGAGCACACCCGCTTCATGGTCGCGTCCCACGTACGTCACTGCTGCAATGCCGGCGGCACGACTTCCATCGCCGTTCAGGAACTCCGCCTGCAGATCGGCCGCCAACCCGGTGCCGGTCAGTTTCACCGGGATCAGATCGCCTTCGCGCACCGAGGCCGGATCGATCGAGGTGATGGCTGGTGGCGGTCCGGCGGGTGGGGCAAGGCCTTCCACGACAACCACGGTGGTGAAGTGAGGCAGGTTCGCCACCGCCCGGTCTCCCGGTTCGATCACCACCGCCTGGATCCCTTCATCGAGGTAATTTCCGGTGGCTGGCTCGTAGATGAGCAGTGCGAGAGCCGATCCCGGAAGGCGCATCTGACGCAGCGGAATGGTCACCGTGGCAGGCACATTGAAGACGATGCCCGAGGGGAGGAATTCCGCGGCCCCCAGCAACCGTTTGTCCGGCGGCGAAACGGGCGGGAGCGCCGCTTCGCGGACCGAAACTGACGTCGCCGCGTTCAAGGCGCCGGCAGGAATCACCACGGAAGCCCGCCAATCCTTCGCGTGAACCACGCCGCCCACGGCGGGTTGGATGAGCATCGGTTCTCCCGGCAAGGGTTCCACCGCCACCACCTCGATATCCAGAGAACCGCTCACCGATGGACTCGAGCGTAATGCCGCCCTCACGGTGACCTTGCCGCCGGCCGGCGGGACGGATGGAGCCGTGAACAATCCCGAAGTCGACACCGTGCCAACGGTCGAGTTGCCCCCGGCGATTCCCTCCACCTGCCAGTCCACGGATCGATCTCCGCCTTGCGACAGCGGCACGACTTCGACGCCCAGTTGCATCCGGCCGCCCGGACGCACGCTGAAGGCTTCGGTGAACTCGTTGGTGCCGGGGTCGCTGGTCGTCACCACCTTCACGCTCGGCGGCACCACAAACATCGTCGACGTGATCGCCGCCACCCCCGGCGGCCGGCGCACGATGAACGGCCCCGTCTCGGCCCCTTGGGGAATCGTTACCAACAGACCGAAGGAGGAATTGGTCACCGCATGCACCGGCACGTTGAGGCCGTTGAGTTCGACCACGTTGTTGGAGGGCACCGGATCGAATGAGCTTCCGATCAGAATCACCGGCGTGCCGGCAGGTCCCGAGGACGGCGAGAATCCACTCACCGCCAGCCCGGGAGCCGCGAACGAGAAGCTGGAGAGCTGCACGGTCCGCGAAGTCGGAGCACCGACATTGCCGTTCCGGTCGATGCCGGTCAGCTCGACCGTGTAGGAACCGAGAAGATTGCTGGAGACAAACGTGAAGAATGGAATGCGCACCGTGCCGCCCGTTCCGGTCATCCCGAGCGCACTGGCGGATTCTTCGATGACATTGGTCACGCTGCCCGGCGCGATGGTCCTGATGCGAATCCGGAACAGATCGCCGTCGGGGTCGGAGTAGGTCACCGGCAGCGGCGGCCGGGTGCGGTTCAAAAGGCCCGAGGGCCGAGTGAACGAGGCGGGCTCGCCGGTCGTGATCAGGGTGAGCGAGGGAGCCGTGCCGCCCGGGGCGACGCCCGCCACCTGCAGCGTAAAGGCGGCCCATGGGCTGGCGTTTCCGAGCGAGTCATGCAACCGCAGCTGCCATTCGTGAACACCGAAGGGCAGCTCGCGTCCGTCCAACGACAAGGTGTGACTGCCGGCCACGCCCCCCAGGCCGATCAGGGATCCGGGCAGGATCGAGCGGTTGGTGGTGGTGCCATGGATCCGCACAATCTCGAGCAGCACCAGATCCCCGTCGGCGTCGGCATGGCTGAAGTTAAGATTCGTTCGCGTGCCGGCGGTCAGGACGGTGGGAGTATTCGACAATGTCAGGGTCGGAGCGGAGTTTCCCGGCTGGAACAACCGGTAGAAACGGGCGCTGTTGCCGGGGCTCAGCTGATCCAGCTGAAACTTGTCCCCATTCGTCGACACGATGAACGGCGACGTGAGCCAGTCGTTTCCCCCGGGCAACACCGGCGACCACTGCAGCCTGAAAGCCGCGTCATTCGTGGACCACCGCACGCGGGCCTGATCGCCGAATCGCTGAATGTCCAAGGTGGCGGCCGGAGCCGACACCGGCGCCGTTCCGGCAAGAACAATCACCCAGGAGCCGACCGCTCCCAGCCATCGAGTTTTCATGCCGCCACACTGGCGGAGCGGCCATGAAGTCAACATGAACGGCAGATGAAAAACCGTTCATGCGGTGGGCGCGTTCACCCTTCACCGCCGGCACGGGGCAGGATGATGCTGAACGTGCTTCCCCGGCCGATCTCGCTGGTCACCGACACCCGGCCGCCGTGGGCTTCGACCAGCGACTTGACGATGGCCAGCCCCAGCCCGGCGCCCCCGCCGGCCCGGTTGCGCGCCACATCCACCCGGTAGAAGCGCTCGAACAGCCGCGGCAGATGCTCGGGCGGGATGCCCGGGCCACGGTCCATCACGTCCAGCCGCACTTCGCCATTGTCGGCGGAGACGTTCACCTCGACGGCCTCGTCCCGCGGGGAATGACGGATCGCATTTTCGACGAGGTTGAACACCACCCGGTCGAGGGCCATCGGGTCACCGCTGACGATGGCCGGACCGCTGGCCGCCAACCTGACACCGCGGCCCGCGCCAGTGCTGGCTCCGTCGAATCTCCGCACCACGTCCCGCGCGAGCTCCGCCAGATCCGCCGGTTCCCGGTGGCCGAGCGCCTGGTCGGCGTCGGCCCGGGCGAGCGTGAGAAGATTGTCCGCCATCCGCGAGAGGCGCTCGATCTCCTCGCGGTTGCTGAGCAGCACCTCGCGGTATTCGGCGGCGGCGCGGTCCCGCCGGAGCGCGACCTCGATCTCGCCGCGCAGGATCGTCAGCGGTGTGCGGAGCTCGTGCGAGGCATCGGCCAGAAAGCGGAGCTGGTTGCCGTTCACCTGCTCCAGGCGCTCGAGCATCTGATTGAAGGCCCGCGCCAGGTCGCCGGCCTCGGGGTCGTCGTCGGGCACCGGGATCCGCTGGTTCAGTTTCACCTCCTGTCCGATCTGTTTCGCCATCATGGCGAGCGTGGACATCGAACCCAGCCAGCGGCCGACGAAGGTGTTGACGAGCAGCGTGCCGAGCACGAGCAGCAAGCCGCCTCCGCCGGCCAGCCAGGCCGCCACGCCGCTCAGTTTCCGGCGATGTTCCGCCAGCGGCTTGAGGCATTGAACCCACGCAAACAGCACCGGCGTCCCGTTCTCGCCCTGCCACACCGGATAGGTCACGATGCGCACCTGGCCCAGCGATTCCGTGGAGACGGTTTCCAGCACGTAATCCTTGTAGAACCAGGAATTGTCCGCCGACGCCTTCGTCATCGGAACCACCTCGGGCAGCGCCTCCGTCTTCCACAACAGCCGCCGCTCCACATCCCAGCCCTGGCAGTAGAATCCCAGCCGTTCCCGCTCGAACTCCTTGGGACTGGGCCAGACCTCGGCGGGATTCTTCCGGTTGATGGACTTGCTGAGGATCGTGGCCTTGTCCTTGAGCAGCTGGTCCAGGTCGCCCCGCAGTTCGCTGTCGATCAGTCGAAGCGCCAGCACCGCCGTCACCGCCAGCACCGCCGCCTGGATGACCGCGCAGCCGAGGAGGATTCGCAGGCGCAGGGACTTCATGGCGGCGGTCCGCCGGGGCGGATGGGATCTGGAGCGGCTGGGAGGGACGGCATGCACGTCGCCGCCCACCCTGCGCCGGTGCAGGTGAAGCGCAAATGAAGCGGGGATGAAAAAGCTTTCATGTCGGGAGGCTCACTCGCGGAGAACATAGCCGGCTCCGCGCACGGTCCTGATCAACGCCGGGCTCCGGCCGCGGTCGATTTTGTCGCGCAGGTGATAGACGGTGACGTCGATGACGTTGCTGAAAGAATCGAAGTTCTCGTCCCACACCGCCTCCGCCAGCCGGGTGCGGCTGATCACCTCGCCGGCGTGCCGGAGCAGATATTCGAGCACCGCAAACTCCCGGGCTGACAGCGCAACCGGCGCGCCGGCGCGCCATGCCCTGCGCGAGCGGGGATCGAGCGAGAGATCGGCCAGCGTCAGCAACGCCGGCTCGCGGTCGCCCGACCGGCGCAGCAGCGCGCGGACACGGGCGAGAAACTCGGCAAACGCGAAGGGCTTCGTCAGATAATCGTCCGCACCGCCGTCCAAACCGCGCACGCGGTCCGCCACGCCGTCGCGGGCCGTCAGCATCAGCACCCGCGGCTGGCGCCCGGCCGCACGCAGTTCGCGCAGGACGGAGAAGCCGTCCCGTCCCGGCAGCATCACGTCGAGCA
>DNDP01000056.1:6667-8110 GCA_003484235.1 Verrucomicrobiales bacterium
AGCAGGTCGAACTCGCCCTCCAATGCCCGGTGCAGGCCGTCGTCGCCATCCCGGGCCACTTCGACGGTGTAATTCTCCTCGCGCAGGCCGCGTTCGACGAAGCGGGCAACCTTCGGCTCGTCCTCGACGACCAGGATGCGCATGACCGCACGCTAGCCAAAGGCATTTCCGTTTGCCACTGATTTCCAGAACCCGCCCCGGCGACGGACAGCGCACTGAAACCGGCCGGCCATCCCCAACCGGAACCAGCCCCCCGGCCGGCGCAATTGGGGTTGAGCGAATGAAGCGTGCGAGTCAGCCTCAAGCGTCAATCGGACTCGGGCGGTCAGCTCCGATTCCGCCATTGCCCGCCCCCGGTCGAAGGTTTACTCTATGGACGATGAAGCTGAGATTGGATCTGCTGGAGCAACTGACCGCGGAGGACATCCGCGAGGAGGTTCTCGCGAACAATCACCGCTACAGACCCGAGCCGCTTTTCTCAAAAACTGGAGTTGGGAGCTTGTCGTCAGCCTCAACCGAGGAGCGTGCGAAAGAAGAAGCGCGCAGCACGGCTTTAATCAGGAAACTCAAGCGGCGTGCTGCCAGGAGTGGGAAGACCGGCGGGGGCAAACCTTCTCGCTCGAAGAACTCATAAGCTTCCTGCAGCACTGCCATCGCCGCGCCCCCTTCCTTTTCTTCAACGGCAACACGTTCGCCGACATCGGCCGTCAACTGGCTGCGGCGCTGTTTGCTGATCTCCCAACCGGACGCCGCCGCGAAGTCATGTCCGCCGTGGCCCACCACATCGCCGGCGTGCTGGACCGCGAATCGATGACTGCCATCGTGGAAAGCCTCTGCGCAACCGCCAACCTTCAACCCGGCGACCGCGTGCAGACCCTGCGCGGCACCCGGCATGGCGCGATTGTGCGGGTGCTGCCGGATGGCCGACTGGTGTGGCGTCCCGACGGCACGCGCAACGAACTGATCGCTCTGCCGGAGAGCCTGATGCGGGAGGCAGGGCCGCCGGCCTGATCGCGCTCGGATCCGCCTCGCTCATGGCCACTGCCGGCGTCCAGGAACGGCGCTGATTACCGGCTCCGGACCGCAATTGACGTTGAACGGACACCTGACGAACTGCTATCCCTCAAGGGTGAATCCCATGAAACGATCTGCGCAGGCGCTCCCTCGGCGGCTCATGACGCGACGTGAATTTGTCGGCCGGACTGCGGCGACGGCTGCGGTCATCGCCGGCGCGCCCGCGATACTGCGCGGCCAGAACCTGAACAACCGGTTGACCCTCGCCTTCATCGGCTGCGGCGGCCGCGGCAACGCCAACCTGGCGGAACTCACCCTCACTCCCGGCCGGCCACCTTCCCGGCGCAACGAGACGGGCGGCCCCGAGGTGCCGCACCCGGACGAGAATGTCACCGTGCTGTGCGACATCAACCAGGTCGCGATCGATGC
>DNDP01000056.1:8338-9757 GCA_003484235.1 Verrucomicrobiales bacterium
GACCGGCCGGGCGATTTCGATGCTGTCGTTGTTTCCACGGCGGAGCACACGCATGCGTTCGCCACCTGGCTGGCGCTGACGCACGGCAAGCATGTCTATTGCGAGAAGCCGCTCGCCTACAACATCTGGGAAACGCGCCTGATCCGTGAAACCGCCGCGAAGTTTCCGCAGCTCTCCACCCAGATGGGCAACCAGGGCCACGCCTGGGAGGCGCGGCGCACGATCCGCGAGATCCTCGATACCGGCGTCATCGGCCCGGTGCGCGAGGTCCATGTCTGGGCCGACCGCGCCTGGGGACTCCAGGATGCCGCGTCGGCGGAGAAGTTCGACCAGCCGCACGGCTTCTACAACGGCGTCCAGATCGTCGAGCGGTTCAAGGAGACGATGCCCGTTCCGCCCACGCTGGACTGGGATCTGTGGCTCGGCCCCGCGCCCGAGCGGCCGTTCCACGCGACGTACTTCCCCGGACCGCGGTGGTATCGGTGGTGGGATTTTGGCAACGGCACGATGAGCGACCTCGGCAGCCACGACAACGACGTGCCTTTCACCGTGCTCGATCTCTGGCGGCCGGCCGGCAAAGGCGGGCGCGTGCTGGCGCCGCTCACCGTCGAGGCCGTTTCGCCCAACGTGCCGGTGCCGCACCCGGAGCTCGCGCCCGCTACGTTGCAGGCGACGTTTCAGTTCGCCGCCACTGGCAAACAACCGGCGCTCAAGCTGGTGTGGTATCAGGGGGACATCAAACCGCCGGGCTGGGTCGAGGCGTGGGGCCGGCGCTCCTGCGTGTTCATCGGTGACAACGGCATGCTGCTCGGCAACGGGAAGCTCCTGCCAGAGGAACGGTTCAAGGATTTCACGCCGCCGCCGGCAACGCTGCCCCGTTCGCCCGGCCACTGGGTGGAATGGGTCAACTACGCCAAGGGCAACGGCCCGGTGCCCGGTTCGAACTTCCAGTATTCCGGCTGGACGACCGAGACGAACCACCTCGGCAACGTGGCCTATCGCACGGGCAAGAAGCTCGAATGGGATTACCAGACAATGCGTGCCACCAACGCGCCGGCCGCCGATCCCTTCATCAAGCGGCCCGAGTATCGCAAGGGTTGGGAAGGAATCCTGAAAGCCTAGGACCGTTGTGGGAAATCGTTACCGATTCGGATGGTGAAGCGGGCTGAAGCCCGCGCTCCGGAGCGCGGCGTTTACGCCGCTTCGCCCGTCGACTGCTGATTGGATCGATATCTTATCAATGAAAACCTTGAACCGCCGTTCGTTCCTGAAAGTCGCCGCGGCCGCGACCACGGCCGCATGTCTCCCGCACGCCCGGGCCGCCGCGCCCGGGCGCAGGCTCCGCAAGGCCATCATGTATTCGACCATCGGGATGAAGGGCACCGTCCTCGAAAAGTTCCGCGCCATGAAGGAGGCGGG
>DNDP01000195.1:0-282 GCA_003484235.1 Verrucomicrobiales bacterium
GGTGAAACGATGTTCTCCGGGAGCGCGTCATTGATGTCGCCGTAGGTCAGATAACCCTGCTCCTGCGCAAGACGGACCAGCTCCTTGATCTTCTCGGTCAAATCCACGCCCGACTGGTTCGTAATGTTGCCCAGACTGGCCAAGGCTTCTTCGGGAGTCTGGTTTTCCGCTGACTGCGCCGCCTTCGGAGCTGCGGTTTTGGCCAAAACCTTGGAATTTGCCGCCACCTCTGGCTTGCCGTTTGCGGCGGGGTCCGACTTCCGAGACGGGGGCTTTTTCCGA
>DNDP01000195.1:475-10186 GCA_003484235.1 Verrucomicrobiales bacterium
TTCCGTGAATCGTTCGACTTGGCCGGCTTGGCGGCGACCGCCTTGCTCGGGGTGGCGGCCTTTGCTTTCGGTACGGATTTTTTCAGGGATTTCTTCGGACTAGCCTTGGTCTTGGCCATATATGCTGATTTCGATGGGGACGTGGTTGGTTAACCGTTAAAAATAGCCGGCAAATATGGGAGGCATGTCCGGGCGCGTCAAGCTGGTAAAAGAACATAAATCTCGCCGGAATCTGCCGCTTTTTTGCCCCGAAACGCCGCCGCTAAAGGCTTGTGCCCGGGTCTCCCCGGCCTTAAATCATCCCGCCATGCCCGTCTTTTACGAATGCCAACGCTGCACCGCCTGCTGCCGCTGGCCGGGGCAGGTCCGGCTCGCAGAGGGGGAAATCGCACGCCTGGCGGGGCACCTCGGCGTCTCGGAACACGAGTTCATCCAGCAACACACCCGGTTGACCGATGATCGACGGGGACTATGCCTCAACGACAAGGCCAACGGCGAATGCACCTTCCTTGAGGGTGACGATTGCTCCGTTCAGCCGGTCAAACCCCAGCAATGCCGGGATTTCCCCAATCTTTGGAACTTCCCGGGCTTTCGCGAATCGTGCCGGGCGCTGCCCAAATTGGTTTCAAACCGGGAGTTTGTGGAACGGGCCGCCGCGGCCACCGGGCGACCGATTTGGGAGATCAGGGTTCCAGGCAAAGATGACGCCGCGTGACAGCGCACACTTCATCGCAGCGCAACGCCATCGCGGCCCGCGGCAATGTTCTGCTCGAGGCCGGCGCCGGCGCCGGCAAGACCAGCACGCTGGTCGCCCGGTGTCTTGACCTAATTCTGGCGCCGAACCGGCCGGTATCCGTCGATCAACTGCTGATCGTAACCTTCACCGAGGCGGCCGCGACGGAAATGCGGCACCGACTGCGGGTTGCCCTCAACGAAAGGCATGGCCGCGAGCCCGCCGACCTTCCTCTGGCCGAACAGCTGGCGCTTCTCGACCAGGCCTGTATTGGCACTCTGCATGGGTTCTGTCTCCGGCTGATCCGCGAACATTTTCAGGAACTGGGTCTCGACCCCCAGGTGCGGGTTCTCGACGAGACCGAAGCCAGTCTGATTGCCAACGAGTCGGTCAGGGAGGTGCTGGACGCGGCCTACATCGGCGAGGATGAATCCAGCCGTTGCGCCCGTGAATTGATCAGGTTGCACGCGGGCAGCGACGACGGAGCCGTGTCCGGATTGATCCGGCAGGCACATCAGTTTCTGCAAACCCTGCCGGACCCGCGGCGCTGGCTCGACCACGAGCGCGAACGGTGGCGGCACCCGCAACCTGAGGCGTTGGCCGATTCGCTGCTGGTCGCCCTCAACAACCGGAAGGACGGCTGGATGGCCCTGCTGGAGGAACAGCCGCCGGAAAACGCAGTGGCCAGCGGCTCCCGTGAATTGCTTGCCTCCCTCGCGCCGGACGCCTCGCGCGCAGACTGGGCGAAGGCCTTGAACCGGCTCGCTTCGTTTGTCGACGACGAGCATTGGAAACGCGGAGAAAAGGGAAAATTCCGGGATCCCTTGCTGCCGTTGTTCGAAGAGGCCCGCTTCTTCGCTTCCTGCGCCGCGCTCAGCGCCGAAGGAAGCGACCCGCTGGTCGGGGATTTTCACCGGGCCCGGCCGCTGATGCTGGCTTTCATCGGGCTCGTCGAAGCCTTCATGGTCGGCTACGCGGCCCGCAAGCGGCAGATCTCCGGGCTCGATTTCAGCGACCTCGAGCAGTTCTCGCTTCGGCTGCTCTGGACGCTGGATGGCCGGCCCTCCCACGTCGCCCACGAGTGGCGTCGTCGGTTTCACCATGTCTTTGTGGACGAATACCAGGACATCAACGAGGCGCAGGACCGGATCATCACCGGGCTGAGCCGGGACGGTGAAGAGGCCAACCGCTTTCTGGTCGGTGATGTAAAGCAGAGCATCTACGGGTTTCGGCTCGCCCGGCCGGACATCTTCCTGCGCTACGCGAAGTCTTGGCGGACCGGTTCCACGCACGCACAAGTGCTGCCCCTCGCGGACAACTTTCGCAGCCACGAAGCCATCCTGCATTTCGTCAACCGTTGTTTCTCGGGCGTGATGCGGGAGGATGTCGGCGGACTGCCGTATCCAGAGGCCGCTTTCCTCCGCTTTGGAGATCCCGAAGGGCGCCGGCTGCTAACGCGCGAACATGATCCCAATCCGCGCGTGGAACTGATCCATCGCCTCGCCGGACGCGGTGGCGGTGCTGGCGAGCCCGATTCCGCCGACGAAGAGGAACCGGGCAATGCCGAGATCGAAGCGACCCTTGCGGCCCGGAAGCTGGCGGAGTTGCGTGCGTCGGGCTTTCAGGTCTTTGATCGCAAAACCGCCGTGCTGCGTCCGGTGGACTGGCGGGACATGGCGGTTCTGCTCCGGGCCACCGCGGGCAAGGCGGAGATCTACACCCGCGTCTTCGCCCGTGCCGGCATTCCGCTGGTCACCGCCCGCAGGGGATTCTTCGATGCCATCGAGATCAGTGATCTGGTCAGCCTTCTGATGCTGCTCGACAACCCATTGCAGGACATCCCGCTGCTGGCCGTGCTGCGCTCGCCCCTCGTCGGGCTTTCGCCGGATGAAATGGTCGAAGTTCGGGCCGCTGCGTCACGCGAGTCCGCGTTCTGGACCGCGCTGCTGCGGTTCAGCGAGCTGAATCCGCCCCCGGCATCGGAATCTCCGCCTGGCGCCGCCGGCCGCGTCGCCGGATTCCTCGAGCGCTTCCGGCCGTGGCGCGAACAGGCCCGGCGCGGTTCCCTTTCTCAATGTCTGGAGGACATTCTTGAGAGCACGCAATACCTGTCGTGGCTGGCCGGACAACCTCGCGGTGAAGAAGCTGGCAGGAATGTCCAGCGCCTGCTGGAACTCACCCGCGAGTACGATTCCTCGCAGGGGCTGGGCCTGCACCGCTTCCTCGAACGTGTCCGCATCGTCCAGGCGGAAGGCGACGGTCCCGAGCCGGCCTCGGCCGCGGACAACAACGCCGTCCGGTTGATGACCATCCACGCCAGCAAGGGCCTGGAGTTTCCCGTCGTGGTGCTGGGCGATCTGGGCAAGCGGTTTCGTGCCGAACCTCCCGCGGCGGGTATCCTCATCGATGATTCCCTCGGGCTTTGCCCGATTGTTTTCACCCCCGATGGCCGGCAGTCCTATCCGTCGCTGGCACTGCGGCTGGCGGACGACGCGTCGCGCACGCGCAACCTGGCCGAGGAACTCCGGCTCCTCTACGTGGCCATGACCCGTGCGTGCGACCTGCTGGTTCTCCTCGGCACCACGCCCGCCTCGCGACCGGAGAAGCACTGGGTGGCGCCCGGCGATGGAAAGCTCTCGCGCCGCCAGGTCCTCTCCGCACGTTCGTTCTTCGATTTCATCGGTCCGCTGCTGCCGGAACTGTGCGGCCGGCCGGATTGGTTCAGCGTGGAGCAGGGTGCCTCGTCCTTGGTTTCGTGGCGGGTTGTTTCGGCCGACGAACCGGTGCGGTTCGACGCTGTCGCTGCCCCCGGGGAACCGGCCGGGACCGACGACAGCGTGCCCGATCTCACGGAACTCCGTCGACACCTCGGGTATCGCTACCCATTCCTTGAGGCCACGCGGCGGGCCGGCAAGACCACCGTCACCCGGCTGCGGCGTCAGATCGAGACGCTGTCGGACGACGAGTCGGCGGGCTTGTTCGGTGATCTCGAACCGGCCGGGCCCGCGAGGAGGCGCTCTTCGGCAGGTCAGCCGGTGGACGGGCTGAACGCCGCGCAGACGGGCATCGCCTACCACACTTTCTTCCAGCGACTGCGGCTGGAACTCGCGCAGGATTCCGCCGGCCTCGAAGGCGAACTGCGGCGGCTGGCCTCGGCCGGCATTCTGAGCGAACTGGAAGCCGCCGCCATCCAGGTCGGGAGGGTGCAGTCGTTCTGGACCGGCCCGGTGGGCGGCTCCTTTCTGAAACACCGCTCCGATATCCGGCGGGAACTTCCCTTCACGGCGGCCTTCACCTCGCGGGAGCTGGACTCCTTCGCCGGTCGTACTGGCGGCGGCGGAACTGCGGAGAGCGATTTGATCGTCGTCCAGGGGGTGGCGGATCTCGCGCTGATCCGTCCCAACGAAATCTGGATCCTCGACTTCAAATCGGACCGCATCACGGCGGACCAGCTGACGGAACGCGTGGCCGCTTACCGGCCGCAGGTGCAGCTGTATCAGCAGGCGCTCGAACGCACCTGCCGCAGGCCGGTGAGCCGCCTCTGGCTCCATTTCCTTCACCTCGACCGGACGGTGGAGGTGAATCTCACCTGATGCGCGCGACTGTGCCGCTTTTTTCTCGCGACCTCCGGCGGCGGCGTGCTACTCACGGCAACACGTCCACAGCGGACGGCGTGTGTTCCGCGAGGAGCGGGCACGCCACGATGCGGCGGCGTGACGAATTTCCGAAACCTTCCGAAACCGGAACGAATCAGCAATGGCAACCGTGGGAAACGAGAATGGAACGAACACCGGAGAAACCCTGGACCCGAAGGCGCAGGAACGGGCATGGTTCTGCGTCCGTACCAGGCCGAAGAACGAGCACATTGCCGCCGCCAGGCTGCGCGAACTCGGGCAGATCGACGTGTTCAACCCGCGCATCCGGTTCAAACGGCCGCGCGGCCGGCACACCATGTGGGTGACCGAGGCGCTGTTCCCCGGCTACGTCTTTGCGAAGTTCAACTGGCGGGACCACCTCAAGCTCGTCCACTACACCAACGGCGTGACCGGTGTCGTCCATTTCGGCTACCAGTATCCGATCATCGACCAGCAGGTCATCACCGAGTGGCAGAACGTGCTGGGCGAGGAGGAGATGGCGCTGGTGGAGGACATCCCGCAGCCCGGCGAGGAGGTGCTGGTCACCGGCGGCGCCTTCAAGGGCACGCTCGCCCAGGTGGTGCGCGTCACCGATTCGAAACGCCGGATTGCCGTGCTGATGGAGTTCCTCGGCCGCCAGGTCATGATGGAGCTGAGCCGCGACCAGTACGTCCGGCCCCAGGCGCGCGGCAAGATCAGCCTCGAGCATCCGGAGGAGTAAGATCGGCACTGCCCCTGTGAACTCCCGCGCGGCGTTGACCAGGATTGCTGACGGATGGGACAGACGAGGCTGCCCATCACCGGCCGAGAGGCCAACCGTTGACCGTTCCCAGCCTCAGCCGCCGGCAGCCGATTCGCGAACACCCATTGCGATTGATCCCGTTCCCAGTCCCGGTTGCCACTTCTCCCGCAGCGCCTCCACCGCCGCGTGGGCGCGCTGGCAGAGTTCCTTGCGGTTCGTGCCCGGCTCCAGCGGTTCGCCGAAGGCCACCGTGGCGCGGACTCCCTTTCGCGTGAAGAGATTGAACAGGTGCGGCAGGAGCGTCATGTCGCCCCAGTAGGCCACGTCCTCCGCCACCGTGCCGTTGTCGAGTTCGTAGCCGATCCACATCGGCGTGACCGGCCACTGGTGGTCGATCGCCGGCTGGAAGAGCGATGACTTGAACGGCAGCACCGTTTCGCCGCCGCTGCTGGTGCCTTCGGGAAACACCACCAACGGCACGCCGGTCTTCAACACAACCTCCATCTGGTCGCCCACGTCGGCCACGTGCCCTTTGTTCTCCCGTTTGATGAACAGCGTGCCGCACATGGCCGCCCAGGCGCCAAAGAGCGGCCACCGCCGGACGTCCGCCTTCGAGACGAACACCATGGGCGCGACCGAGCCATAGGCCGGAATGTCGAGGTAGCTCAGGTGATTGCTCACGCAGAGGCCATGGTCCGGCACCCGGCCGTGGGTCGTCACCCGGCAGCCGAAGAGCCCGGCCGAAAACTTCGCCCAGCGGTGGAGCAGACGCGAACGCGCCCGTTGGTCGTTTCGCCGGCCCGGCAGCAGGACGTTGAACAGGAAGTCCAGCGGCATCACCACCGTGATCACGGCAATCCCGGCGCACCCGTACGCGTAACTCAGCAGCTTCATCATGCGGCGGGCGCGACGGTAATCGGGCGGGCCCGAAGATTTCAATCTCAGGGTTGCCCAGCCGTTTCACCCTGAGCCGCTACAATATTACGTGTGCTGAACAGTTGAACGATACCGCATTGCGATGACAGGATCGCGGACGAAATGAATAACGAAAAAGAAGCCGTATCGAGGAACGGAAGTCTCACGATCCATCTTGCGATCGGCCTGGCGGTCGGTGAAAGCACCGGCATGACCTACGGCGTGATCTTCGGCAATCTCGTGCTGGGCCTCGTCGTCGGCGGCATCTTCGGCATGGTCATTGGCTGGATCGTGTGGACGATCCGGCAGCGTGCGTGAGCCAAGGCCGCAGGAGACTGCAACCACCGGCCGGATCAGGCCTTCCAGCCCCTGCGAACGGGCCGTTTCACCCAGGCGTTGAGTTCCTTCAGGTTGGTCACCCTCATCTTGGGGCCGTTCCACATGACCTTTTGGCCCTTGCCGGCCTTCATCGCCAGATTGCCCAGCAGGGCGAATTCGGTCAGCCGGGTGCCGTAATCGAAGGGCACGGCCGTCTCGGTCTTGCCGGCCCGGACCGCCTCGAGGAAGTCGGTGAACACATTCTGCGGCCGCGGCAGGATCTTGGGCGGGGCCGGCGTCTCGTTCATCTTCTCGTAGGGCACGATGTGCATCCGGTTTCCGTAGGTGCCGGTGTAGATGATGCCCTTCTCACCGACGTAGAGCGTGCCGCTGTCGCCGCCGTCCAGTTCCTCGTCGGGATACTTCGCGCGAAGTTCCAGCAGCAGCGGCGGCAGGTTGCGGTCGTCGCCCTGGGCGGCGCGGAGGTTGCCCTGGGGTTTGCCCGTGGTGGTCTCGTTCAAGCCCTCATACCAATAGACCTTCGCGGGTGGCATGTCGCCCCGCGCGGGGATGTCCCAGCGGATGCGCGCACCCATCGGATAACGCTCGTCGCTGCCGCCGCGCAGCTGCTCCGCCTCGATGCTCGTCGGGTGATCGATCTTGAGCGCCCAGTAAACACCGTCGAGGACGTNNAGGTGATCGGGATCATCTCGGCGCTCGCGTTGAGTTTCATCGTGCACGAGCCGAGCGAGATCATTGAGGTCGCGAGTGAAAGATCGCGCTGCTGAAGCGTGTAGATGTACCGAAGCATCTCGGTCTCGGAGTGGTACCGATTGAACACGGGATGCGTGAGGAAGTCCGACTTTCGCGCGAAATCCGCCGAGATTGTCGACCGAGTGGAGCCTGCCAGTTCTTCGAGGTCTTCGCTACCCGGAGCGCCGAAGGCCGACAGGATCGACGCCCAGAAAACGCCGTCGAGGACGTGGCAGCCCATGTTGCCGATCGAGCCGTTGCCGAAGTCATACCAGCCGTGCCACGAATGCGGATGCAGGTCGCTGTGGAAATCCCGGTACGGCGCCGGGCCGATCCACTCGTCCCAGTGCAGACCGGCCGGTACCGGTTGCACCGGCGGACGCGGCCCTTCGCCGCCGTTTGCGCGGTTCGTCCAGCTGTGGGTCTCCGTCACGTTGCCGATCACGCCGGCCCAGATGTATTCGCACAGCTTGCGGTAACCCTCCTCGCAATGGCCCTGGTTGCCCATCTGCGTGGCGACCTTTGACTTCGCCGCCTTGGCCCGCATCGCGCGCGCCTCGCCGATGCCGTGGCAGACCGGCTTCTCGCAGTAGACGCCCTTGCCCAGATCCATCGCGAGCAGCGAGGGCAGGGCATGGTGATGGTTCGGCGTGGCGATGAACACCGCGTCGATCCCCTTGCCGATCTCGTCGAACATCTCCCGGTAATCGTGGAAGGCCCGGACCTTGTCGGCGTCGATCTCCTTGTTCTTCAGGTAATTCTTCGCGCTGGCCAGCTTGTTGTCGTCCACGTCCACGAGGGCGACGATCTGTTCCTTCAGGCACGCCTGCAGGTGGGCGCCGGTGCCGCGACCGCCGCAGCCGATCTGGGCGACGCGGACTTTCTCGCCGGCATTCTGGGCGTGGAGGATGTTGAAGGGGGCGGCGGCCAGCACACCGGCGGCGACCGAGGAGCGCTTCACGAACGAGCGGCGGGAAAGATGATTCTTCATAAGCTCTGGGGATTGTTTTGAAGTTGATAGCGCAAATCACCAGCCCCCGACCAGCCGAAATGCGGATGGAAACCATTCGTGGGGAGCGCCCGCGTCGCGCGGGCAGTATTCGGCGCCACGCCGAATTCTTCTTTGGCAAAGCAGCAGTCGAAACGGGAAGGTGTGGCGATGCGCGGCCGGGCCTGTCTTGTGGCCTCCACCTTTCCGGGGCTTGTTCTACCAAGGGCGCAATTGCTGGCTCTGCCCAGCAATAGAATAGTCTCCATTGTTCGGCTTCATATCAGTCTCAAATCCTGCCCAAACCGAAGGCCCCCAACTTCGCACGCAAGTTCAATGGCGTGCCGTATCGTCGATCGACTGTAGTTCGTGCCGATCCACCACCCTCCGAACCTTTGCTGCGAATATTGCTCGCAGAGGTCACTGCGGCCTGGATACAGATCCATCTTGTTGTGCGCCAAGTATCGGCGCTTCCGACCATGCTTGGGTAGGGCCGCGTATCTCTCAAGAAATTGAGGATCGCTCTGCGACAAGACTTCAAACACCCGAAAGAGGGTCTCAATAGCGCTCCCCTCACGGTAGTGTTGCCCATTGAGGGAAAACCCTGAATAGTCGCTGCTTTCTGTGGATCGCGGCGTCACGACGTCCGGGCGAGGTGGCCGCGCCGGAACTTGCACTGTCGAAGGGGGAGGCACAACTGGTTTCAGCATGGAGTCTAAGAACGTTCTCACAGCATCTGGTTCGGGCTTGAAACCACAGAGGGTTTCAACTTTGTCTGCTACTAGCTCGACCAGAATCTCGTCCTGCTCCGCCACAAGCTGCATCCAAGCTTGTGGTAAGGCATCGGCGATCTGCCTCTTCTTGCTTACATTCCCGTAATCAGCTTTAGCATTTGCGATCGCAGCACCGCAGGCCACTTCGGAATGCTTCAAGTAGCGTTCAAAAACCCGTGAACACTCCTCTGTTGTCCGGGCCAACAGATCGAGCTTATATACGCAGCGTTCATGGTAGGTGCCTTGCTCTCCCGGAAGAAAGAAACTCCATTCTTGGCCGTCGGTAAGGATGGCCATAGGAATACCCTGATGAAAGGCATACTCAAAGAGCTGTCGTTCTGCTCCCAACGCGTTCCCAACGTCCTTCGACTCCACAAGGATGACTGGCTTGCTCGGTGGATGGCAAAGAGCGTAGTCGACGCGGCCTGCGCCTGCTGAGTACTCCGGCGACACGTGCGACGAATCGAAGATCGGCCAGCCCAGACTGTTCAATAGCCGAAGGATGATTCCTTGAGAGACTGATGCCTCATTCTTATAGCGTCCTGCTCTCAGTCCGTTCCGGATGTCGTCAATGTCGCTGGTCAGGGGCATTGCGTGCTAAGGCCGACATATCTTTGGCCCAATTGGAGTTTGGCGTTTCATGGGGAACGCTGGCCCTTGGTTCCTCATGGTGCGGGTGTGATTACGGCAATTGGTTCACGCCGGCAAGCCCGTTGTCGCTCCGCGTCCGGAAAGCGGCGGAGCGTCCCGGGGAGCGCGCCCGCCTCGGGCGCACCCGGCGGCGCCCTCGCCGGTGGGATCCGGCGGGTGGCCCGGGTGAACGAGGATCGCATGCTCGATCACGCCACGTGTGT
>DNDP01000478.1:0-6411 GCA_003484235.1 Verrucomicrobiales bacterium
AATGGTCAAGGTGAAGACTGGCAAGGCGATGGTCCGTTCACCGCCCGGGTGATGACAGATGGTGGCGCAATGGTCGGGTTTCCAAACGTTGCGGGTGCACCTGTGATGGGCCGGCATCCGGCAAAACCGGTGGCTGCGCGACCGCCAATCAGGGCCCGGGTTCAGATCATCGGGTCAAACACCAGCTCCGCCGGTTTGAACTCCGGGCAGGTCGTTTCCTGAAACGCGCCCATGCCACCCATGATGTTTTGCACGCGGGTCAGACCCTGCGCCAACAGCAGGCTCGCGCCGATGCTGCTGCGGTAGCCGCTGCCGCACAGGACGGCCACCGGCCTGTCTTTCGGCACTCCGCCCGCGCGTTTGGACAGTGCGGGCAGCGGCAGATGTCGCGCGCCTTCGATGTGCGTATCGTTCCATTCGCCGGGCGTGCGGACGTCGAGAACGACCGGACCATCGCCGCGTTTCAGGCCGGCCTTCAGGTCGCAGACGCTGAGCTGGGAGAGCTGCCGCGTCCCGGTGAGTGCATCGGCCTCGATGTAGCCGAGCAGGTTGTCGAAACCGATGCGCGCCAGCTCGAGCCGGGCCTTGGCGGCATTCCCAGCATCGCCGAGCACGAGGACGATCGGCGATTCGCCCGGCACGAAGAAGCCGGTCCAGGTTGAAAACATCGCGCTGCCCAGGCCGATGTTCAGGCTGCCGGGGAAATGACCGGCGCCAAAGAACGGCGCGCTGCGGGTGTCGATGACCACGGCGCCCGACCCGGAGGCCTTCTTCACCTCGGCTTCGGTCAGCACGCGCAGTGGCGGTAACTCGCTGAAGGGCGTCGCCCCGCGCAGGTTCACGCCCACGTCGAAGCTGAAGTAGGCCGGGCGGTCGGGCAGATTCGCGAGCATCTGCTTCACAAACTCGGCGCGGTCCTCGATCTGCGCGGCCCAGTTCTCGCGCTTCTCCTGACCCACGGTGGTGAAGGGCGCGGAGCCGAGCGACCGGCCGCAGAGCGAACCGGCGCCGTGGGCGGGGTACACCTTCACGTCGTCGGGCAGCGACAGGATCTTGTTGAAGAGCGAATCGTAGAGCGCGTCGGCGAGCTTCCGCGGGTCGGAATCGGCATCGCGCAGATCGGGCCGGCCCACGTCGTTCACGAAGAGCAGGTCGCCGGTGAAGACCACGACGGGCCGGCCGCCCTCTCGCACGAGGAAGCTCAGGCTGTCCGGGGAATGACCGGGCGTTTCGAGCATCTCGACTTCGAGTGAGCCGATCTTGATGCGCAGGCCGTCACGCACCGCGACGCAGTCATACTTCACCGGCGCGAGATGAGACGTGTAGAGCTTCGCCCCCGTGCGCGCAGCGATCTCTCGGAATCCGCTGGTGAAGTCCGCATGCGGATGGGTGTTGAGCACGGCGACAATCTTCAGACCTTGGGCTTCGGCATCGGTGAGGTAGTCCCCGACGTCGCGCCTGGGGTCCACGATGGCAGCCTCACCGTCCGCGCCAAACAGGTAGCTGGCATGGGCGAGTCCTTCGACAAAATAGCGTTTCAGATACATTAGAGATCCTTTCTCGTTCAGATGCGGTTTGCGCAGGGGGCAGCGAGAACGCGCGTCCCCAGGTTCAAACGGCCCCGCGCTTTCATTCAAGGTTGCTGCTTCACTTTCGCCTGTGCCTGTTCCATGGCCCGGGTGACCAATTCCTTTTGCTGCGGTTTGAGTTCTCCGTCCTGAAGCAGCTTTTGGAGAACCCCCAGTGCGAGGGCATGATTCCCGGCGCGCATCGCCTGGGCTGCCTTGCCCGCGCGGCTCAGCTCCTCCGGTCCGGCAGTGCCGAACTGGGCGAGAAACTGTTCCGCATCGAGATCGGACGCATCGGCGGAGCGGGCGCCTCGTTCACGTTCCGCGGCAGCCTTGAAGGCCGGCAGATGTTTGTCGCGGGAGGCGCGCTGCAGGTTTCCCAGCACCCGGGTCACGTCGGGATGGGCCTTTGCCCGGTCGAGCAGGCGATCATAGAGGGCAACGTTCTTTTCCTCCGCCAGCACCCCTTCCTCCGCCGCCACCAGCAGGCTGGCCGGGGCCTTGACGACGCCGGCAAACGCGTTGGTCGGCAGCGGCACCCCATATCTTTTCAACTGGCGCTCCAGCGCTGCGATGTGCCGGGACTCGGCTTCGCGAATCCGCACATAAGGCTGCACGGTGCCGAATTTCGCGATGATCGCCGAGTACAGGGCATGAGCGGCGTATTCTCCTTCGGGTCCGGCCAGGGCCTCGACAAGCGCTTCCCGGGCCTCGGGCGCCAGCGGACCCGTGCCCCTTCCGGGCCGGTCCCGCTGGGCTTGAGCCGTCAGCGACAGAAGCGTCGCAGCCATTATTGCCAGTGAGGTGAGCTTGGAAAACGGAGTTGTCATGATCTGGTATTTCTCTCTTCTGGGTTGGTGACGCCTTTGACAAAAGACATTTCACCGGGGCGACGACAACTGGTGCGCGCCGCATGAAACGATGTGTGCCCGGATCTCATGCCCGGCCTTTCAGCATGCCGTGCCAGTAGAGCACCGGCAGCAGGTATTTCTTCAGCAGCCACATTGAGAAACGTTCCTTGCGCTGGTCGAACGGGAACGTCTCCTGCGGCTGGTCGTCGTAGTCGAACTCCGCGAGCATCAGCCGGCCGTAGCCGGTGATGATCGGGCACGAGGTGTAGCCGTTGTAGCGCGCGGCGGGCGGCGCGCCGCGGCGATGGGCCAGCAGGTTCTTCACGAGCACCGGCGCCTGCTTGCGGATGGCCGCGCCGGTCTTCGAGGTCGGGAGATTCGCCACGTCGCCGAGCGCGAAGATGTCCGGCCAGCGCTTGTGCTGAAGCGTGTGCGGGTCGGTGTCCACCCAGCCGTCCGCGTCGGCCAGCGGGCTGCTCTTGAGGAAATCCGGCGCGCTCATCGGCGGCGTGACGTGAAGGAGGTCATAGGGGACGACCCTCTGTTCATGGGTGTCGAGGTGCTCGAAGACGGCCTCGCGTTCCGCGCCGCGTACCTCGACGAGGTTGTGCCGGAGCAGCATCTCGATGCCGCGGTCGGCGACGATCTTCTCCAGCGCCTTCCGGTAGTAGGGCACGCCGAAGATGCTCTTGCCGGCCGTGGCGAAGATGACCTTCGCCTTCCCACGCAGGCCGTGGCGGCGCAGGTAATCCTCGGCCAGATAAAGGATCTTCTGCGGCGCGCCGCCGCAGCGCACCGGCGTGTTCGGCATGGTGAAAAGCGCGGTGCCGCCCTGGAAGGCCCGCAGCTCGCGCCAGGTAGCCTCCACCGCGTCGTAGCTGTAGTTGCTGCACACGCCGTCGTGACCCAGTGCGCCGGGCAGTCCGCGGACCTTTCCCCAGTCCATCTGGATCCCCGCCGCGACGACGAGCTGTCCGTAGCTGAGTCGCCGGCCGGACCGCAGCACGACGGTGTGTTCGTCCGGCTGAAAGGTCTCCACAAAATCGCGGATCCATTCGACCCCACGCGGGATGACCGACGCCTCCGGGCGCACCGTGCTCTCGCGGCCCACCACGCCGCCGCCGACCAGTGTCCAGAGCGGCTGGTAGAAATGCCGGGCCGAGGGCTCGATCACCGCCACGCGAAGCGCGCGCCCGGCCCGGCGGAGCCGGGCGGCCACCGTGATTCCGGCGGTCCCGCCGCCGACGATGACCACATCATGGGATTCGGAGGTCGAAGTCATGAATCAATTGGAACCCGAGGTGAAACCGAACGCCTGCCAGTTTTTGGCCAAGACAAACCCTGCAACACCGAGCACGAACCAGCCAAAGACCAGCCGCAGCGTCGCCGGTTTCAGCCGTCCGCCGAGACCGGCGCCTGCTGCCATGCCCACAAACGCGGCGAGCAGGAAGGCGCCACTCAGGCTCCACGCGAAAGGCCCGCGAGCAACGTGCCCCAGCCATCCGGCGAACGAGTTTGCCGCGATGACAACCAACGACGTGCCCACCGCCGACGCCATGGGCAGGCGGGCGAGCAGGATCATCGCGGGCACAAGCAGGATCCCGCCCCCGACGCCGATGAAGCCCGTGACCAGCCCCACGCCCAGGCCGGCCAACAGGCACCGCACGGGCCGGCAATCCGGCAGCGGCTCGAGCGCTTCATCGCCACGCCGCGCCAGCATGCGCAACGCAACCGCGGTCATCAGCCCGGCAAAAATCAGCATCAACACCCCCGGCGACACCAGCCTGGTGAATTGCGCCCCCACCAGCGATCCCGACATTCCCGCACCGCTGAACAACGCCGCCGCCCGCCAATGGACCAGTCCCTGGCGGTGCTTCCACCACGCCCCGGCAACGCTGGTCCCGCCGACGATCGCCAGCGACATTCCCACCGCCGAAGCCACCGGCACCCCCGCCACGTACACCAGCACCGGCAACGTCAGGATCGAGCCGCCGCTGCCGAGCAGACCGAGCACAAGCCCGATGCCGACGGCGAGCACGACCGCGATTGCCAGGTGCAGTTCCATGAGTTTGGTTCGTTCAGCTTCCCGGTGAGGCCTTGCGCCGCTGTCGGGGATTGTTCCACGGCATCTTCGCCAGCAGCAATCCCATCCCGCACCAGTCAGTGGCCGCAGCGAACACCAGCCCCGCTCCGACGAACCAGGAGAGGGCGATCGCCGGCGGCCAGACCAGCGCGACCGCCGCCCCGACCAGCACGAGCAGTCCGGCGGCGAAACGGACCTGCCGCTCGATCGCCCAGGGCGCATTCGCGTCCTTCTCGACCGGGAGCCCCGCCTTCTCCCAGGCGATCAATCCGCCTTCAAGGTGTTCAACATCGCGGAAGCCGAGCGTCCGCAACCGCTCGACCGCCCGGGAAGAGCGATTTCCCGTGCGGCACACGCAAACCACCGGACGTCCGCGATCGAGCTCGCCGGCCCGGCGTTCGAGTTCATCGAGGGGCAGCAGCCGAGCGCCGGCGATTCGGAGGCCCGCGAACTCGGCGTGCTTCCGGACATCCACGAGCTGCGGCGGTGCCTCGCCGGCGAGGCGGGAACGGAGTTCGGCCGGGGCCAGATTCCCGTTGTGTTCCTTCAAGGTGCTGGTAGGTTCAGTCATATCGTTATGCGACTATATAACCATTTGGTAATATGTCAAGCGTCCGCCTGAAAAGGAATCCGTCCGCACCCAAGCCGCTGCCGCCCGGTGCGCTGGAAATGGTGGCGGCGCGGTTCAAGATGCTGGCCGAGCCGATGCGCCTGCGCCTCCTCAACGAGCTGCGCGGCGGCGAAAAGTCCGTCTCCGAACTGGTCGAGACCACGGGAGCCGGCCAGGCAAACGTTTCCAAGCACCTTGGCCTGCTGGCAGAAGCCGGGATGGTGGGCCGCCGCAAGGACGGGCTGAACGTGATCTACTTCGTGGCGGATGAGATGCTGTTCGAGCTCTGCGACCTTGTCTGCGGCCGGCTGCAGAAGGAACTTGCCGAGAAGGCGGCGCAGTTCGGCGGTTAGGCGCCACCCATGCCCCGGCCACGGGGCGGGATGACGGGCGCTCAGAGGGAAAAGTGCTGCGCCCGGCGCGGTCGGGGTGCTACAACTTTGCCGATGAGTTCCCGGAAGCGGCCATGGCGGCCCGCGTTCCCCCGAGACCCAGCAATCCTCGACATCGGACTGCAGCCGGCTTCATCCGGCGCCAGCACGCCCCGCGCGAACAACTTCACACATGGACGACCGGACAGCATCCAAAGCGGCACAGCTCTGGACCTACATTGCCCTCCGCAACTACCCCGTGCCCTCGGCCCCGGCTACGGAGGTCGCCCAGAAGGGAATTCGTCGGCTGTGGCGCCGGCTCCGCCCGAGCACCGCGGCCACCGCGCAGGCGGCCCGGGAGGTGAGGCAGACGTCGTCGGAGGAGTTCTTTGGCGAGCTTTTTCGGCGGCCCGAATGGGAAGCGGCGGCGGCGACGCTCGCGACGGCCATCGAGGATGAACAGTCCAACGGGGTGATCCAGCAGGTCTTTGTCGGCGGCCCCCACCGGTGCACATCGGACATGCTCCGACACCTTGCCCGGAGCAAGGAATGGCCAGTCCTGGAAGGACCGGGAGCGGACGCAATTTTGGAGGGCCAGTTCGAGCGTCCGGACGTTCCCGAAGGCACCGTGGTAATCATCCCCCAGCTGGCGCATTGGTTTCTCCGTCACAACGACGGTCTGGACACGATCCGCCGGCTGGTGGACTGGCTGCTTTCGGCGCGACAACGAGCCGTGCTGGGCTGCCACAGCTGGGCGTGGCGCTACCTGGAGCAGGCGATCCAGATTGGCGGAGCCTTCTTCGAGCCGCGGGTGCTGGCACCGCTGGATGCTGCCGCCCTGAAGCGTTGGCTCGGCGAGCTGGCCACCGTCCCGGCAGATCGCAGCACCGTTTTCCGGGAGGCATCAACCGGTCGCGTGGTTCTCGAT
>DNDP01000478.1:6557-8446 GCA_003484235.1 Verrucomicrobiales bacterium
AACCGGTCGCGTGGTTCTCGAACTGCCGCGGCCGGAGGCCGGCGCCGGTGCCGCCGATGCCGGGGTCGCCTCGAATCTGCTCACCCACATCGCCTCGCAGGGCCGGGGCCTGCCGGAAATCACCTGGAGCCTCTGGCGGGAGAGCATCCTGCGATTCCGGCAGTCCATGCTCGCGGCGGATGCGTTGAAGGCCGTGAAGGATGTCCGGGAGCGGACCATCTGGGTGCCTTCCTGGGCGCAGCTGCACCTGCCCGAACTGCCCGGCAAATCGGACCACCTGCCGCTCTTCGTAATGCACACGCTGCTGCTCCATGCCGGGCTGCGGGGGGAACTGCTTCCGCGAGTGCTGCCCTTCTCCCGCGAGGAAATTCAACGCTGCCTTCGCGAGCTGCAGTCGCGCGGAGTGGCGGAGGTCGACGACGGCCGCTGGCGCGTCACCGCCGCCGGCTACCCGGCCGTGCGCGGAGCCCTGAATGACGAAGGCTACCTGGTCGACTCCCTC
The DNA here is from genome assembly GCA_003484235.1 of Verrucomicrobiales bacterium. GTDB lineage: Bacteria > Verrucomicrobiota > Verrucomicrobiia > Limisphaerales > RI-55 > RI-55. The sequence continues at coordinate 7,060 of DNDP01000478.1, forward strand.
TAGCCCCAATACCACCCCTCCATCATGGACACCAAACAAGTTTCCAAGCTGCTCAACGACTTCGACGTCTGGGTGGTGACGCAGATCATCCTGATCGCCACGGTCACCGGCCTCCTCGTCGTGGGCATCAAGTTCACAGTCCGCTGGCTGGGAGACAAGGCGCCGGGGCGCTATCGGCTTTACATCCTGCCGGCCGCTCCGTTGCTGCGCCTCCTGGTCCTGCTGACCGCCCTGGCGTTGATCTTTCCGCTCGTCATCCGGCCCACGACCGAGAACATCCTTGTGATCCTGGGCGGCGCCGGCATCGCCATCGGTTTTGCGTTCAAGGACTACGTCAGCAGCCTCATCGCGGGCGTGGTGACCATCTTCGACCGAACCTATCGCACGGGCGACTGGGTAAAGATCGATGACGCCTACGGGGAGGTCCGCAAGGTCGGACTCCGGGCCATCAGCCTGGTCACGCCTGACGACACCGTGGTTGTGATTCCAAACGCGAAAATCTGGACGACCAACATCTACAACTCCAACGATGGCCAGCGTGATCTCCAGTGTGTGGCCGAGTTTCATCTCCAGCCGGACCACGACGCGACCCGGGTCCGGCAGAAACTTCGCGATGTCGCGCTCACGAGTCCATTTCTCAACTTGCGCCGGCCGGTCACGGTGATCGTGTCGGAGAAGCCCTGGGGCACGCACTACCGACTCAAGGCCTATCCGGTGGAGGCACGCGATCAGTTCCTTTTCACCAGTGACCTGACGGTGCGGGCCAAGGCTGCCCTCGCCAAGCTGGGCGTGCGACCCGCCTGCACCCCCATGGTGCCCCAGGAGGCCGCATCAGCGTGACGACGTCACCGGACAAAAAGATCGGAGGCGGTTCCGCGAAGGCTTGGCCCGCGTGCAGCGCGGGGAATACCGCCGGGCCGGATTCCATCGAACCGCGGGTCTGATGGTCGCCCGAGAATGAAGACGACACGCCGCTGTTTTCTGAAGTCCGCCGCCGCCGCCACCCTGCTGGCACCGGGTTGTCGCCATCTTTCAAACCGCCATGGCCCGGTCTGGGTCAATGACGTCCAGTCGCGGCTGAATTCGACCCGCGTGGCCCGGCTGGTCGAGGTGCGCTCGCGGGAACAGCTGCAAAGGACGGTGGCCGGCGCGGCCGAACAGGCGATGCCCCTGGCCGTCTGCGGTGGACGCCACGCGATGGGCGGACAGCAGTTCCTCGCCGACGAACTGCTGCTGGACACGCTGCGGCTAGACCGGGTGCTGTCCTTCGACCGGGACCGGGGCCTGATCGAGGTCGAGGCGGGCATCCAGTGGCCGGCGCTGCTGGGCTTCCTGCTGGCGGAGCAGGACGACCCGGAGCGTACCTGGGGATGTTGGAACCAAGCGC
>DNDP01000169.1 GCA_003484235.1 Verrucomicrobiales bacterium
CGTCACGCGCGCACCGTCGATGCCCGATTGATCGGCCGCCGAGATCGCGCGACCGATGAAGCGCGTGTCGGCCATTATCGAGGTGCTGGTCAGTAGAAGACTGAGGCAAAGGCGTCGCAGGAGGCCTCCGGCAGGAGCCCAGGGACGGCCGGGAGTGCAGGGAGGCGGCAGGGAGAAGTGTGGCATGATGATGTTCCGGAGACATTCGTCCTGCCAGCAACAGCAATCGGTGATCGGCAGGAGATCGAACGAGGACGGTTGGTGGATTCCCGAGTATTTTAAAGGAAGGGCGCGAAGCAGAGAATTTGTTTTTCGCAAACGTCTCCCGCTCAGTGCGCCAGAAAGATCGCATGGGATGATCAGGCACAGCGGATTCATCTCCGCCTGACCACTCCAGGCAAATGTGGTGCCCTCCTGTTAACAGGTCACATGGAAGTCGAACCTCGCCAGCTGCACCAGGTCGGTGTCGTCCTTTGCGGCGTGAAGGGTCGAAGGACGTCAGTCGATCAGGCGCCGCGTCAAATCCCCATACGCATCGATGCGGCGGTCGCGGAGGAAGGGCCAGTGGGTGCGGGTGGTGTCCACGTTGGCGAGGTCCACGGGCACGATCAGGTTCTCTTCCTTGTCCGCGCTGGCCTTCGCCAGGATCTCGCCGCTGGTCCCGGCCACGAAGCTTTGGCCCCAGAACTGGATGCCGTCACCGCCATACGGTTTCTCCAGGCCGATGCGGTTCGGCACCGCCACGTAGCAGCCGTTGGCGACCGCGTGCGAGCGCTGGATCAACTCCCAGGCGCCGTGCTGCCGGACGCCGTACCGCTCCTTCTCACCCGGATGCCAGCCGATCGCCGTCGGGTAAAAGAGGATTTCCGCGCCCTGCATTGCCGTCAGCCGCGCGCCCTCGGGATACCATTGGTCCCAGCAGACGAGCACGCCGATCTTGGCGTAGCGGGTCCGCCATGCCTTGAAGCCAAGGTCGCCGGGGGTGAAGTAGAATTTCTCGTAGAAGAGCGGGTCGTCCGGGATGTGCATCTTGCGGTAGATGCCCATCAACGAGCCGTCGGCGTCGATGATCGCGGCGGTGTTGTGGTAGAGGCCGGCGGCGCGTTTCTCGAAGAGCGAGGCGATGATGACGACCTTGTGCTTCCTCGCGAGTTTGCAGAAGGCGTCGGTGCTCGGGCCGGGGATGGATTCGGCGAGCTTGAAGTTCTCGTGGTCCTCGGCCTGGCAGAAGTACTGGGAGCGGAAGAGTTCCTGGGTGCAGATGATCCGGGCGCCGGCTTTGGCGGCGCGTTCGACGCCGGCGAGGGTGCGCTTGAGGTTCTCGGCGGGTTTGGCGGAACAGGCGGTCTGGACGAGGCCCAGCGTGACTTCGCTGGAGGAGCGTTTTGAACTCATGTGGCGGACTGCTTACTTGGTTGCGGGAACGGCCCGGCGGTCAACGACCATGGTGCCTCCCTTGGCGTCGGAGGTTGCGGCGCCGGCCACGTGCTGGCCGAACAGCTCGCGGATGAACCGCCCCAGAGTTTCATTGGTGGGGCCGTAACCGGAGCCGTAGATGTACTTCTCGAGATCGACCATGAGATCGTCGGCGGCGGCGTAGCGCTGGTCCAGATCGCGGGCAAGCGCCCGCTGGAGGATGCCATTCAGCCGCTCGTCGATGCGGGTGTCGAGCTTGCGGAAGTCCGGGATCTGCATGGACATGATCCGCTCCCGCGAATCATCCGGCGTCTGCCCCTTGAAGATGTTGTAACCAAGAAGGAGGTGGCCGAGCACGACGCCGGTGGAGAAGATGTCCGAGCGCTTGTCGGTGATCTTGAAGTTGGCCTGCTCGGGGCTCATGTAGTCGGCCTTGCCGGCCACGACCTCCCCCTCCTGGTCGCTGAGGAAACCGCGGGCCTTGGCGATGCCGAAATCGGTGAGCTTCACGTCGCCCTCGAAGGCGATCATGATGTTCTTGAAGCTGACGTCGCGGTGGACGATGCCGAGGTTGTGGCTGTCCTTGTCGGCCTTGGCATGGGCGTAGGCGAGCCCGCGGGCGACGCGGCTGGTGATGAAGACTGCCAGTTCCAGCGGCAGGGTCTTCTGCTTGTCCTTCAGCTGCTGCGTGAACTGCTCGAGGTTCACGCCCCGGATGAGCTCCATGGCGATGAAGTAGACGCCATTGGCCTCGCCGAGGTGGTAGGTCTGGACGATGTTCGTATGGATCAGGTCGGCCACCAGTTTCGCCTCGCCGATGAAGTTCTCGATGAACATCTTCTGGTCGGCGAAGGACTGGCGGATGACCTTGATGGCGACGCGCTTGACGAACTGCTTGGCGCCGTGCTGTTCGGCTTCGTAGACGACCGCCATCCCGCCCTCGAAAATCTTGCGGACGATGTCGTAGCGGAAATCATCTTTGATGGAGAAGAGGACGGACATCGAAGTCGATGTTGTGAATTGAATGGCCCAAGTCAAGCACGCTTGCGGTCGTCGGGACATCGCGGGAGCGAGAATAGGCCGATAAACATTGGTGAATTTTCTTGCGCCCCACAGGGTGCCCGCTTAAATACGCGCGAGTCGCACGACTTCACCTAACAACAATTCAACAACATCTCTTATGGCTAAAGCATTGTCCAAATCCCAGATCGCGGCCGAGGTCGCCGAGGCGAACGGCATCTCCAAGAAGCAGGCCGTTGCCATTCTCGAGCAGCTCGCGTCGCTCGCCTACAAGCACGCCAAGAACTCCTTCACGCTGCCCGGCATCGGCAAGCTCGTTCTGGTGAACCGCAAGGCCCGCACCGGCCGCAATCCGGCCACGGGTGAGACGATCCAGATCCCGGCCAAGAAGGTGGTGAAGTTCCGCGTGGCGAAGGCGGCCAAGGACGCGATCCTCGGCAAGAAGTAGGACAACCGGTCTTTCCGGGCACCCTGACGTTTCGTTCGGGGTGCCCTTTTTCATTTTTCCTGCAGAAGTTTCCCGGGCATGAAGACGGCAGTGGTGGGCTGTGGCGCGGTGGGTTCCTATTACGGCGCCAAGCTGTGCAAGACCGGCGAGGAGGTGCACTTCCTCATCCGGTCCGACTGGGAAGCCATCACCCAGGAAGGCGTCCGCATCATCAGCGACGAGGGCAATGTCCTTGCCCATCCGATGCTGGCGCTGGTGCCCGAGGAGATCGGCGTCGTCGACCTGGTGCTGGTCGCGCTCAAGACGACCGCCAACCACCGCTTCAAGGAGCTGATCGGTCCGCTGCTCGGGGCCGATACGACGATTCTCACCCTGCAGAACGGCCTCGGCAACGCCGAAGCCCTTTGCG
>DNDP01000361.1 GCA_003484235.1 Verrucomicrobiales bacterium
CGGGTGACCCAGAGGGCCGAGACGTTGTTGGGGATGCCGTCCCGCGGGATGGTCACCGTCGTCGCGCCCTTGACCACCGTGCCCGGTTCGATCGTCAGCGTCGCGCTGTTCCGCACGTAGATGACGGTGTCCAGGATGTAGGTGTTCGTCGCCCGCCACGTGGTGTCCGTCGTGACGTCCGCCGCGATGCGCACCACCGCGCCTTGCAGGGAGGTGGCGGCCATGGCGGCAACCGCTCCGAGCAACAGGGCTTTCTTCAGCATGATCATAGTGGTATTCATTGGATTCAATTCAGCTTCCCACAACGCAGAGGCAGTCGCAGGACGAGGGGACCATGTTCCCGGAATGTGAACTCACGATGTCGCTGAAGTGACAATCACGTGAACGCGCCCCCGGGATTGGAACCGGCGGAGAAGGCTGACAAGTCCTCGGCAAACCAGTTGAGACGACTGCCCGCCTCCGGCAGGCGGAGGGCCGGAACCGTCGTCAAAACGTGTAACCAAGCGAAAGCCCGAACTCCATTCCCTTGGTGTACCGCGTGCGGACCAGCGGACCGGCCACCGGCCACTTCTGCACGACATCGAACTGCGGATCGAGCAGGTTCTTGGCGGAGAGCTTCAGGCGCCAGCGGTCACCGAGACGCTGCGAGACGAACACGTCAAGGCTTGGCGCAGGCTGGATGAATTCGTCCGGCGCGAACGTGCCGACCGCAACCAACCGCTCGCCCACGACTCCGCCGGAGACCGTGATCGTCGTGCCCCAGTCCGGCTGCTCCCAGGTCACGTCACCGTTGATGATGTAGTTTGGCTGGTCGTACAGCGGACGCGTCTCGCTGGTCTCACCGTAGTTTGCGCGGACGATCTGCTCGAAGCCGAGCAGCTTCACTTCGGACTCGATGAGGGCGAAGTTGAAGCCCAGGGTAAAGCCCCCGAGGGGCTCCCACCAGTTGCCCAGATCCTCACGCATCTCAAACTCGATGCCCTGCACCGTGCCGGCCGAATAGTTCGTGTACTGGTATAGGTCCGGGCCCTGCGCGATCTGAATCAGTTCGATCGGATCGGTGATGTTTTTCCGGAACACCGAGGCCGACATCAGCGAACCCTCCCACGGATACCAGTCGAGCCGCACGTCGAAGTTCTCGCTGCCGCCCAGCCGGTTGTTCTCGTGGCCCTGGATCTGCCGCGCCAGCGCCACGTCGTAAATCGCCGCCCGTGAAATCTCGCGGTAGATCGGGCGCACCAGCGTCTCGGACCACCCGAGCTTCAGCTGCAGGTTTTCACGCAGATGAATCGTGGCATTCATCCCGGGCAGCCAGTCGTCCTGGTCGATTTCGGAGGCCCATCTCTGGGAGGAACTCAGGTTGACGGTGTCCACCGCCAGTTTCGTGTTCTCGAACCGTGCGCCTCCCGTCAGCCGCAACCAGTCCAGCACGGCCCAGTCCGCCATGAGGTAGGCGCCGGTGATGTCCTGCTGTCCGCTGTAGGCGAAGTTGGGACTGAAGTTGCGGTAGTCGAGGTGCTGCTCGTTCTCCGGTGCGAGGTAATCTTGCGGATCGCCGGACTGATAGAAACTGTTGCGCCGGCTTGAGCGGACATCGAACGATCGTGCGAAGTACTCGCGCTCCGAACCGTTGAATGCGCCGCCAAGCTGCAGGGCGTTGTCGCGGGAGTTGTAGGAAGGCAGCGGGATCTTCAGATCGCCCTTGAGGCTCCGGGCTTCCTCCTCGATCGTGCGCCACGTGCGGTTGGGCCGCTCAGGCCGCGCGGGACCAAACGGCGTGTAACTGTCGTTCTGCGGGTCCGCCAGGAACTGGAAGATGCGCAGATCCGGTTCGTCCTGGGTGGTCGAGGAGAGGGCGCCCACCCAGTTGAGCGTGGTTCCGTTCAAAGCCGGGAAGGCGTGATCGCCGAGGAGCTGGTAGTAGGTGAGGCTGCGCTCGGTCCAGGCCAGAATCGACTGCTCGAGAAAGGTTCCGTTCTCCACGCTGGTGCCGGCGTCCTCGGACTGGCCGGCGAGCCGTCGCGCCTCGTCCTCGGCAGTCTGCACCCGCAGGAAGTTGAAGCCCAGCTCGTGGCCATCCGCCAGTTCGTAGCCGAGCGCGACCATCGCCCCCCACGTGTATTCGATGACGCCGCGCGCATCCGATTTGTCCTCGGTGATCTGGAAGCCATTGCTGTCGTACTTCCGCACGCGGCCGTTCTCGTAGTAGTCCCAGTCGTTCTTGTAGGTGACGCCGGCGAGGTAGCCCAGCTTCCGCCCCGCCACGGCGACGCTGTCGCCCACATTCAGGGCGAAGCTGGAATCCACCGGCGACTGCCCGGCGATCGGCGAGAACTGCCGCGAGCCGAACGATCCCTTGATGGGCTCACCCAGATTCTGGCTGGAGTTGATCGGCGTGCCTGCGGCCGCCCCGGGCAGCGCCCGGATGCCGTCATCCATCGCCAGCCAGTCCGTCGAGCCGCGGTCGGACATCAGGAAATCGTCCCGGACACTGCCCTGGGTGTCGTAGGAGACGCCGACCTTCACGTTGAACAGGAACTGGTCCGGATAGCGCCTCGTCACGATGTTGATGGCGCCACCGGAAAAGCCGCCGGGCAGATCGGGAGAGAACGTCTTGCTGACGTCCAGCTGCCGGATGAAATCGGACGGGATCAGGTCGAGCTGGGCGGCCTTGCGATTCGGATCGGCGCTCGGGAAGTCCGTGCCGTTGAGCATCGTCGAGGTGTAGCGATCGCCCAGACCGCGGATCACCGCATACTTGCCCTCCGCCACGCTGGCGCCGGTCACCTTGCCGACCGCCTCCGCCGCGTCGCCCAGGCCCAGCTGGGAGATCATCTCCGAGCCGATCGCGCTCTTGATCACCGGATCCTTCTGCCGCTGGATCAGGAGCTCGCCGTCGATGTCCGAAAGGGGATCGCCCACCACCTCGATAGGTTCCAACTCGTACGTGTCCAATCGCAGCTGGATGTCCAGGCGGGTCGCTTCACCCGCGACTATCCGGACCGCGGAACTCTGCTGCTTTTCGTACCCGGTTTTCAGGAAGAGGACGTCATGGGCTCCGTCAGGCACTTCGAGAATCGAATAGCGTCCGTCCGCGCCGGAAGTCGTCGAAAAGGAAGTGCCGACGATCGTGACCTTGACGTCCGGGATCTCGCGGCCGGTGTCCGCCTCGAGGATCTGGCCAAACACGCCTCCCGTCTCCGCCGCGGTCTGTCCGAGAACTGTCGGAGCGAGTGCGGCGGCCAAGAGCGCCGGCAGCCACCGGCCGATGTTGCGGGAAACCTTCATCAGCACGTGCGCCGGCTCACGAACGCGTCGCCGCCTGGGCCTTCAGGACTCCCTCGAGATATCGCTGCACCGTTTCCTTGGGCTCCAGTTCCAGCGCCCGGCGCAGATGCGCGACGGCCCGTTCGTAGAGCTTCAATCGCACGAGGAGCTGGGCGAGCTTCACGTTCGCTTCCGCTTCGTACTCGGGCAGGCGGCTGACGCGGCCGTACATCGCCTCGGCCCGCTCCACTTCGCCGCTCCTCCCGTAGTATCCGGCCAGCAGCAGCATGATCTCGCCGTCCATGGGATCGCGCCCGAGCAGATCCTCCATGATCCGGGCGGCACCGGCATCCTCGCCGCGGGCGAGCGCGATTTTGGAGTCGAGCCGCAACAGCCGCGTCTTCTCTTCCTCATCCAGGACCGCGCCCGCCTGGTCACGGATGGCGCCGATCAACCCGCCGGCCTGATCGAGCGCACGACGCGCGGCCAGCACCTCCGCGGCGCGGATGGTCCGACCACGGTTCTGCCCGGGATCGGCGTTCAGCGCGGCAAGATAGACATCCAGGGCCACGTCCTTCAGCCCACGCGAGAGATAGATGTCGCCCAGCGCAAACAGGGTGGCGGCGTCCGCCTCACCCAGCTGGCGGACAACCTCGTAACAGTAGGCGGCCTTCAGCGGTTCGTTCAGCCCGATGTGACAGTTGGCCTGAAACTTCCAGTACTGCGCGGCGCCGGGTTCATTGCGGATCAGCTCCGCGAAGAGCGCCCCCGCCTCCCGGTAGCGGCCCTGGTAGATCAGCGCGCGCGCGGCGCCGAGTTGCCAGTCCTTCTTTCCGGGACTCAGCACCATTGCCTGGTTGTAGGCGAGCTCGGCCGACCGGTTCTGGCCGGTCGAAAGGTAGCAGGCACCGAGCAGGCCGTAGAGATCGCCGTCATTGCCGCCCAGTTCGAGGGCCTTGAGCAGCGGCGGCAGCGCCTCCTCAAACTTCTGGTTCTGGACGTACAGGACGCCCAGGTTCTGGTGCGCCCGCAGAAAGTCGGGGTATCCTCCGATCGCCTTCCGGTAGCTGTCCAGCGCCGCTTCCGGCATGCCCTCAAGCACCTGGAGGTTGCCGAGCACGAACCAGAAGGAGGACTTGTTCTGAATGTTCACCTGAATGGGATCGGGGAGCTCGGGCTTCTTTCGCTTCCGATCATCTTCAGGCTCGGGCGGGGCGGGCGGCTGCACGGTCGCCGTGCCGGCCGCCAGCACTTCGTTGAGACGCCGGATTGCCGCCGGCTGGTTGGTGGCGATGATGCCCGCCAGCTCGCGGTAGAAGAGCTGTTCATCAGCGCTGAGCGAAGGCTCGACACCGGTCCTGATGCCGAACGAGCCGATGAACTCCGCGACGAAGCCGGGATCCTTCCAGTAATCGCCGGACGGGCCGGCCGCGGCGGGGGACGTCAGGGGCGCGGCCGTCAAAAGGACGACACCCACGAAGGCTGAGATGAGGAGGGGACTGCGCATGGTGAATCAGGCGGAGGGTGGCCGGAAGCGGATCGACTGCCGGACGCGGGCGCGTACGGCCTGGCCGTCCTTCACGGCGGGCTCGAACATCCACTGGCGCACCGCCTCGAGCGCCGGCTGCTCGAAGCCGTTGTGGGTGGAGTTTTCAATGCGCGGTTCCTTCACGCGCCCTTTTTCGTCCAGCACGAACACCAGCACCACCGTGCCTTCCAGCTGCTGGCGCTCGAGCTCGCGGGGATAACGGGGCGGAATGACCATTGTCGCCGCCGGCGGCTTGTCCACGTCCACCAGTTCAAAAACGTCGATCGCGGCCACCAGGTTGGAGGCGGTCTGCATCCCCAGTCCGATGCCCACGCCGTCGCCCATTCCGCCGGCCAGCGCCATTTCCAGCTGGCTCAGGCTGATCGGCGGCAGCGAAGTGTCCTCCTGCAGTTCCTGCGGTTCGGGCTCGGGCTCGGGTTCGGGCTCCGGTTCGGGCTCGGTGACCGGAGGCGGCGGCGGCGGCAGTTCCGCCTCGAAGCTGGAAAGCTCCAGTTTCTTCTGGCGCGCGGCCGACATCATCTGCGTCAGCGGCAGGGCGAGAAAGACGGCGAAGGTGAGGACGGCGGCCAGCAGCCAGATGCCGCCGGAGGAACGCTCGATCTGGGGTGGAAGGTAAACGTGTCGCATGGCTCCTGGTTCCTAGGTTTTTTCAGTGGCGACGCTGACGCCCTTGGCGCCGCCGAGTTTCGCCTCATCCACCACCCGTACGAGGGTTTCCGAGAGGCTGCCCCGGTCGGCCTGGATGATCACCGGCAGTTCGGGGTCCTGCGTGGTGAGCCGCTTCACCATGGCGCGCACGCCCGAGATGCCGATCTCGCGGCCCCCGTAGACCACCTGGTTGTTGGCGGTGATCGCGATGAGAATGCTGTTCTTCTCCAGCATCTGCTGCGTGGCGGCCTCCGGCCGGCTGATCTCGACGCCCGTCTCCTCGACGAACACGGTGGTGACGATGAAGAAGATGAGGAGGATGAACACCATGTCGATGAGCGGCGAGATGTTGATCTCGGAGATCTCCTCGGTGTCGGTGATGGAGTGGCGGCCTTTCATGGTGCGGGCAGGACGTGGGACATGCGGAAATGCTGGACGGTGCAGCTCTCGAGCTTGCCGAGGAACGCCTCGTACTCGTGCTGCCGGCGCTTGATCACGTTGGCGGCAAAGAACCCCGGGATCGCGATCAGCAGCCCCACTTCGGTGGTGATGAGCGCCTCGGAGATGCCGGAGGCCATGGCGCCGGTGAGCTCGCTGCCGCCCGCGGCAATCGCCTCGAACGTGTGGATCATGCCCAGCACCGTGCCGAGCAGCCCCATCAACGGCGCCGCCGCCACCATCACGTTGAGGAACATCAGCTGGCGCTGCACCGGCGGCAGCTTGGCGGTGATCACTTCGCTGAACCGGCCCTGGATCTCGCCGATGTTTTCCACCTCATCCTGGGTGTAGCGGATGATCTCGCCCACCTCGCCGCGCGAGCGCGACGGATGCTTCACCCACTCCTGCCACGTCACCTCGTCAAGCCGCCGGAACTCGCGCCGGGCAAAATAGCGCCACAGCTGGGCCGCGCTTGCGAAGATGAGCAGGCACAACGCCGCCAGCGGGATCATCAACGTCCCGCCGGTCAGCCAGAGCTGCAGCACCTTCTGGAAGAACTCGTACATGACCCGTTATTCCTTCGCCGGGAGATTTCGCGGCACGCCGTTGACGAAGGCGACCGCCGCCTGCTCCATGCTGCCCAGCAGCCCTTTGGCCCGGCGCGAGATGGCCGCGTGCAGCAGCAGCGCGGGAATCGCCACGATCAGGCCGTACATGGTTGTGATGAGCGCCTCGGAGATGCCGGAGGAAAGCATGCGGGGATCGCCGGTGCCGAAGACCGAGATCAGATTGAAGGTGTTGATCATGCCGGTGACCGTGCCGAGCAGGCCCAGCAGCGGCGCCGTGGCGGCGGTCAGCGCGATCAACGGCATCAGCTTCTCCAGCCGCGGACGGGTATCGAGCATCTGCTCGTAGAGCGTCTCCTCGATCAGCTCGCGGTCTTCGCCCGCATTCTCCACCGCCCTCCTCATCATCTTCCCGGCCGGGCCGCCCATCTGTTCCGCGTGATCCAGGGCATTGCCCTTCCGACCGCCCCGCAGGTGTTCGATTATGATCTGCACATCCCGCCCGGTCGCCTGGCGGATGTGCGCGATCTGGAACCACTTGATCAGTCCGACAAGGAGGGAGACGAAGCCGAGCGCGAGAATCGGCACCATGACCGGCCCGCCCTTCTTCCACTGCTGCATCAACGTGTCCTTCGTGGCCGCCAGCTTGCGGGCGTTGCCGCCCGAGGGGTCCAGCGGCAGCGAACCGGCACCCTTGGCGGCCAGTTTGCGCAGCTCGGCCGATTGCTGGGCCGTCGAAGCCACCAGGGTCGGCTCGGGCGAACCGAGCACCATCTCCACCGTCCCCACGGAATCCCCGCCTTCGCCGGCAAACAGCGTGACCGGTCCGAGCAGCGTCAGCCGGCCGCCGATCATCCGGCCGTCCGGCCTCAGCACCTCGCCCTGGAAGGAATCGCCGCCGAGCAGCCCTGCCGCCCGCCCGATCGCCGCGGTGATCAACGGCAGCTGCCGATCGAGCTTCTCCGCTTTTGTCAGGTTGCCGTCGTTCGCCGCGTCCCGGGCCGGGTTGATGACGTTGCGATAACGTTGCACTTCGGCGATGTGGATGCGGGTCTCGAAGCTGCGCGCGTAATCGGCGATCAGGCCGGTGAGATAGTCCACCTCGTCGCGACGGGCCTTCAGCTCCTTCTCGCCGGCGTTCACCAAGGCGTCGCGACCGCTTTTCAGGCTCTCGAGCCGCGCGACGTCCTGGCGCAGCTTGATGACCTGCGCTTCAAGGAGGTTGCGCTCCTTGATCAGGGGCACCTTTTCCTCCTCGATCTCGCGGGTCACCTCCGCGAGCCCGGTCACGGCCTGTTCGACGCGCGCGTCCAAGGCTTCTGCCGCCTGTGGAAAATCCGCCGCGGCGGTCCGGTCCAGCAACGAGCCCATCAACAATCCGGCTGCAATCAGTCTCTTCATGGAGTGCAAAATCATTCGAGGCTCAGCGGGAGGTCCACATAGTCGGCCACCGCGGTGTTTTCCTGGATGGCAATGGCGCGCGACACCAGCGGCGCGATCGAGTCGTCCTGCGTCCACATCCAGCCCTGCGGACCGGGCATTCCGTGTCCCGCGAACCGGCCGTCCTGGCTCACGAACCATGCCTGGGCCAGCCCCAGATAAAGCACGCTGACGCTGATCTTCTCGCCGGCGGCATTGGTCCGCAGTTCCGGCGCGACATTCAGCTGGCCGTTGAACTTGTCCACCTGGCCGAGGATCCCGACCACGACCTGCAGCCGCTCGGCCGTCCCGGCCGGCGTGGTGGCACCTTCCCGGGGCAGCCGCTGAAACAGGCTCTCAATCGTGGACCGCAGGGCGGCGGGCAGGGCCCTGTTCAACGAGCGCATGGCGGTTTCAAATTCCGGCAGCTTCTCCTCGACTCTGGCCGCGGCCAGCTTCAACCCTCCGGTCTCGGCCTCGATCCTCCTCAGTTCCGCATCGATGGTCGCGGTCTCTTCCTTGAGCAACGTCTCCCGTTCCTGCAGCAGGCCGATCTCCTCCCGCAACAGGCGGATCTCGCGGTCCAGATACTCCTTTTCCAGAGCCCAGTCGCGCTTTTCACCGGCGATGGATTCCTGGAGCTGCACCCAGCGGTCGAAGGCCGCCTGGGAGGCCGCCAGCGGACTCTCCTCCGCGGCGAGGGCGGGCATCCAGCCGGCGGAGCCAACGGCGAGCAGCCCGGTTAAAAAGATGTAGCGCACGCCCGCAGATTGCGACGCAGGTGTGACGACGGGTTGACGGCATTGTTACGATTGCGTCTCAAGCAGGCGCGCCCGTGGAGGGTTTGACAGCCGTTCGGATATCCCTTACTGCAACGCCCGCATTTGCCGCATGTCGCACGTACCCTCCCCTTCGTCGCCTCGCCGATCGGTGTTGGGCCCGTTTTTTCTGTGGCTGACGGCGTTCTACGTGGTGTGGCTCGGGATCGTGATCGCCGGGAATCATTGGGGGACGATCGCGCAGCACTGGGGCATCGCCGTGGCCATGGCGGCCGGATCCTATTTCGCCGGCTCCACGCCGATGGGCGGCGGCACGGTTGGATTTCCCGTGCTCGTGCTGCTATTTGACGGCCCGGCCACGCTGGGGCGCGACTTCAGCTTCGCCATCCAGTCCATCGGCATGGTGAGCGCCTCGGTCTTCATCTGGTGCCGTCGCCAGCCGCTGGAGTGGACGATGCTCAGGTTTGCAATGCTGGGTTCGCTGGTGGGCACGCCGCTCGGCGTGCTGCTGATCGCGCCGTTCGTCTCGCAGCTGTTCATCAAGGTTCTGTTCGCGGTGGTGTGGGCGAGTTTCGGCATCCTGCACCTGCTCAAGACGCCCGAGATTGCCGGCTACCACGGCATCACGCCGGGCGCGCAGCGCTTCGACCGGCTGAGCGGCCTGATGGTCGGCTTCTTCGGCGGGCTGCTGGTATCCTCGATCACCGGAGTGGGCGTGGACATGATCATCTATGCCGTCCTGGTGCTGATGTGCCATGCCGACCTCAAGATCGCCATTCCCACCTCCGTGATCCTGATGGCCTTCACCTCGCTCGTCGGGGTGGCGACCAAGTTCGCGACGGCCAGCTTCGAGCCGGGCGTTTATGCCAACTGGCTGGCCGCCGCCCCGGTGGTGGCGCTCGGCGCCCCCTTCGGCGCGCTGGTGGTGGACAAGATCGGCCGCAAACCCACGCTCTACGTCGTTTCCGTGCTTTGCGTCCTTCAGTTGGTCTGGACCTTGTCGAAGGAACGCACCGCTTTGGGCTCCATCGGCATCACGCTCACGCTGCTGGCCGTGCTGGTGTTTCTGGGCGGCTTCGCCTGGCTCTACCGGATCGGCAAACGTCTGGCGCGGCGGCAGGCCAGCTGATTCCTGACCCGGCCCGCACAAAGAAAAAGGGCCGGCTCCGCGGAGCCGGCCCGGATGAATCGGCGGGAGGTTACTTCTTCTCTTCTTCCTTCTTTTCGTCGTCCCGCGTGGGCGGGAGCAGTTTCAGCAGTTCCTGCTGCCGGAGATACCACTCGCGCAGCGGCCGGGAGAGCATCGAGTCCTTGAACGACTTGAAGTTCGCGATGTTCAGCGCCGCCTCGACGTCGTCCTTCAACGCCTTGTTCAGGCTGCCCTTGGCCTCCTT
>DNDP01000226.1:0-3304 GCA_003484235.1 Verrucomicrobiales bacterium
TCGGCACCATTCTGCAGACCGAAGGTAAGGACCTGGACCGCCTCTACGCCGTCAACGTGCGGGGAGCGTTCAACCTGTGCAAAGCGTTCCTCCCGTCGATGTTCGAACGGAAATCGGGAAACATCATCAACNNTTTGCCCGGGCGGGAGCGCACGTCATCGTCGCCGACCGCGACGCCACGGCCGGTCCGGGGACCGTGGAGACCATCACCGGCACCGGGGGAAAGGCCGAGTTCGTCAATCTGGACATCGCGCGTGAGGATGACTGCTGGAAGATCGCCGAGGAGGTTCTGCAGCGGCACGGCCGGCTCGATGTGCTCGTCAACAACGCCGGCATCGGCCACGTCGGCACCATTCTGCAGACCGAGGGCAAGGATCTGGACCGGCTTTACGCGGTGAACGTCCGCGGCGCGTTCAACCTCTGCAAGGCCTTCCTGCCCTCGATGCTCGGGCGAAAGTCGGGCAACATCATCAACCTTGCCTCGATCGGCGGCGTGGTCGGGATCAAGGACCGGCTGGCCTACTGCACCACCAAGTTCGCCATCGTCGGGCTGACCAAGTGCCTCGCACTCGACCACGCCACGGACGGCATCCGCGTGAACTGCATCTGTCCCGGGCGGGTCGAGACGCCGTTCGTGTCGGCGCGGCTGAAGGAGTACCCCGACCCGGAGAAGGCGTATCGCGAAATGGCCTCGACCCAGGCCATCGGCCGGATGGGCAAGCCGGAGGAGATCGCGGCGGCCGCCCTGTATCTGGCCAGCGACGAAGCCGCCTTCGTGACCGGCACCGCCCACCTGACCGACGGCGGCTGGAGCGCGGGGTTTATTGCGGGGTAGCGGTTTCGCCCGGGCTTGTGGTCTGCGAACATTCGGTGAGACGTCCGCCGGCTTGCTTCATCCAAACGGCCGTGGGAGATTCTCTACATGCAACTGAAGACGGATGATCAATGCCGCTTGACCAGCCCCGATTTGTTCAAGCCCAACGCGTCCTACGAGGCGGAGAGAACTCCTGATGGTTCCATCAAGCTCGTCGAATCCGTTTCCAAACCGTCCCGCAAGGCAAAGTTCATTGAGGAAGACGGCGAAGTGTTCCTCGACATCGGCCGACCCTTCGATCTGGAAGAGTTCGACAAGGCGTTGGAGGACTATCTTTGAAAGCCCTGGTCGACGCGTCCGTCGTACTTGCGGCGTTGATCAAACAACACCCCGCGAACGCGGCGGCGCGCGCTTGGTTGAAGAACTCGGAACCCGTCCTGTGCCCGATCGTCGAGCTGGCGTGGATTCGTGTGGCCTCGAAAACGTACGGCGCGAGCATTGAGGATGCGGTCAATCATCTGCGTCGTTTTCCATGGGCGGGATGGGTGCCATGCGATCTGTCGGTATCCGACGGACTCATCGCACCCACGCCTGACAAAACCACCGACTGGTATCTGGCCGATTTGGCGAAGAAGCACGGGATGAAATGGGCCACGCTCGACAAGCGGGCCAATCATCCAAACGCCGAGTTGGTGTGAGGTTGGCGTCTCTGGCGGCAACGCTTCGCCTCTGGAACGCCTCCAAGTCTGCCCACCTCACCGACGGCGGCTGGAGCGCGGGATTTGTAGCCGGTTGATCTAAGCCCGGCACCGGACGGATCGATTCAATCGAGCCTCGGGACCGGCGGAGAAGCCGGATGGCATAGCAGACGTTTGCGACAAAGAAGGGTGAGAATGCTCGAAGACACGATTGAAATGGACATCGGCTGTATCAGCGAGATTTGACCCTCCAACCCGATCAGTCTTCTCAATTCGTAATGCCCAAAGATGAGCAGCACCAGAATTCCCAAGCGCAATAGATCACTTTGAAATCGCCAAGCGGCGATCAACAGGGCAAAGGCAGCCAAACCCAGCGCGACACTCCAGAGGAAATAATCGACTCCGGGCACGCTCCACCAGAAGGAGCACCCCAATACCGCCGCACCCACGAAACCCGCCCAAGGTGCAGATCGCACCACGTTCTCGATCACATTGACGCGGGGTTCAGGGCTTGTGGACATTTAGTTCCTCGAATGCCTCCTATCGATGGCATATCCTGGAGGCTGGCGTCAATTCCCGCGCTACAATCCGGGCATCGAACAAAGGACGAATCTGGTCGAGGTGCTGATCCGCAAGGGAGCCAATGTTGAACTGGCAGTCGCGGAACTGGTGTCTGCCGGTGACGAGGAAGCGGTGCAACTGGTGTTGAACACCGCCAAGCTTCAGCAGCATCGCTGAGTCCGGGCAGCTCACTCCGGTCTGATCACCGCCACGACGGCCTGGCCGGAGTCGAGCACGCGTTGGGCGACCCGTTTCACGTCCCCAAGCGTCACGGCCTCGTAAAGGGCGTCCTCCTGCTCGTGGTGTTCGACACCCAGTCCGTAGAGTTCGTCCAGCGCGGTGTGCATGGCGAGGTTGCCGAGGTCCTGCCGCTGGATTTTCTTGTGACCCACAATCTTCGCCTTCGACCGCTTCAGCTCCTCGGGCGTCAGGCCCTTCTCCCGGAGCGCGGCCACTTCTTTCATGATTTCCTCCTCCACCTGTTTCGCACCCTCGGGCGAGGTTCCTGCGTAGAAACAGAAATAGCCGGGCACGAGACCGGTGAAGTTCTGGGCGCCCACATAGTAGGCGAGCCCCAGCTCGTCGCGGATCCGCATGAACAGCCGCGAGCCGAGGTCGCTGCACGATTCCTGGATGAGGTCGAGCGCCTGCCGGTCGGAGTCGAACATCGTCAGCCCGGGGAAGCCGACCACGAGCACCGCCTGCTTTTTGTCGCGGGACTCGTTCACGTGCCGGACATCCGTCAGGGTGAACGGCGCGCCCGGAAGCGCGCCGGGCTTGACCGCATCGTTGCGTTGCCAGCCAGCGAAATGCTTCTCCACCGCGGCACGGACGGCTTCCAGCTTCACGTCGCCGTAGATGGCCAGCACGCCGTTGTTGGGGACGGCAAGCCGGCGATGGGCTTCACGCACCGAGGCGGCCGACAGGGTCGTGACGGACTTCTCCGTCCCCAGCTGGTCCATGCCGTAGCCGCGGCCATCGAAGAGCGTCCGCCGCATGAGCAGGCCGGTGCTCGGCAAAAGATCGTCGCGGCGGGCGCGGATGGAGGCCAGCTGCACCTCGCGTTCGCGCTCGATTCCTTCGTCCGGAAAGGAGGCATTCAGGACGACGTCCGCAAGCACGGTCATGCCCGCCTCGAAATCCTGGCTCAACACCTCTGCATTCAGACCGAAGCTGTTGTTGCCGCCGTAGCTGTCGATGCTGCCGCCGAGCGACTCCATCTCGACGGCGA
>DNDP01000226.1:3546-3715 GCA_003484235.1 Verrucomicrobiales bacterium
ACTCCATCTCGACGGCGATCTGTTCGGCAGTGCGCGACGGCGTGCCCTTGATGAGCGTCCGGGCCATCAGGTACGTCAGCCCGTTGTTGTCCGGCGTCTCGGCCAGCACCCCTCCCTGGAAGGTCATCCGAAACTCGACGAACGGCAGCCGGTGATCCTCCTTCACCAG
>DNDP01000069.1:0-4274 GCA_003484235.1 Verrucomicrobiales bacterium
GGATCGAACTTGTGATCGTGGCATTGTGCGCACTGAACGGTCAGGCTGTTGAAGCTCTGCATCGTGTTCGCCACCATGTCGTCGCGGTCGAGGTGCCGCGCGATCTTGCCGTCGATCTTGCTCTCCGGCACCTCGGCGTGGCCGATGAAGTCCCACGGCCCGGCGGCGATGAAGCCGAGCGCCTCGATGCCGTCGCGGGTGAAAGGATACAGGACGTCTCCGGCGATTTGTTCCTCGATGAAGCGCGACCACGGCTTGTCCTCGTTGAAGGAACGGATGACATAGTCGCGATACGGCCAGGCGTTCATCCGGGGCTTGTCCTTGTCGTAGCCGTGCGTCTCGCCGAAGTGAACGACGTCCAGCCAGTGCCGCGCCCAGCGTTCGCCGTAGTGCGTTGAGGCAAGCAGGCGATCGACCAGGGCGTTGTAGGCGTTGGGGTCGGGATCATTCGCGAACGCCTCGATCTCCTCCGGTGTCGGCGGCAGGCCGATCAGGTCGAAGTGGAGCCGGCGGATCAGCGTGCGGCGGTCGGCTGCGGGCGAACGTCGCAAACCATGCTCCGCCAGACTCGTGTCGATGAAGGCGTCGATGGGGTGACCCGTTGAGCGGACATTCTCAGGGACCTCAGGACGGTTGAGCGGTTGAATCGACCACAAGTCCTCAGCTGCGTTGACAGGCAGGCAGAGTACGCCCCAGCACAGACTCACGAGCAGTGGAGCGATAAGACAAGGCCTGGCCAGACAGCGCCAGAGGCCGCATTGAATCGCCGGGTTGATCACAACGGAGAAGCTACCAAGCGGGCTCCGCACAAACCAACCGTATTTGCCGGAAGGGCGGATGAATCCGCCGTTCCGGCCGGGGCGGTTCATTGAACCCGCTGGATACGAAACAACTGGCTGCCGCTGGTCGTATCGTTGGTGAAGGCGTCCTCGCCACCGGTGCCGGTGCGGGGGAAATAGATGCCGCCTATGGGCGCAAAGTTGAGTCCGCCGTTGGACGCCGCCTCCAGCTGGTAGGTGAGACCCGCCTCCGTTCTCCAGCGGAGTTCCAGCTGCGTGGCGTTCAATGGGTTGAACCAAAGCTTCAGAACTGACAGTCCGTCGCGGGGATTCGTGCCGGCGAAGAACTCGTGGAGGTTGCCGGCACCATCGCCATCGATGTCACCGTCGGCCCCATGTTCGCCCTCCACCGAGTCGGGATCGAAGCCATGGGCCAGTTCCCAGTCGTTGGGCAGGCCGTCACCGTCGCGGTCCGGGTCCGGGGCGAGCTGCACGCGCACGCCGGTGAGGACAACGTCATTGGTGCCGCTGCCACTCACGGCGGTGCCAAGAAACGCTGTATCCAGCGGCTGGCGCTGGGTCGACGGATCGTGCCCGCCGCCGGCGACCACTCCGCCCACGCGGATGACGTCGCCGGGCCGCAATCCGCCGAGCGCAGAATACGGAATGCTCACCTCCATGAAGTCCGCGTTGCGCTCGTAGTTCACGGGACCCGTCTGGGGCGAGCGGTTGAACTGCTGCAGACGGGCGCCCACCTCGTCCAGCGATGCATTGAGCCGGAACACGCCCTGGCCGGTGTTCAGCGACTGCGCCGGCCGTTGCAGCGAGCGAAAGGCGGAGTCCGCCAGTTCGTCACCCAGGATCAGGCCGACACAGGGGTTGAAGTCGGCGAAGTGGAGGTTCTCCAGCAGGTCCAGTCCATCGGCCCCCTGGCCGGCGCTGTCGGCGATGCCGTTGCCCAAACCGGCGAGCGAGGTCACCCCGGCAAGGCGCGGTGACTCGACGAACAGATAGACCACGCTGTCATCCCGAAGCAGCGCACGGGCGAGGCCGATGTGGAGATGCGATTTATCGTTGTTGACGAAGACTTCACCGAGATTGGCGGAACGGCCGGGCAACGTCGCCAAGGGCACGCCGGCGAAGTCAAATCGCTGCCCGTTGAGGTTGCCGTCACCGTCGTTGGACGGAGCCGACTCGACGAGCGGCGTGTGCCACGCGGCCTGGTGAACTTCAGCGCCCGGCGGCGCCCGATGGATCACCTGCGAATCGAAGGCTTCTCCATAGCGGTCGATGGCCGTGATCTCCATGCGGTCGCCCGTGACGGTCACTTCGGTTAAGTGATGACGCCGCCAGAACTGGACCGAAGCGGCGTCGCGCTCGACGAACCCGTAGAGCCCCACGCCGCCGCCGCCGGTGATGATGGTGTGAACGCCGTTGGTCGGCGCAAACCGTTCGAATACGTGATCGTGGCCGGAAAAGGTCACCTGCACGCCATGCGCTGCGGCGATGGGGAGCAGCACTTCCCTGATCTCCTCGCTGTCGCGGACGCCGTTCAGGTTCCAATCGTCGATCCGGTGGTTGGCGGACGTCTGCATGGGCACGTGGAAGAGCAGCACCTTCCATGGCTTGGTGGATGCCGCCAGATCGTTGGTGAGCCACTGGTGCTGCGGATCGCCGGGCGTTAGCCGGTACTGGGTTACATAAGGGATCATCAACACGGTGAAATGCACGTCGCCGTGGTCAAACGAATAGTAGCGCTCCCCGCCGGCCGGCGAATTGGCCGGCAGATGCAGCGCCTCCAGGTAATGCGTTTCACCCGCGTAAAGATCGTGGTTGCCGATGCAGAAGAACCACGGCACACGGCTCATCGATTCGTGGTGTGGCTGAAACAGTTTCGAGTCCACGCGGCCGGTCGTGAACTGGGGATAGACGATGTCGCCGGCGTGCAATACGAGGTCGGCAGGACGTGCGGCCATCTGCCGGGCGACGTCATGCTGCGCCGGCTGCCCCACGCCCGTGTCGCCCACCACCAGGAAGCGCACGCCGCCCGACGGCTTCAGCGTGCGAAACATGGCAGGGCGGGACTCGACCGCGCCGTTGGCGGCGGTACTCGTGACCCGGAAGTGATATTCGGTGTCGGCGGCGAGGCCGGTGAGCTCAAGGGCGTGGCGGTTGGTCGGCAGGTTGGATTCAACCGACATCCCCAGAGCGGTCGTGGGGCCGAACTCCACCCGGGAGCTCGCAGGCAGCGCCGTCTTCCAAACAACCAGGGTGCGGTTGCTCGAGGTGTCCTGGAGAAACGGACCGCGGGTGATTCCGCTCAACAGTTCGGGCACCACGGCCAGCGACGTGTTGGAAATCGTCAGGTTGTGCACCTGGAGGGCCAGCGTGTTCGTGCCGGTCAGAAACAGCTGCCGGAAAGGCTGCAGATCGATCTCCTCGGCAAGCTCCCTTGACCGGCCCGAAACCGCGGTGGCGGTGTGCGACACGGGTTCGCCCGGGTTGCCGGCCAGCCCGCGGCGGGCGATCTCGGTGCCGTTCAGATACGCCACGAACGCGTCGTCGTAATTGATGCGCAGCACGGGCCAGACGACGGCGTCGAGGTTGGTGATGGCGAAGCTGCGGCGGAGAAAAAGGGAGACGGAGTTGTTGACGAATCCCGGCAGCAGGGTGGCCTCGTCGTAACTGCCAAAGCCCGTGCTGAAGCCGGCGGGACCCGACTTCCAGCCGGCATCGTC
Organism: Verrucomicrobiales bacterium; assembly: GCA_003484235.1. Taxonomy (GTDB): domain Bacteria; phylum Verrucomicrobiota; class Verrucomicrobiia; order Limisphaerales; family RI-55; genus RI-55. The sequence continues at coordinate 3,518 of DNDP01000069.1, forward strand.
GAAGTCGTTCGTCTGCCAGCCGGAAGGTTGCGCCTGGGTGCCGTAAACGTACCGCCAGACGTCGCCGGGCCGGATCAGCGAACCGTCCGCGGCAGAAGACTCTCCGGCAACGGCAAGAGTGAGCCAGGCTGCGAACAGGAACCGATACGAGCGGGCGGCGGTCATGAGTTTGGTGGCGTGGGGCGCGGAAAAAGTAGCGTTCCGGCTGTTCAGCGGCAAGGCGGACCGCCTTTCCCGTGCCAGATGACGGGCGTCAGCGATTTGACAGGCGTGCGAAGGCGGGTTCACCTCGGCTCATGTCTAAATCCTGCCGACGCTGGGTCATCGTCCTGCTGGTGTTGATGCTGCCGCTGGTGGCGCTCAAACTGATCAGCTTCACCGGCACGGCACCGGAGCGGCCGGCGGTGGTGACGGCCCTGCCGGGTTGTCCTGCTTCACCGAACTGTGTTTCCAGCATGGACACCGATCCCACGCATGCGGTTGCACCCCTGCCGGCGCGCGAAGATGCAGCAGCGGCCCTCGCCGCCCTGGAGGAGGTTATGGCCGGGCTGGGCGGCGTGAAGGTCCGCGAAAACGGGAGCTACCGTCACTTCACCTTCCGCTCTCGCTGGATGGGCTACGTGGATGATGTCGAGTTGCTGGCCAATCCTGAACAGAACCGCATCGAAGTACGGTCGGCCTCGCGTTCCGGATACGGCGACTTCGGCGTCAACCGGCGGCGCGTGGAGGCGATCCGGCAGGCGTACGAAGCCCGGCG
>DNDP01000069.1:4466-6520 GCA_003484235.1 Verrucomicrobiales bacterium
CAGGCGTACGAAGCCCGGCGGCGATGAGCTGGCGGCCTCGGGCCGGAAGGAGAACAGGGTGGCAATCGTGCCAACTGCAACCTCGTCACGTGGCCGGCACGTAGCGTTGAAACAGGAGCGCCAGGGCAAACAGCGAGAAGAAGCCCAGTCCCATCCAGATGCTTCCGCCGCCGATGGCCAGCAGATCGACCAGCACGATGCCGGCGAGCAGACCCGACACGGTCCGGCCGACGTTGCGTTTGCCCGACCAGAACGTGTGCCGCAGGCAGTGCACGACCCAGGAGAACAGCAGCAGCGAAAGCACGATGCCGCGCAGGCGGGCGTCGCCGTTGTTGATCAGCAGCGCGAGCACCACGGGCATTGAAAGCAGGTAGGCCGGCCAGGCAGCCACCGGTGACGCGAGGCTCTCCCGGCGGGCAATGTAGCTCAGGCCGACGATGTAGGCGGCCAGCACCAACGCACACCAGACGGCATAGCCGGTCACCCCGTCGTCGCCGATGCTGGCGGCGAGCAGAAACAGCCAGAACCGGCATGCGGCCATGATCACGGGCGAAAAGGCGACCCACTTGTGAACGACATCGTAGAGCACGATGGAGGCGACCAGCAGGAGGGTGAACACCGCGGGTGTTCCGCCCAGCGGCACGAGCAGCACCGTCCCCGCCACCAGCAGCACAATGGCGAACCACCAGACCGTCCCCACGGTGATGTGTCCGGACGGAATCGGGCGCTCCTTGCGGTGTTGACGGTCGAAGTTGGCGTCCACTGCGTCGTTCAGGTACATGCCGCCGATGTAAAGCAGGGAGGCGCCGAGGTTGAGATCGAAAAAGGCCCACCAGGAACCGCCGCCGCCGAGCAGCCACCCGGCGAAGCAGTTGGACCAGACCGTCGGCAGGTTCGAAACCCGGCCGAGGACCAGCAGCGCCCGCCAGAAGTTTCGCCGCGACTCGGGGTCGGATTGGTCGTTGGTCATGGCGTGAAAATGGGGGTGTGCATCTGGAGGGTTCACCCGTCCAGGGCGGGTGGCGCTGGCAGGCGTTCGAACGGGGAGGATTGTGCGGGGGAGGGCGCACTCCGGTCAAGGCGGGCAGCCAAACTCGCGTTGACCGACGCCCACATTGGCGGAGATACTCCGCACTCCGCCGAAGCGCCATGAAACCATCGACATTACTCTCCCGCCTGTTGTTCGCCGCCGCCCTGTTGTCCGGTGTGGCGACTGTTCCTCCTGCCCCGGCCAAGGACCTTGCTCCGTACGATGCCGACCACTTCTTTGCCATGGACCGGCTGGTTCGGATGGAACTGAAGGTCGCGCCGGCCGATTGGGAGATGCTGAGCCGTCAGCACCGTTCGCTGATCAGGACACTGCGGACCGACGTGGCTCCGGAGGACCGCGAGAGCCCGTTCGACTACGTGAAGGCGGAGCTGACCATCGACGGCATTCCGGTCGGTGCGGTGGCGGTGCGCAAGAAGGGCTTTGTCGGCTCCCTGACGGCGGACCGGCCGTCCTTGAAGATCCAGCTCGACGAATACGACCGGGAAAAGACTTTTGCCGGGCTCGACACGCTGACGCTTAACAACAACCGGCAGGATCCCTCGCGGCTGCAGCAGGTGGTCGGTTACCACGTGTTCCGGCAGGCGGGCGTGCCTGCTTCCCGTTGCAATCTCGCCGTCGTCGCCGTCAACGGGAAGTCGCTCGGCGTCTACGCCAACGTCGAGTCCCTGGACAAGCGGTTCTTCCGCCACCGTCAACCCGGCGGCAAGGGCACTCTCTGGGAAGGCACGGTCTGCGATTTCAGCCCGGAAGCGGTGAAACGATTCGAACGGAAGTTCGGCCCCAAGGGCGCGGCTTCCCGGCTCGAGGCGGTCGTGGCGGCGCTGAAACGCCCGGACGACGAAGTGCTGGACGCCCTTGCCCAGGTGATCGACCTCGAGGCCTTCTACCGGTTCTGGGCGGCGGAGGTGCTCGTCGGGCACTGGGACGGATATGCCAGCAACCGCAACAACTACTTCGTCTATCACGACGCCGGCACGGACCGGCTCGTCTTCCTGCCGTGGGG
>DNDP01000069.1:6768-13515 GCA_003484235.1 Verrucomicrobiales bacterium
GGGGCGCCGACCAATTGGCGGAGGACGTGAATCCGCTCTGGGGCGAGCCGGGCTTTGTGCCGCCAAAGTCGGTCAAGGCGGCGGCGGAGCTGCCCCACCGGCTCTATTCGCTGCCGGCGGCGCGGGAACGATATTTTGCGGTGCTGCAAAACCTTCTCAAGGAGGTGTGGCACGAAGAGCAGCTCCAGCGGCAGATCAGCGGGCTGCTGGCGTTGATCGAAAGCGAGCGGGTGCAAAGCGACGGGCGGACGGGTGCGAGCGTGGCCAAGCTGCAGCGCTTCGTCGCCGACCGGCGGCGGGACATTGAGGATGAACTGCACTCGGGCCATCCCGAGTGGACCCTGACTCCTCGACCGGCGCTCGGGCGGGTCAGCCAAACCGGTGAAGTGGAGCTCGAATTCACGGTCGTGCCCGGAGACAAGGAATCCGACATCCCGGGATTCGAGGAAGCTTCAGGCAGCGCGCGGCTCAGTCTGCAACTGAACGGCCGTGAAATCCCCTTCGAGAACCCGCGGTTCCGGCTGCGTCACGATCGGACGCCCTGGGGTGGCACGCGCTGGACTCTGCTGCTTACCCGCGACGGCGTCGGCCCCGAGCAGCCTGCGACGGTCGAGATCGTCTTTCACGCAGGCCGGGCCGGCCAGAGCGTCACCGACGAACCGCTGCGGGTGGACGTGTTTGCCAGCCCGGCGGAGGCCCGGGTGCACGCCGCCAACAGCCGGGCCGAGAAGCCCAACGTGCTCGCCTCGGTTGGCGGGCATCTGCGGCTGACCGAGTTCCAGCCGGGGAAAGATGGCAGGATCGCCGGTTCGCTGTCCGGGGACCTGTTCACCATGGAAGCCCCCAGATCGGCAGCGGACGACCGCTGAGCCGGGTCATCCGTTGGTTGACTCCGCGGGCGCGTGGCCGGCCGGAGGCGGCGCCAGCCGGATGGTGAGTTTCTTGATCCGGGGACATTGCTTCCAGGCGGCGAGATTGAGCGACTGCGGTTGCACGGGGCAGCCGTTCTTGCCGATGCCCGAGCAGGTGAGGCTGGCCAATTGCAGCCGCTCCAGCCCGGCCTCCTCTCCCTCCGCAATTTCCGTCCACCGGAACTGCACCTTCTGCTGCACCAGCTGGCAGGCGAAACTGATCGCAAACTTCCGTTCGTCTGCCGAGCGGGCACGTGCCGCCGCGCGGCCGGACGGTTCACTGGTCGGAGGTTTGTCGGTGGGGTTGGGGCTGGCGGCAGGCATGGAGGGTTGGTGAGGGCGGGCCGTCGCTGCATCGAAGAGCCTGCCGCAGCCCGTGACGTCCTTGGAAGCCAAAATCTGCGGGACCAGGTCACGAATCGGTGACGATTCGGTGACGGTGCGCGCCGAATCGGCACAGAAGCCGCGGCGCGAAGGTGCTGCGGTTGCAAGGCTTCGAAGCTTGCCCGCAGATTGTTCACAGGTTGTGAACGGCCTCATTCATTCCCGATCGCAGGCCAGTCGCGGAATCACTGGCTGGCCGCTTGCCCTGGTTCACGCGATTGAATAACGTATCCGCCTTCTTGGTAACCCAACTGTAACAGCACAGACATTGGGATGTAACGCTGCGGCAGGCAGACTGTTTCCGAAACTTTTCCGAACTGACATGAAACCGAACAACCAGCTCACCAAACAGGCGTTCTTGCTGACCGGCGCGCTCGTGGCCTCCGGCGCCGCGGCCCAGGCACAGTCCGCCGACGCCCTCATCGACAAGCTCGTCAACAAGGGCATCCTCACCGCCGATGAAGCCCAGGAACTGCGCGCGCAGTCCGACGAGGGCTTCACCGCGGCCTACAAAGCCAAGACCGGCATGCCCGAGTATGTGGATGCCATGCGGTTCAAAGGCGATTTCCGCGGCCGCTACGAGGGCTTCTTCAAGGACACGCCGGGGTTTGTGGACCGCAACCGGTTCCGGTACCGGGTGCGGTTCGGCGTCACCATCGACCTGATGGACGACTTCGAGGTCGGCTTCCGGCTCGGCTCGGGCGACATCTCGGGAATCAATGCCGGCATTTCGGGCGTCGACCCGATTTCCAACAACCAGACGTTTCAGGACAACGGCGCCAAGAAGGGCATATTCATCGACCTCGCCTATGCCACGTGGCGACCACTGAAAGGGCCCATCTGGAGTTCCTCCACCACCATCGGCAAGATGAACAATCCCTTCGTATTCTCCAGCATGGTGTTTGACAGCGATTACTCGCCCGAGGGTGTGGCCCAGGGGATCGGCTACCGGGTGAACGACATTCACACCCTCAATTCGGCGTTCGGAGCATTCGTGCTGGATGAGGTCGGCGGCAGCAGCCGGGATCCCTACCTCTTCGGCGGCCAGGTGCGGCTGGAGTCGAGCTGGAACGCCGATTGGAAGTCGAGCTTTGGCGTGGCCATGCTTTCGGTCATCAACCGCGACCGCCTGCGGAACAACGACGTGCTGAACATCAACGTCGGCAACGACCGTGACCCGGTCACCACCGCGCCGGTGTATGCGTTCAACACGGTGGTGGTGGACGGCGCCCTCACCTACACCATCGAGAACGGCATCCCGATGTACAACGCCAAGTTCCCCATCACGCTGGCGGCGGATTATCTGCACAACAACAGCGCCGCCGAGGATGGCACCGGCTATTCGGTGGGCATCCAGTTCGGCAAGTCCGGCAAGCGCGGGCTGTGGGATGTGGGCTACACCTACAAGCATCTCGAAGGCAATGCCTGGTACGAGGAGTTCCTGAACTCGGATTCCGGCGCCTACTATCCCAGCGCGCTGGCCAACAGCGGCCAGGGCATCGGCTACCGGGCCGGCACGAACATCAAGGGGCACGAGGTGAAGGTGCAGTACTCGCCGTTCGACGCGATTACCTTCGGTCTTGCGGGCTACTTCCTCGAGGCGGTCAACCCGACTCCCGGTCCGGGTGGCAGCGACATCGTCCGGGTGCAGGCCGATGCCCAGCTGAAGTTCTAGGCGCCCGGCACGGTTGTAACCAAACCGTAACCAAACCGTAAAGCCCGCGACGCATTGCCGACACAGATTCATAGCGTTCAACTCATCGAAGACGATTATGAAAACATCCTCCAAGACCTGGCTGACCGCGCTGATGGCCGCGGCAGCCCTCCAGTTCCAAACCGGTGCCCTCCAGGCCGGCAACATCACCGCCAAGGGATCCGACACCCTCGTGACCCTCGCCCAGAAGTGGGCGGAGGTTTACATGAAGAAGAATCCGGACACCAAGATCCAGGTCACCGGCGGCGGTTCCGGCACCGGCTTTGCCGCACTGCAGAACCAGACCACCGACCTCGCCAACGCCTCGCGGCCGATCAAGCCGAAGGAGGTGGCCGAGTGCATCAAGGCGTTCAAGAAACGCCCGACCGAGTACAAGGTCGCGCTGGACGGCCTCTCCGTTTACGTGCACGAGAGCAATCCCGTGCAGGAGCTGACCATCGAGCAGCTCGACCTGATCTTCACCGGCAAGGTGACCAACTGGAAGGAACTCGGCGGCAGCGATGCGTCCATCACCGTCTACAGCCGTGAGAACAGCTCGGGCACCTACGAGTTCTTCAAGGAGCACGTGCTCGGCGGCAAGGACTTCGTCTCCTCCGCGCAGACCCTCCAGGGCACCGCGCAGGTCGTGCAGGCCGTGGCCAAGGAGCCCAAGGGCATCGGCTACGGCGGCGCCGCCTACGCCGAGGGCATCCGCCAGCTCAAGATCAAGAAGGACGCGGCCTCGCCCGGCATCGCCCCGACCGAGGAGAACATCGTCAACCAGACCTACCCGATCTGGCGCTACCTCTACATCTACGTGAACCCGAACCTGGACAAGGGCGAGATCAACGCCTACCTCAAGTGGATCCGCAGCGACGAGGGCCAGTCGGTGGTCAAGGACATCGGCTACTTTCCGCTGCCGAAGAACTGGCGCAGCTGAACATTCCGCGATCTTACGATTGGTTGTTGGTAACCACGGGGAGATCGGTCGCTCCGGGGCCGGTCTCCCCTCCTTTCTGGGGAATTGTCGCACAACCGTTGCGTCAGAGTCGTTTTCCCGTCACGCTTTCGCAGCATTTAACTCCCTGACATGGCGCAGTCCTCAGGCAACGAGAACTCCGGGCCCAGCTGGCTGGGCACCGCCCGCGGGCATCGCGCACGCCCGTTCGAATGGCTGGTCGAGAAGCTGATCATGCTGGTGTCGCTCTCCGCGATCCTGATGGTCTTCCTGATCTTCCTGTTCGTGGCCAGGGAATCCCTGCCGATCCTGTTCGGGCAGATGGACAGCAGCGTGGCCGCCGAGCCGGTGATTTCTCCCGAGGAAATTGACCAGGTCCCGCCCGAGCGGCTGCGGACTTACCTGGGTCTGTCGGCATCGGAGATGAAGGAGTTCGATCAGGAGACCTTGAGGCTGCTCGTGGAGGTGAAGGCCGAGGAAATCGCCAATGCCCCGACGGACAAGGATGCGGGCGTCAACACCGTTTCGTGGCGCTACCTGCTGCTTCCTCATCAGTGGACCGGCTACGACCAGCCCGAATACATCTGGCAGCCGGTCTCGCAGATCCACAAATACAACATCATCCCGCTCTTTCTCGGCAGCCTGAAGGCGACGCTGGTCGCCCTGTTGTTTGCCGTGCCCATTTCGCTGGCGGCGGCGATCTACGTTTCCCAACTCGCCGCCCCGCGCACGAAGGAGATCCTCAAACCGATCATCGAGATGCTCGCCGGCATTCCTTCGGTGGTCCTGGGGTTTTTCGCCCTGATCGTGATGGCCTCGGTGCTTTATCCGCTGTATCCGGAGGCCTCGCGGTTGAACGCCATCGTGGCGGGGCTGGCCCTGGGGTTTGCGATCATCCCCGTGGTGTTCTCGATCGCCGAGGACGCGCTGACCAGCGTGCCGCGGAGTTACACGCAGGCGGCGCTGGCGCTGGGTTCCTCCAAATGGCAGGCCGCCTGGAAGGTGGTGCTTCCGGCGGCGATTCCCGGCGTGTTCGCCGCCGTCGTGCTCGGTTTCGGCCGGGCAATAGGTGAAACGATGATCGTGCTGATGGCCAGCGGCAATGCGAGCATCATGTCCCTTTCCCTCTTCGATTCGGTGCGCACCATCACCGCCACCATCGCCGCGGAGCTGGCGGAAACGGTCTTTGGCGGCCATCACTACCGCATGCTCTTCCTGCTGGGCACCCTGCTGTTCGCGGTGACCTTCATCTCCAACCTCATCGCCGACCAGGTCATCCACCGGCTGAAGGCGCGACTGGAGGGCAAGGGCTGATGGACACCCAGTCTTCCCAGCTGCAGTTCCGGCCGCCGCCCGAAGATCCCGATTTCCGCGATCTGCGGGTGCGCAGCCGCGACGCCGTCTCGTTCCTGTTTACCGGCCTGACCGGCTTGGCGACCTGGGCGATCATCGCCATCCTGGGGGTGATCCTGGCGAACATCCTCCTCAACGGCTGGTCCGGGCTGTCGTGGCGGTTCATCACCTCCGGCAGCGACCAGGACATGTTCGACGTGAACACCGCGGGGGTCTTGCCGATGATCATCGGCACCTCGGCGCGGGTCATCCTGATGACGATCTTCGTGATTCCGATCGGGGTGATCACGGCCATCTACCTCACGGAGTACGCGCGGGGTACCTCGCTGCTCACGCGGATCATCCGCGGGGCGGTGAACAACCTGGCCGGCGTCCCCTCGATCGTGTTCGGCCTGTTCGGGCTCGGTTTCTTCATCAGCTTCGTGGGCGGCTCGATGGACGCCCTCTTCCGGCCCAACAACCCCGAGCCGCTGTGGGGCAAGCCGGCGATCCTCTGGGCGTCGTTGACGCTCGCGGTGATGACGCTGCCCGTGGTGATCGTGGCCACCGAGGAGTCGTTGAAGGCCATCCCGCTCGGCCTGCGCGAGGCGAGCCTGGCGCTCGGCGCCACCAAGCTGCAGACCATCTGGAAGATCGTCCTGCCGCAGGCGCTGCCGGGCATCCTCACCGGCGGCATCCTGAGCATCAGCCGGGCGGCCGGCGAAGTGGCGCCCATCCTCTTCACCGGCGCCGCCTATTACATGGCCGGCTATCCGGCGGCCCTGACCGATCAGTTCATGGATCTGGGCTACCATGTGTACATCCTTTCCACGCAGTCGCCGAACATCGAGCTGACGCGTCCGCTGCTCTATGCCACGGTGCTCGTGCTGCTCATGCTCACGTTTGCCCTCAACATCGTGGCGATCCTGATCCGCGGCCGCATGCGCCGCCAGATGCGCGCCCTTCAATAATCCCATGCCCTCACCTTTCCCCAGCACGGCCACCACTGCCAGGACTCCCGCCTCGCCGCCGGGAAACCCGTCGCTCCTGTCGGTGAGCGACCTGTCGCTCTACTACGGCGCCACCCGTGCGCTGAAGAACATCAGCCTCGCGATCCGCGAGAAGGTCGTCACCGCGTTCATCGGTCCGTCGGGCTGCGGCAAGTCCACCCTGCTGCGCTGCTTTAACCGGATGAACGACCTGATCGACGGCGTGCGGATCGAGGGCGAGGTGAGCATCGGCGGCCAGAACATCTATGACTCCTCGGTGGACGTCATCAACCTCCGCAAGCAGGTGGGGATGGTCTTCCAGCGGTCCAACCCCTTCCCCAAGTCGATTTACGAGAACATTGCCTACGCGCTCAGGCTCCACGGCATCCGGAACCGCGACCAGCTGGACGGCATCGTCGAGGAGAGCCTCAAGAACGCCGCGCTCTGGGACGAGGTGAAGGACCGGCTGCACACCAGCGC
>DNDP01000069.1:13788-15895 GCA_003484235.1 Verrucomicrobiales bacterium
ATCAAGCCGAAGGTCATCCTCATGGACGAACCGGCCTCGGCGCTCGACCCCATCGCCACCACGCGGGTGGAGGAGCTGATCCTCGACCTGAAACGGGAATTCACCATCGTCATCGTCACCCACAACATGCAGCAGGCCACCCGCATCTCCGATTACACGGCCTTCTTCTACCTGGGCGAGCTCGTCGAGTACGGCGACACCAACCGGGTGTTCACCACGCCCGCAAAGAAACAGACTGAAGACTACGTCACCGGCCGCTTCGGCTGATCCCCACTGAACTATGGCAACGCATCACGATCAGGATCTGGCGGCCCTCAAGGACCGGCTGCTGACCATGGCCAGCATCGCCGAGCGCTCGGTCCGGCTCGCCGTCGAGGCGCTCGTCGAGCGCGACGACGACAAGGCCCGCACCGTCATCCAGGAGGATTCGCGGATCGACGACCTCGAGATGGAGATCGACGAGATGTCCATCAACCTGCTCGCCCGCGCACCGCTGGCGACCGATCTGCGGCTGATCACCATGGCGATGAAGTTCAGCCGCGACCTCGAGCGGGTCGGCGACGAGGCCACCACGATCAGCCGCCGGGCCGTCGAGCTCGGCCAGGAGCCGCAGCTGAAGCCCTACGTGGACATTCCCAAGATGGCGGCCACCGCCCTCGACATGCTGGGCGACGCGATGAACGCCTTCGTGCAGCGCGATCCAGCCAAGGCCCGGCAGATCGTGCCCCGCGACAAGGAGGTGGATGCCCTCAACAAGCAGCTGCAGCGCGAGCTTTCGAGCTACATGATCGAGAAACCCAGCACCATCACGCGGTGCCTGCACCTGATGACCATCTCCAAGAGCCTGGAACGCATCGCCGACCATGCGGCCAACATCGCCGAGGAGGTCGTCTATCTCCACGAAGGGAAGGACATCCGGCACAAGAAGGCCGGCGAGACCGGCGCCGCCCCGGGACAATCATGAAATCGAGCACCATCGACACCGCCATCAAGACCGCACCCGCCCGGGTGCTGGTGGTCGATGACGAGGAGGATGTCCGCAACCTCGTGGCCTTCAATCTGCGCGCCGCCGGCATGGAGGTGCTGGTCGCGGAGAACGGCGCAGAAGCCCTCGAACAGGTCCGCAACGAGCGGCCCGACCTCGTGATCCTCGACCTCATGCTGCCGGAGCTCGACGGCATCTCGGTCTGCGAGATGATCCGCAAGCTGCCGGAATCTTCGGCCACGCCCGTCATCATGCTGACCGCCTGGGCCACCAACCGCGCCCGCTTCGTCGGGTTGCAGGCCGGGGCAAACGAGTACGTCACCAAGCCTTTCAGCCCCCGCGAGCTCGTCAAACGCGTGCAGACGATGCTGGCGGAACATGCGCTTCGCGAGCAGGTGGGCGACGTCTCGACCGTAAAGCAGCTTTCCATCGATCTCGAACACAAGCGCGTCACCGCCGACGGCCGGGTCGTCGAACTGAATGCGGACGAGTTCCGCATGCTTACGCTGGTATTCGAAGCCCTGCTCAAACGCATCGGTCCCCCCGGCCTCGGCCAGAACGAAACCTGATCATGCCCGCCACCATGCCCCCCCAACCCCACAAGAAGGCCGCCGCCAGGGTTTCACCTTTCCGGGTCAAGCCCCACATCCTGATCGTGGATGACGAGCCCGACGCGCTGGAACTCATCGGCTTCAACCTGCGCAATGCCGGGTTCGACATCTCCACCGCCGAGGACGGCGAGCGCGCGCTCAAGATGGCCCGCGACCTCCAGCCCGACCTCATCGTGCTCGACGTGATGCTGCCGGAGGTGGACGGCCTCGAAGTCTGCAAGATCATCCGCCGCGACCCGGTCACCTCGGGCATCCCGATCATCATGCTCACCGCCAAGGCCGCCGAGGTGGACCGCGTGCTCGGCCTCGAACTGGGCGCCGACGACTACGTCACCAAGCCGTTCAGCCCGCGCGAACTGGTGCTGCGGGTGAAGAACATGCTCCGGCGCGGCCTGCTCCCGGACGAGAAGGTGGACCAGATCAAGGTCGGTGAACTGCTGATCGACATTCCCAAGCACCTGGTGCTGGTGGACAACCAGCCGGTGGACCTGACGGCCACCGAGTTCAAGCT
>DNDP01000069.1:16227-17215 GCA_003484235.1 Verrucomicrobiales bacterium
CAGGATGTGTGGGAATACGATTCGGTGATCGACACCCGGACGGTGGACACGCACATGCGTCGCCTCCGCGAGAAGCTCGGGGATGCCGCCCGCTACCTGGACACGGTCCGCGGCGTCGGCTACCGGTTCATGGAGACTGCGTAGCGCCTCCCGAAGGCGGAGCAATGCCGGAGCTTGGGGTGAGGCAGTGTTCCGTCATCGGAAGCTCGGCACCGGCTGAAGCGTGGTGCTAAGGGTGGGGGCGCTTGGCAGGTCACTCCGTTTTCTCGGGTTTCTCCAGTTCCTTTCGGAGCTTGGAGAATCCGAAGTAGCCAGGCTAGAACTGTCCATGACCGACAGACTATTGTGATCGAGCGATATGAAACCTCGCGTGTTCCTTGTTCTTTTCGTTCTGTTGATTCTCTCCGTCATCAGTGGATGGCACAGAATTCGTAGCGCGCGAATGCAGACGGAAAACGCGGTATCGCGGACCGCGGTGAGCATCAACCGCTTTGGAGTGGTTGATCTAGAAAGCTTGCCTGAGATTTCTAAAGCAGCGGTTGATGGAGCGAGGGTGCAGGTAATCAACACCAATCCGTTTGCTTTCAAGATAAGTGCTATGACGCCTTGGCCCGACTTGATGATCTTTGAGTATGACTCAAGGACGCCTGAGCGAGGGATTTACTGCTATCCGTTTTGACTTGAGCAGCGGTGGCTGCCGGTTGCGGTCACTCTCAACCCCGCTTCTCGATCAGCTCGCGGAACTCCTGGAACAGCGGCGTGCTGTCGTGCGGTCCAGGTGACGCCTCGGGATGGTACTGCACGCAGAAGACCGGCTTGGTCTTGTGCCTCAACCCCTCGACCGTCTGGTCGTTCAAGTTGATCCGGTCCACCTCCACGTCCGATGGCAGTGACTTGCCGTCCACCGCAAAGCCGTGGTTCTGCGAGGTGATCTCGACCTTGCCGGTCTCGAGATCCTTGACCGGATGGTTGGCGCCGTGGTGGCCGA
>DNDP01000319.1:0-367 GCA_003484235.1 Verrucomicrobiales bacterium
CGATCATCAAGAAGGAGTCGCACTGCCCGATCGTGATCGACCCGAGCCAGGGTTGCGGCCGTGCCGACCTGGTGATGAACCTCTGCAAAGGCGCCGCCGCGATGGGGGCTGACGCGCTGCTCGTCGAGGTGCACCCCAACCCGGCCGAGGCATGGAGCGACGGCGCTCAGCAGCTGAACATCGACCTGTTCAAGCGGCTGATGGACGAGCTCCCGCCCTTCGTCGCCGCCAGCGGCCGAACGATGGCGAAGTCCGGTTGAGGAATAGGCCGCATCGGACACCGCGTGCCTCTCGGCTTCAATCAATCCGGCGAATCGCGTGCGGGCCAGGCATGCCCGATCCTGAAACGGCTCCGCAGGAGCCGAGG
>DNDP01000319.1:574-5781 GCA_003484235.1 Verrucomicrobiales bacterium
GAAGCGGAGCGCAACCCGTGGACCAGGTTTCACGGACACCCTCCGCCCCGACAGGGGCGGCGGACCGGCGCTGCGTCAAATCTGATGAATGATTGCCGCCGGTTCCCGATGAACCGCCGCCCCTTCAGGGCGGAGATGGATCGGAGACTCCTTTCCACGGGTTGCGCTTTGCTTCACCCGTGGCAACCAGACCGGCGTCCTTTCAGGACGGAACCGGATGGAGCGCCGGGGCTCATTCCGTCAGATGATCTGTAGCCATTGTCCTGGATTCGATTGCTGCGGAACTCCGCTCTTGCCTGACACCAGGGTCCCAACCATCTTCTGCACTGTGTAAGAATCAACGAAGCATTTACAGCCCCAAGGCGAACAGAAGCCGGACCAACCAGCTCACCCGTCGCTGCCTAAACTATGAGCAACCCCACTGACCGTTTACGTCTGGCTGGCGGCGTGTTGGCCAGCTTTGTCAGTTCAATGTTCGTGATGATTTACTACAAGATTTCGTTCATCAGGTTCCAGACCGAGCATCCGGGGCAGGCGCTGACCCCAATCAATGATTGGTTGGTTCGCCATGGGATTATTGGATGGTCGATTCCTGTCGTCATGGTGACGTTGGCTTTGCTGGCTTCTCGACGTCAAGTGCACGGGGCATGGAGGGAGGCGGTGGTGCAACTCGGGTGGCTGATGGCACTTGTCTGGGCGTTGCTTGCCATCATGGCCTGGCAGATTCAGTACGTCCCAATACTCGGTCCGCTTGGCTCACCGAACGTTGAATGAGGTCGACTCCTCCAACATTGAACTGTGACTGAATGATGAAACCCCGCGCCTCACTTGTATGAGAAGGGTGGAGATTCACGCGATGCACTTTCCGTCCATTTTCTTCGGGGCTGTTCTCGCGGTCGTCGCGATTGGATGTGGGGGTCCTCGTTCCAACGCTGTTGATCTGGTGCAGGACATTGGCGTTTCTGAGATCCGGGCCGACCTGCAGACGCTTGTTGCGTCACCTGCAGGCCGGCAGCATGAGATACCGCCGACCGCTTGGCCGGAGTCCATACGAAGGCTGCAGCCCGTGTCCGTTCACCTTCACATGACGGGGGTGCTCATGGTTTTCAGTCGGACGGAACGCGAGCAGCATGGCTTGCTGTTCATGCTCAACTCAGCCGACGATCCCGGCGCCGGAGGAAGCGGCGTCGTATACGAGAACTTGGGTGATGGTCTGTTCTGGTGCACGGAGAAGTTGCGGTCAGCATATCTGCCTCCAGGGCAAAGGAGGAATAGATGAGAGGAGTCAATTATCGCCGATGCTGGAGATGAGGGGCCACCTCACCTCTGTGCTCGACGGATGAACGCACGACCTGTACTTAGCTCCTCTGCCGAAAAGCCAAACCCATGCCCCACTTCACCCGCCCCATCCAAGCCGGCGATTACGCCGTGATCTTCACCGCCCAGCGCACCGCTTCCGGGGGCGCAGACTACGGCGCCATGGCCGATCGCATGCTCGAACTGGCCCGGGCCCAGCCCGGCTATGTCGGCATCGAATCGGTGCGCGGCGGCGATGGCCTCGGCATCACGGTGTCCTACTGGGAGAGCGAGGAGGCGATCCGCAACTGGAAGGCAAACACCGAGCATCTCGAGGCGCAGCGCCGGGGCCGCGAGGAATGGTATTCAGGTTTCAGCCTCCGCGTCTGCCGGGTGGAACGGGCCTACGGCACGGGCAACCTCAGCTGACCTGTGCTGGCGCCGGCGGTTCCCTCCGGTTGTTGATGTCCGATCCGGCGGCGACGATCTTCCGGTCCTCTTCCGCGGTGGTGATGCGCTCGAGGATCATCAGCTTCTGCCAGATCTTCCGCGACAGCCCCGTGGTCAGGTCCTCGATCTCGTTGACGGCCGAGATGGTGACCGGGTCGTTGAACCGCTGCACATAGACGGCGGCGACCTTGGAGAGGATCGCCAGCAGTTCGCTGCAGTAGTCGAGGTAACGGGTCAGCTCGAAGGAGGTCATCAAGCGCTTCGGCGAGGACGGCGTCAGCGAGGTCTCGGGATGGAACTGCTCGGGGTCCTTGGTGAGCTGGTGCATGTCGATGATGTGCGCCATCGAGCGCAGGACGTGCAGCGCCTCCAGCGCGCGGCGGCGCTTGAGGCGGGTCTCGCCGGTGGCCAGGAAGAAGATGGCCAGCCCAAGGAAGACGAAGTCGTTGATCGCCGATTCCAGTCCCTGCAGGAAGTCCGAGATGCTCGAGAAGAGGGAGACGTTCAGGTCGAGCGAGTGGAAGGCACCGGCCACCAGCACCACGATCAGCACGACGGCCAAGACGACGCCGCCACGGATCCAGTAGTTGGGCTTGTCGAGCCAGTTCGAGAGAGCCTCGGCCTCGCGGCTGACGTCGACCAGCTCGCCGGCGACGCTGCTCAGGCCCGAGTCGGGGAAGCGCTCGGCGATCCGCCGGTGCAGCGCCTCCGCGGTGTCCACGATGAGCCGGGGCTGGAGGCTGCGATACATGCGGTGGCGGATGGGTTCGGCCTGGTCTGACGGCGGGCGGATGTTGTTGCACCGGCGCGGTCCGTGTCAAACCGGCTTCTTGCGGTCGCCCGGGCCACTCTGGCCTTGTCATTCCCGGGACCTGCCGTATGAATGGCTGGACACCAGTTTGTTCCTGCTATGAAACGAATCTCTCTCCTTCTGTCCCGCGGTGGACTGCTGTTGGCGGCCGTGGGCTTGGCGTTCTCGCCGACGTTTTCCACCCGCGCCGCCGACGGCGGAGCCGCGCCGTCCCTCAAGCTTTTTGCCGAGGGCTTCACGGCGCCCACCGCCATGGTGCCGCTGCCGGACGGCCGGTTCATCCTTGCCGACCAGGTGGGCAAGGCGTTTGTCATCGGCGCGGATGGCACTGTCCTGCCGGACCTGTTCCTCGACGTGACGGGCAAGCTGACCAAGCTCAACGCCGGCTTTGACGAGCGCGGGCTGCTTGGCATCGCGCTGCATCCGAAGTACGCCGACAACGGCAGGGTCTATGTCCATTACAGTGCGCCGAAGAACGATTCCACGCCGGCCGACTGGGATCACCGGTCGCGCCTCTCCGAGTTTACGGCCGACGTAAAGGGGGCGAAGGCCGATCCCGCAAGCGAACGCGTGCTGATGGAGTGGGACCAGCCGTTCTTCAACCACAACGGTGGCGACCTCTGCTTCGGTCCGGATGGCCATCTCTACATTGCGGCAGGCGACGGCGGCCGCGCGGACGACACGCAGAAGCGCTACAAGCCCGAGATCGGCAACGGCCAGAACACCGAGACCTACCTGGGCAAGATCCTGCGAATCGATGTCGACAAGCGGGCGGACGGCAAGCCCTACGCCGTGCCTTCGGACAACCCGTTCGTCAAGGGCGGCGGCCTGCCGGAGATCTACGCCTACGGCCTCCGCAATCCCTGGCGCATCAGCTTCGACCGCGGCGGCCGGCGCCAGCTCTTCGCGGCGGACATTGGCCAGACCCTTTACGAGGAGGTGAGCATCATCGAGAAGGGCGGCAACTACGGCTGGTTCATCAAGGAAGGATTTATCGACTTCAATCCCGGCAAGGCCCGCACGCCCAAGGAAACGGACACGAAGGTGGGCTTCAAGGGCGAACCGCTGCTGGGTCCGGTGATCACCTACAAGAACGTCAATGCCTTCCCGCGCGACCCCGAGGCGCACGGCCTCAGCATCACCGGCGGATACGTGTATCGTGGCAAGGCGCTTCCGGCGCTGCAGGGCCAGTATGTGTTTGCCGACTGGAAGGGGCACATTGCCCGGCCCGGAGGTGTCCTGCTGGTGAGTGGTCCCACCGCCGACGGCACGGTTCCGTGGCCCGTGAAGCCGCTGGCACTGTCGAACAGCCCCGACGGCCGTCTCAAGGGCCTGGTGACATCGTTCGGCGAGGGCAACGACGGTGAGCTCTACGTCCTGGTAAACGAAAAGGGCGGCATGGAAGGACCCGCCGGAGAAACCGGCAAGGTCTACAAGCTCGTTCCGTAACCGGGGTTCCGGGCACGGAGTTTCGATCGGGCGGGAGACGGCTCTCCCGCCCGATCTGCTTTTCAGAATGGCAGCGGGCGCCGACCGCTGCGGCTAAGGTTTCTCATCTGTCCGCCATTAAACGGCGCAGGCCTGCGGCGCGTGGACTGCTGAATCCTCAGCCGTGCGTCCTGCCCGGCCGGTTGTCCTCCTGTGGGACAGTTTTACCGCCCGGAGAAATGCTGTCACCGTCCCGGTGGTCGGCGGGTCTGTAAACCTGAAGAAAGTTCGTCGCATGAACACTGAAAAATATCTCCGCGAGCACACGCTCCGACCCGAGGATCTCTGCCTCACGCGCCGTCAGTTCCTCGCCCGTGCCGGCATGGGCTTCGGCGCGCTCGGACTGGCGGGTCTGCTGTCGCGCACCCAGGCCTTTGCCGGCGGTTCGGAGGTGGCGCTCAAGCCGCACTTCGCGGCGAAAGCCACCCGCGTCATCCACATTTTCGCCCAGGGCGGTCCCAGCCATGTCGATACGTGGGATCCGAAACCGGAGCTGAACCGCCGTGACGGCCAGGAGCTGCCGGAGGTCAAGGGCGTGGCGATGGGGTCCAATTTCAAGTTTGCCCGGCACGGCAAGTCGGGCATCGAGGTGAGCGAGGTCTTTCCGCAGCTGGCCAAACACGTTGATGACATGACCGTCATCCGTTCGATGCACACCGACATCCCGGCGCACGACGTGGCGACGGTGTTCATGAACACCGGTTCGCTGCGGATGGCCAAGCCGAGTCTCGGTGCCTGGGCCCTGTACGGCCTCGGCAGCGAGAACGAGAACATGCCGGGCTTCATCTCGCTCCGGCCCGGCGGGAGCGCACCCGGCGGCGTGCTCAACTGGGGCAGCGCGTTTCTCCCCGGCAAGTATCAGGCGACGAGCATCAACACCTCCAGCCCGTCGGTGGAACAGATGATCCAGAACATCCGCAACCAGTATCTCGGGGCCGAGGAACAGCGCCGGCAGCTCGACTTCGTGCAGAAGCTGAACCACATCCATCAGCAGAACCTGCAGGAGGACCCGCAGCTCGAGGCGCGCATCCAGTCGTTCGAGATGGCCTACAAGATGCAGATGGAGGCGACCGATGCCTTCGACATCAGCAGGGAATCCCGGGAGACCCGCGACCTCTACACGAACACGCCGCAGGGACGGCAGCTGCTGATCGCCCGGCGG
>DNDP01000320.1:0-7100 GCA_003484235.1 Verrucomicrobiales bacterium
CTGCGCCTCGGGCAGGGGATAGGTTCCCTCCTGGTCGATCGGATTCTGCGTCGCGAACACGAAGTAGGGAGCCGCCAGTTTCCGGACCTCGCCGCCGGCGGTAACCTGCTTCTCCTGCATCGCCTCGAGCATCGCGGACTGAGTCTTCGGCGTCGCGCGGTTGATCTCGTCCGCCAGGACCAGGTGGGCGAACACCGGCCCCTTCTGGAACTGAAACTCACGCCGGCCGTCTTCGCGCTCCATCACGAGGTTGGTGCCGACGATGTCCGCCGGCATCAAATCGGGCGTGAACTGGATCCGGCTGAACGACAGGTCCAGCACGTCGCTCAGCGTGCGGACGAGCAGCGTCTTGCCCAAGCCGGGCACGCCCTCGAGCAGCACATGGCCGCCCGCGAACAGGGCGATCAACGTGCCGTCCACAATCGGTTCGTGCCCGACCATGATCTTGCCAATTTCGGTCTTGGCGCGCTGGTAGGTTTCCTTGAAATGCTTGATCCGTTCCTCGGTGTTCATGGTGTGATGCGTTTTTCCAATTGCTTGGAACCTATTAAAGGCAGTCTCTCACGCAAGACAAGGCTTGTTCCGGATCACGGCAACAACGTTTGATCGTGATCGCCAGCCGGGCCAGGAACCCACCCGGAAGAGCGGCTTTTCAGTTCCATCACTCGGCTCTGTGCTCGAATCAATCCAATCGCCAACGCTTCCTGTATTCCGAATGGGGTAGACGTTTGCCCGAATAACCACCTCGTTCACCCCACCAATACAGGTAGTTGTAGTAACTCTCTGAGCGACCGGCCGCGAAGTAGTGAGGCATTAACAATGAGTTCAGCACCGCAGACAAGTTAGGATTGGAAGCCCCGCTGAACCGGCTGTTGAGCATCACGAGGGGACCGCCCAGAACAAGTTCAAGCATGACGACTATAGCCGCAAGAAATGACCAGTACCCCGAGGCAAAGGCCCGGACACTTTTCGGAAAACCTCCGGCTGCGGTAGACCCAACTTGGGCACTGCTTGCCATGGGAATTATTGTCGCACTGCGAATTGAGGGGGTCCTCAGAACCCTGTTCACTCACTTCAAATCATCAAAGTAATCCCGGACCGCTCCTTGATAGGCGCGCGGCACCTTTTCATCCGCCAGCGCGCTCTGGGCCTCCGACTGCGCGGTGGCGACGGCCTGCTGGTAATCGACCCTGCTCTGGCCCTTGATGCTCACACCTTTGAGCGTGATGCTCGGCATGTTGCCACCCGGCGACATCTGGCCGCGCACCTTGGTGGGGGTCAGGCCGTCCACCAGCTCACCTTCGCCGCGGTCGGTAATTCCCCGGCCGGCCATGTTGCGGGTGTCCTCGCCGTTTTCCCACAGCTCCGAGATCTCCGGGATTGCAGTCCAGCCGTTCTCCTCGGCCCAGGTGCCGAAGCCGCCTTTGCCCATCTTGCCGCCGGGTTTCCAGCCGCTGCCGCCGCGGCACTGGCTGAAGCGGAGTCCGTTGCCGACACACATCTGGGCCATCTTCAAGGCTTCAAGCGATGCCATCATCGATTCCATGTCGCCCATTTGTGCGAGCAGATCCTCAAGCTCCTTCGCGGCGGCAGTGAGTGATTCACCGGCGCTCTTTTGGTCGCCGGCCTTGCACTGGCCGAGCGCCTTGGCGAGCTTCTCAGCGACCTTGCCGTATTCCTGGGCGGGTTTCAGCGATTTGGAAAGTTCCTCCATCAGCTTCGCCATCTGCTCCTCGCTGAGCCCCGATTTCTGAAGCTGGTCGATCATCTTGTTCAACGACTCGATCGCGGCGTTGGCCTGACCAAACTTCAGCTGCTCGGCCAGATCCTTGCCGAGCTTTGCCAGCTGCTGCTGGAGCTGCTGCATCGCCTGCGCCATTTGCTGCATCTTCTCGAGGTCGGCCAGGGCCATGTCCAGATCCTTGAGGAAGAAGTCGGTCTGATTGGCCATCAGCGCCTCCATGGCAGCCTCGAGGCCGGGCAGGGAAGCGCCCAGCTGCTGGGCCTGCCGGGAAAGTTCGGCAAGCGACTCGGCCATCTGTCGTTTCTGGTCGTCGGACATGCCGCCGTCCTGGTTTGCCATCTGGGCGGCCTTCTGTTTCAGGGCTTCCATGTCGGACTGAAGCTTGTCCAGCGCCTGCTGCTCGTTGGCGGCTTCGCCCAGCGCCTTCTGCAGTTCATCGAGTTTTTTCTGCATCTCGCCCGGGGTGCTGGCGGCGCTGGAGTCCTGCCGACGCAATGCCTGATCCATCTTGCGGAGGGCGGGATTCTTCGCGAGCTCCTTCATCTGCTCGTTCAGTTTGTCGGCGGCGCTGGCAAGTTCCTTCAGGGCCTCGTCCTTCGAGAGGGGCGACTTCGAAAGTTCCAATCCCGCCTCGGTCACGGCCTGCAACGCCTTCTCGGTCGGTTCCATGGCGGGCGGCTTGTTTTCGAGGCTCCGTTTGGTCAGCTCCGCGAGCACTCGGCCGGTTTCCTTGATGACCTCCTTCTCGTTCAGCGCCTCCAGGTATTCCTTGGAACGGTACTCGGGCACAAAGCCGAGTCCCACCGCCAGCACGAGCACGATGACCGACCACCGGGCGAACTTGGAAAGGTGGAATGGCAGGAGCGACGCAGGACGGAGTCCGTCGATGTGTCCCTCGGCGTCGTGAATGACGAGATTCTTCCAGTGATCGGTCCGCTCCTGGTGGCCCAGCTCGATGGCGCTCGAAAGCCGCTCCTTGAGGTGCTGACGCTCGTCCACCCAGCGGGCGGTGTCGGCCGGAGAAGGCGCCCGCCAACCGCCGGCGATGAAACCGGCAAGGACGATCACGCCGCTGGCGATGCCGGCGTAGAGCAGCGTGTCGATCGAGAAGGGGAAGACCTTGAAGGCCGCCAGCGCGATCAGAAAAACGATGGCTCCCCAGAAAACACCCTGCCACATGCCTTGGAGGGCGTTGTCGAGGCGCCGCCGCCGGGCCGTCCTTTGCAGCAGGTTTTCAATGCGTTCGAGACCACTCATGATGCTGGGAAAGTGGGCCAATCGGGCGATTTTGGCGAGGAAAAGTTTGGTTCTCGCCGGCGGAGCCCGGACTCACTTCGTAGGATGAGACCGGGTGGACGCGGAAACGTTACGACGAAATTTGGAGGGCAGGCGGAATCACCGCGGATCCAAGCAGAGAAAGCGGGGCGAAACCGTTCCCCATTGTGGGGGGACTATTGCCGCTCGTATTCACCCTTGTTCACCCGCTTCAGGACGGTGAAGCCGGCCTTCTTGGCGTCGGTGATCGAAAGTGGTTTCAACTTCATGGGTGAACTGAAACTGGAGATGACCTTGCGAACCGGCTTCTTGCACGCGGGACAGTTCGTCAATGGCGCCGCGGTGATCGGCCGCCGCAGCGTGAATTTCCCTCCACAGGCCACGCAGGACCCTTCACACAGCTCGTATTCATACAGCGGCATGGGCCAGTTCTAGCCCCGCGCGGGTCCTCCGGTAAAGCCGCAATCCTTCTGCCCGCGCGGTCCCATGGAATTTTGCGGTTGCCCGTCCGGTGCTGATTTACGAGGCTGCACTCATGGCCAAAGCCAGAAAATCATGGCGGGAAAAGCTGGCCGACGACAAGGACCTGCCCAAGGTGGCTGCAATCGAAGGCAAGATGAGCCGACGTTGGGGCGAAGGCACGGTTGTCATTCCCGCACCGCGCGAAGTGGACGCCTTGATGAAGAAGGTGACCAAGGGCCGCCTGACCACCATTGATGAGTTGCGCCGGTCGCTCGCCCGCAAACACGGAACGACCATCGCCTGTCCGATAACCACCGGAATCTTTGCGTGGATGGCTGCCCACGCNNTCATGGCCAAAGCCAGAAAATCATGGCGGGAAAAGCTGGCCGACGACAAGGACCTGCCCAGGGTGGCCGCAATCGAAGGCAGGATGAGCCGTCGCTGGGGCGAAGGAACCTTTGTCATTCCCGCACCTCGGGAGGTGGACACCTTGATGAAGAGGGTTTCCAAGGGACGCCTGACCACGATTGATGAGCTGCGGCGGGCGCTCGCGCGCAAACACGGTGCGACCATCGCCTGTCCAATCACCACCGGCATCTTTGCGTGGATGGCTGCCCACGCGGCGGATGAAGCGTTGGCGGAGGGGCGCAAGCGGGTGACCCCGTACTGGAGAACGCTGAAATCCGGCGGCGAGCTCAACGCAAAATATCCCGGCGGGGTGACGGCCTTGAAACGGCTGCTGGCGGCGGAGGGGCATCGGTTTGTCGCCCGCGGAAAGCGCACGTTCGTCGCTGAACACGAAACCAAGCTGGCCAGGCTGCCCTGAGACTCGGACTCAACCAACCAAGGTCGACCGTTGATGGGGCAGCGTGTGGTGGCGTTAGTTGTTCGCCGAGCTCGAGCCGTTTCCGCCTTCGAGCTCGATCCTGCGATCCTTGGTGCGGAGGCGGCTTCCAGCTGTTTTGCCTGATGCCGGCCTGGGATCAGCCAGGCATTCCCGGTTCGCCGGCTCCGCAGCCTGCCAGATTTCCAGCACGGCCTTGCGGACCGCCGCGATGGACGGCTCGTCTGAGCGGGTTGCCAGGTATCCAATCGACAATGGCACGCTGGCACGAAAGTGCGGCAGGGTGATCAGCCTGTCCCGGAGGGGATGTGATTCCACCTGGGCACGGGCGGCAATGGTCATGCCCAGTTCTTCCGCAACCAGGTTCAACACCGTCAGATCCTCGTTCACCTTGAACCGGCGCTGAAGGTTCAATCCCTGTTCCCGGCAGAACGATTCCACAACCCGGAAGTAGGAACACTGCGGGGAAACGAAGATCCAGGGCTTGGATTCAAGCGCCTTCCAGTCGGGCCTGGAGAACTCCTCCTGCCACGCCTTGGGTGCAACCATCAGCAGCTCGGTGTCGGCCAGCCGATGGCTTCTGATCAATCGGTTTTCGCAGGCTCCTTCAAAGAATCCAACCGTGATGCTGCCTTCGGCCAGACCTTGCACGATCACTCCGCTGCTGCCGTTGACCAGTTCATAGCGCAGGTCCGGGTGGGCCTTGGCGAGCCGGGCCAGCAGGGGAACGACGCGCAGAAATTCGGGGCGGTTGTTCAAACCCAGCACCAGCTCGCCGGAAACCGAATTGCGCAATCCCTCGGCGTCGTGCTTGAACCGCCGGGCCGCGGTCACAATTTGATCCGCCAGCGGCCGCAGGTTCTCACCGGCCGGCGTCAGGTTCATGCCCCGGCTGGTCCGCTCGAACAGCTTTACGCCCAGTTCCTCCTCCAGCGACTTGAGCTGCGTGCTGACGGCCGGCTGGCTGGTGAACAGCCGCTCGGCGGCGCGGGTGAGATGACCGGTCTCCGCGACCGCCAGGAAGGTGCGCAGCTGATGCAGTTCCATGGGGCACCTCGCTCAGAACCGTACGACCTTGCCGTTGATCAGCAATGCGCCCAACCGACCGCCATGGCCCGATCTCTCCGAACCGGCTGAATTGAGGTCATCCGGCAACAGCCAGGGCCCAACCGACCATTGGCATCGGCTGTTCCTCCGGCGGCGGCCGGGAACGGTCACGCCGAGGTTGCCGTGTTCAGCAGCTGCAATCGCCGTGGTCGCGGAGAATGGTTTTGCATTCATGGAGGAACCCTAGCTGCCGGCCGGGTGAATGGCCAATAGCACTAATGAATGATGTCATTCGGAACCGCGATGGCGACAGGATGCCGTCGCGCAGCTGCCGGGCTGGGCGCAGCAAGGTGGAGGCTCTTTGGGGGTCAGATCTTGACCTTGAACTCCTCGCCCGGCTTCAGCGAGAGCGTGAACGCGGACATCAGCTCCGGAATCTGCTGCAGGTCCTTCAGGCTGATTACTTCGACCGGCGAATGCATGTAGCGGTTGGGCAGGCTGATCAATCCGCTGGGAATGCCGCCCCGGGTCCAAAAAACCGCATCCGTGTCCGTGCCGCTCGAATTGGAAACCGCCTCGTGCTGCAGCTTGATCTTCTTCTTCCGGGCGATCTCCTCGATCCGGGCCACCACCTCCGGGTGGCTGGATCCGCCGTGGCTCACCGACGGCCCGGCGCCCAGCTTGACATCCCCGTGCAGGGGCTTGCTCACCGTCGGGCAGTCCGTGGCGTGGGTGACGTCCACGATCAGGGCCACGTCCGGCTTCAGGTTGTAGGCCACCTGCCGCACTCCCCAGCAGCCGGTTTCCTCCATGATGTTGCTGACCGCGTGGACTTCCGCCTTGAGCTTCCTGCGGTCGGCGGCGAGGAGGCGCATCGCCTCGGCCACCGCCCACGTGCCGATCCGGTTGTCAAACGCCCGGGCCACCGCCAGATCATTGCGAAGCAGTTCAAACTGATCGTTCAACGTAATGGGATCTCCCACCTGCACCAGTTTGAGGGCCTCCTTGCGGTTGCTGACGCCGATGTCGATGAACAGGTCGTCCATCTTCGGCACCTTGCGGTCCCCCTCCAGTTTCGTGAGATGCGGCGCGATGTTGCCGACCACTCCGTTCACCGGGCCTGACCGCGCGTGAACGGTGATTCGCTGGGCCTTCATGATGGCCGGGTCCACACCGCCCATCTTGCGGACAAACACGAAGCCGTTGTCGTCGATGTAGTTCACCGTCATGCCGATCTCGTCGGCATGCCCGGCGAGCATGATCCGGGGTGAACCACCCTTGTTCAGCACCGCAACCGCATTCCCGTAGGCGTCGGTTTCGACGGCGTCTGCAAACTGCCCGACGTAGTCCATCCACACGCGCTGGCCGCGAAATTCGTGGCCGGTGGGGCTGGGGGTGTTGACCAGAAGTTTGAGAAACTCGAGCGAAACGTCACGCATGGGCTGCATTACGCCGGGGCTGGACGGAGGCTGGCAACTGGAAAATCCGCGAATCCGGGCAACGTGTGGGCGCCACGGTGGCGGGGGCCTGCATTCGGGCCTTGTCGATCGCGCCGGAGTTCAGTTCCATCGGGCTAGTCCAAACCGAGGCAGCCTGGAGACGGAATCATGAAACGCCTGTTCGCCATCCTCATCTGTTTTGCCCTGCTGGCCATCGTCGTCAGCCTTCTGTTGCTGCAACTCGACGACGCTCCCAGGTTTTCATTGAGCGACGGCGGCTCGGCCCGGG
>DNDP01000320.1:7274-8096 GCA_003484235.1 Verrucomicrobiales bacterium
GCGACGGCGGCTCGGCCCGGGTGATGGGGGCCGCGGTCGGTCCGTACGATCTGGACAGCGTGAAGATCGGTCGTTGGGAAAGAATCGTGGCGCGGCTGCCCAAACCGATCCGCGAAATGGTGGGGTGGACGACGGGAGGGAGAAGCTGGGGTGGCAGCCGCAGTTGGTTCCACGTTCCCAATGAAACGAACGCCCTGCAGATCTACCTCCGGCTGGATCACTCGACCTTGGTGGCTTCCGGTTCTGTCGCCAACCTCAAGGCGCGGATCGTCGACGCCGACGGCTGGGTGTGGGAAAGCCATGGTCGGGGTGACCGCACGGTGAATCCAGGTGCCTCCAACCGTCTCGACCTCATCGGGCTGAGCTTCGCCGGTTTTCCTCGCTGGCAGTCCGAGTTTGAGGTGAAGCTGATGCTGGACGGCTGGAGCTCGGGTGGCCGGGTGCTGGAAGAGATTGCGAAATTCAATCTGAAGAACCCGGTGCCGGCAACTCCCACCAACCTGGCCGCCCGGCCGCTGCCCCAGGAAATTCAGGCCGGACCGGTTCAGGTGGTCCTCAATCGGCTCGACTACCGGCCCGGCTGGCGTTCTCCGGAAGAGGTGTCGGCGGCCGAAGGCGAACGGCTCGGCGGCCTCAATCCGGTTTTCACCTCGTACGAACGGACCGGAGGCGGCATCGTCTCCAACGCCTGGCATGAAGTGATGAAAGACCTCGAGGACAATTATGGCAACAACTCCCACGGCGCCCTGCCGGTGCGGCGGCCGGGCGACACCAACGCGCCGCCCATCCAGTGGCGGGGGGGGCTGCATCTTGTCGGAGACC
>DNDP01000320.1:8248-10934 GCA_003484235.1 Verrucomicrobiales bacterium
CCCATCCAGTGGCGGGTGGGACTGCATCTTGTCGGAGACCGGCACTCGGAATTTGCCTCGAGCGCGTTTTATCCGCTGCCGGCAGAACCATTCCCGGGCGGTGGCCAACTGGCGACGCACAGCCCCTCAGCCGCCCGGAGCCGCCTCAATGAAACGGTGGTGGAGGCGGTTTATCTCGCGGGCCCGGGTGGCATCGAGTTTACCAACGGCGTTGTCGCCACCAATTTTGTCGCCGACCTGCCGCATGGCGGAGTCTCCCATTCAACCAGCAGCTCCACAGATGGCCAGGGCAACCATGTGGCCTCGCTTCGTTTGGAATCCGTCACTCCCATGATCGTGGCCGGTATCAAGGGACCGACCGACGGCCTCTGGTTCAGCTGCCGCGTGGAGAATCTCAACACCGGGAAATCGTTCTGGCTGACGCAGCATGGCGGACCGAAGGACAGTCACGGGTTCCTGCGGCTGTACGAACGAAATCAGCTGGTGTGGTGGAGCACGGAGAAGCTCGACACGAACGTGGTCTGGAAGATCGAGGTGGGCGTGCACCGCCCGCAACGGTTCGAATTCGTTGTCGATCGCCCGGAATGGGTGCCGAAGGAATAGTCTGGCCGCGCTGAACACCTCCAGACTGTCCGCAACTGGTCCCGAGGATGGGAGGTTTGCCGCAGTTCAGCCCGTTGGCAGTGGTCTCCAATGCGAGCGTCGACGCAAAGCCTTGCTGGCCGCGCTCTTCACGTCCTCAAACCGCTTGCAGGCGCCGGCTCGGCGGTTCTAGCCTCCCGGCTCGTTCGTATGCGTCTCGAGTTGCTCAAAAACGTCCGGCGGGTTGTGGTCAAGTTCGGTACCGGCATCCTCACCGATGCCGCCAACCGCGTGGACCCCGCCCAGATGGACCAGCTCGTGGCCCAGCTCGCGGGCCTCCAGCGGCGCGGCCTCGAGGTCGTGCTCGTCAGCTCGGGCGCGGTCGGTTCGGGCATGGGCGTGCTGGGCATGGAGAAACGACCCAAGGCGCTTGACGGCCTCCAGGCCTGTGCCGCCGCCGGCCAGGTCAAGCTCATGGCCGCCTACGACCGCATGTTCGCCGCGCACGGCCTGCACGTCGCGCAGGTGCTGCTGACCCACGACGACCTCAAGCACCAGGAACGCCACCTCAACGCCCGCCAGACTTTGGTGGCCCTCCTGCAACGCCGGGTCGTGCCCGTCATCAACGAGAACGACGCCGTCTCCTACACCGAGCTGAAGTTCGGCGACAACGACCGGCTCTCCGCGCTCGTCGCCAGCCTGCTGCCGGCAGACCTGCTCATCCTGCTGACGACCGTCGAGGGGGTGATTGAAAACTTCGGCACGCCGGACGCCCGGCTGATTCCCACCGTCGAGACGATCGACTCGACCCTGCGCGCCCACGCCAAGGGCACCACCGCGGCCACGGCCACCGGCGGCATGGCCACCAAGATCGAGGCGGCCCGCATTGCGACCCATTCCGGCATCCCCATGATCATCGCCACCGGCCGGCAGCAGGACACCCTTCAGCGCCTGATGGACGGCGAGGAACTGGGCACGATGTTTGTCCCGCGGGCGTCGCGGCTCCGGGGCCGCAAACGCTGGATCGCCTTCTTTCACAAACCCAAAGGCGCCCTGATCGTGGACGACGGCGCCAAGTCGGCCCTCCGCGAAAACGGCAAGAGCCTGCTGCCGCCCGGCGTCAAGCGGTGCGACGGTGAATTCGAAAAGGGCGACGTGGTGAAGATCTGTGATGTCGAAGGCACCGAATTCGCGCGGGGCATCGCCGAGTTCGACAGCGGGGACATCCGCGGCAGCACCCTCACCCGGGTGGAGGTCGTTCACCGGGACAACCTGGTGGTCCTCTGAATATGCCAATGGGCTATGTCATCAGCGACGATGGTCGCTTTGTGGCCGCGAAATGGATCGGTGCGATCGGACATCGGGAGGCGATCGACCATGAAACGCGGCTGCTGAGGGACGTCCGCCTGGGCCGGTGCGCGTGCGTGCTTTCGGATACGCGGCTGGCCACTTTTCCCGAAACCGGAGAACACAACGTCGCAGAGTTCGCCGCCCTCCATGGCCGGCCCGACAACCTGGGCTCGGTCTCACGTTCGGCCATCTGCAGTGTCGCGGTCGAGACCTTCGACAAGGCGAAACTTTACCGGGAAGAATGTTTCCGGTTCGGCGTGGAGGTCGAACTGTTTGCGGACGTTCCCCCCGCGTGCGCCTGGCTCGGAGTCGATCAGGCCGTCGCGGAGGAACTGCTGGCGCGGCTCGGCACCGGAGCCGGTTGAGCCCCGGGTATTCGATTCGCGGAGAGCGGGATCCGACCGTCGCTCGCTGGAGAATTGCCTTCCGCCCGGGGAACGGCTTCACCATCCTCCCGCGCGATGAAGAAGCGTTCACCCGCCATCAACGATCTGCTCGCCGTCATGGCCCGGCTCCGCTCGCCCACCGGTTGTCCCTGGGACCGCGAGCAGGACCACCTGACCCTCCGCTACCACGCCGTCGAGGAGGTCTATGAACTGATCGACGCCATCGAGGCGGGGGATGACCACGAGCTGATGGAGGAACTCGGCGACCTGCTCCTGCAGGTGGTTTTTCACTGCCAGCTCGGCGGCGAGCGCGGTGCCTTCGATTTCGAACAGGTCGCCCGCAACATCACCGACAAGCTCGTCCGCCG
>DNDP01000320.1:11141-11322 GCA_003484235.1 Verrucomicrobiales bacterium
CACCCGCACGTGTTCGGCGACGTCAAGGTGAAGGACGTCGACCAGGTCTGGACGAACTGGGAGCAGATCAAGCGCGCCGAGAAGGCCGGCACCCATCGGGAACGTCCCTCGGCCCTGGACGGGATCCCGAAGCACCTGCCGGCACTCCAGCGTGCCGAGAAGCTGGTGAAGAAGGCGCGCA
>DNDP01000321.1:0-4093 GCA_003484235.1 Verrucomicrobiales bacterium
CCGTTGAATCGCTTGTCGCCGGTGCGCGTGCGGAAGGTGACGAGGTGTTTCCAGCGCTGCTCCGCCGGCAGCCAAAGATGCCCTTCATAGGCGGTCTTGCCGTCGGCCTGCGTCGCGCGCACGAGGAACCTGTTCGTCTGCCCGGGCGACCAGTCGAAGTCCATCATGCACTGGCCGCCGGTGCCTTCGCCACCAAAACGCTTGATGCGCACACCCTCGCCTTCGTGCAGAAGCTCGACGCGTTGCTCGGGCGTCACGGCGTTCGGATCGTCGCCGGTGGTCGGGTCCCAGACGGAGAAGATGGCGACCTTTTTGCCGTTGGTGAGTTCCTGGATGCCGAAGTAGCCGGTGTTCCAACCGCACGCCATGAAGTAGCTGCCGGTCGTGGATTGATCGACGATCATTTCGTTGTAGAAGAGCGTCGCATCCGGCGAGGCCCAGCCCCAGTGGACTGAACGCGCTGCGCGGAACGGCTGCGGCTCGGCGGCGGAGATGGAAACGGCCACGAAGAGGCACAGAAAGCTCAGAAGGTAGGGCGCGTCGCTCCGCGCGGGCCGCCGAGCAGGTCTGGTGTGCGAGTCGCGCATCAGAGTGGTCATGGCTTCGAAAAGTGCGGACGCCCAACCGGACCGCACGGAGTGACGGTCCCTACCATGAAACGGCCGGGTCTCCGCCAGGTTTTGGAGTGCGCCGGCAGAACGCAGTGACGACGGCGCTTTTGAACTGACGGCAGCGATTCCCATTTCGCGACGATGGGCACGTGCCAAAGCGGTGTCGTCGCTTCGCTGCGCCACCGCAGTACAAGATGCCGGGGAGACTTCCAATGCGCCCCGGCCCGACGCGCTGCCCGTCGTTCGGGTGCCATGTGATTCAGTCATCGCAATCATTTGTGCCCTTTCGTGGCTAATTCAACTTGAGTACTCCCGGTTCATTTGCCTCCGAGGCTACCAGCTTAATTCGCTCAGGTCATTCACCAGCCAGTCGGGCTTCGTGGCGGCGAGTTCATCGCGCGTGGCGCCGCCGGTGGTGACGCCGACGACCTTCGCGCCGATGTGCCGGGCGCAGGCGACGTCGCGTGGCGTGTCGCCCACCACGAGGATCTCCTCCGCGCCCAGGCCGTTGCCGAGATGTTCGCGGCCGCGTTGCCAGGCGATCACCGCGAGCTCGTTGCGGTCCTCGTGGTCGTCGCCGAAAGCGCCCATGGCGAACCGCTCCCAGATGCCGAAGTGCTCGAGCTTGATCCGGGCGCCGGCCCGCACGTTGCCGGTCAGCAGCCCGATCACCGGGGGCGAAGACCGTTCAACGCAGTGCTGCATGAACACCTCGACGCCCGGGCAGATGTGGCCTCCGAGCTCGGTGAGCCAGTGGCGGAGCCAGCGTTCGTACCGGGCGAAGAACCGGTCGATGTTCTCGCGGGTCGCCGCCATGTTGTGGTTCTCGAGCATCTCGCGCACGAGCGAGGAGTCGGTCCGGCCGGCGAAGTGGATTTTTTCAGTGCCGGTGGAGTGACCGAAGACCTCCTCGAAGACGGAGCCGAACGCGCGCACGCCCGCGCCGCCGGTGCGGATCAGGGTGCCGTCAATGTCGAACAGGACGAGCCGGAACATCGCAGCAAACCCTACGGGCTGCCCGGGCGGCTGGCAATGCCGGGCACGCCAGCGTGGGCGAGAGGACGGGCCGGTTTGCCCGCCGTGGGGTTGCCTTGTCGTCCATTCTGCGGTACGAAATCTCCCATGAAGTTTTCCCATTCCTTCCTCGCCGCGCTGATGCTCTCCGTGGTCGTCGCTTCGGCTGAAACCGTGTTCCAGACCGTCGAGTACCGGGTGGGCGACACCACCTGCGAGGGTGTGTTCGTCACCGACTCCCTGCTCATGAACCGCGGTCCGGCCGTGCTGATCGCCCATCAATGGAAAGGGCTTTCGGACTACGAAAGGAAACGCGCCGAGATGCTGGTGGAACTCGGCTACCGTGTGTTCTGTGCCGACGTATACGGCAAGGGGGTGCGGGCCGACAACCCGCAGGACGCCTCGAAGCTGGCCGGCCGCTACAAGGAAGACCGCGCGCTGTTGCGCGAGCGGATCAATGCTGCGCTGGCGACGTTGAAGGAGCAGCCGGGCGTCAGCACCAACCGCATCGCCGCGATCGGCTACTGCTTCGGCGGCACCACCGTGCTGGAACTGGCCCGCAGCGGCGCCGAACTGCGGGGCGTGGTCAGCTTCCATGGCGGACTGGGCACCCCCACGCCGGAGGACGCGGGTAAAATCCGCTGCAAGGTGCTGGCGCTGCACGGGGCGGATGATCCTTTCGTGCCCGACGCCGAGGTCGCGGCGTTTGCCGAGGAGATGCGTGCGGCGAAGGTGGACTGGCAGCTGGTGGAGTATGGCAACGCCGTGCACAGCTTCACGGACTGGAACGCCGGCACGGACAATTCCCGCGGGGCCGCCTACAACCTGCTCGCCGATCTCCGGTCCTGGGAGGCGATGAAGACCTTCTTCGTGGAGCTTTTCAAGTAACAGGACAGGCCGGAAGACCGCCGCCGCCGCCGCCTGCTACTCCAACTCGATGCCCACCGGGCAATGGTCCGAGCCCATGACGTGGGGCCAGATGAAGGCGTCCTTGAGGCGGGGACGAAGCGCGGCGGAGATCCCGAAGTAGTCGATGCGCCAGCCGATGTTCTTGGCGCGGACGCCCGGCATCATGCTCCACCAGGTGTAATGGCCGCCGCCTTTCTCGAATTCCCGGAAGGTGTCGATGAACCCGGCCTTGAGCAGGGCGGTGAACGTGGTCCGCTCCTCGATGGTAAACCCCGCGTTGCGCTCGTTGCCCTTGGGGCGGGCGATGTCGATGGCCTGATGGGCGACGTTCAGGTCGCCGCAGAAAATGACCGGCTTCCGCCGCTCGAGCTTCTTCAGGTGCCGGCGGTAGGCGACGTCCCATTCCCGGGTGCGGTAGTCCAGCCGCAGCAGGTCGCGCTTCGAGTTGGGCGTGTAGACATTGACCAGAATGAAGTCCTCGAACTCCGCATTGATGATCCGCCCCTCGCGGTCGTGTTCGGCGATGCCCATCCCGTAGGTGACCTTCAACGGCTTGCCCCGGCTGAAGACCGCGGTGCCCGAGTAGCCGGGCTTCTCCGCCCAGTTCCACACATGGTGGTAGCCCGGCGGCCAGTCGAGGTGGTTTAGCTGGTCGGGATGCGCCTTCGTCTCCTGCAGGCAAAGCACGTCGGCATCCGAACCTTTGAAGAAGTCGAGGAAGCCCCGCTGCAGGACGGCGCGGAGGCCATTGACATTCCAGGAAACCAGTTTCATTCGATTGCGCCAGCCGGCGCGGGCGGATCATTCCGCCAACCGGCTGGTGGCACAACCCCCAAGCCACTTGGTGCTTGGCTTGGAACCACGGATTGATCACGTTCCCGGTCTCCGAAATTCAACCAGTAAAAGACTACAAACCTGTCCGAAGTCAGCCCCCGTTTGATCCATGAAGTACCCCGCCGCAATCCCTGTTCGGGCCGTCCTCGCCGCCGCCCTTGCCGCCGCCTTGTTTCCTTTCGCCGCATCCCTCCGGGCACAGGATGCCGGTCTTGTCGCCGTGCTCAAGCAGCAGAGTTTCTGGCAGGAGCAGTCGGTCGCTCCGGCCCTGCGAATCGACGCGCCTCCGCTCGGCTTCTGGTCCATTGTGGAACCGGCGGCACCGGGCTCCATCCTGGGCGCGACGGTCGAGCTGCCCGGTGGCAGCAGTCGGACCCTCCTGTTTGAAACGGATGGCGACCAGTTCCGCTTCGAGGAAACGTTCGGGTCGCTTGCTGCCCTGAACGCCGCCTACCCCAATGGCAATTACATTGTCCGCATGACCACCCAGAACGACGGCCTGCAGGCACTGACCGTCACCCTGACTGGCGATGCCTGGCCCAGCGCGCCACGGGTGTCCAATCTGGCTGCCTTTCAGGGGTTCAATGCCGCTCAAAGCTTCACCCTGCGATGGGACGCGTTCGTCGGCGGCACGGTCAACGACCTGATCCTGGTGAACATCTACGACGCCCAGTCCGGTCAGGAGTTTTCGACGCCCGGACCGGGCGAGCCCGGCAGCCTTACCG
>DNDP01000321.1:4230-7149 GCA_003484235.1 Verrucomicrobiales bacterium
AGCCCGGCAGCCTTACCGGCACTTCGACCTCGGTGGTCATCCCGGCGGGGACCTTCGGCCCGGGTGCGGTGCTCGAGGCCGAGCTCGATTTCGTGAAGATCGTCGACTTTGAACCGGCCTACTCCGGCGCCTTCGCAGCCTATTTGAAGATCACCGAGTTCGAGGGCCGGACGGCGGGGGGAACCGATTCGCAGGCGCCGACTCTGGACACGAACTATCCTTTCCTGGACGAGACCGGCGTGGTGCGTGACGCCGTCATCAGCTTCACCTTCGACGAGCCGATGCAGAGCGGCACCGCGATCAGCTGGACCGGAGTGAGTGGCGGATCGTTTGCCTATTCATGGAGCGCGGATCGGCGGACTCTGTTCTGCCGGCATGCCACCGCGCTTCCGGCCGATGCCTCGATCTCCTGGACACTCAACCCAGCGGGTCAGGCGGTAGGCTTCCGCGATCTGGCCGGCAACGCGCTCCCCCAGTGGCAGGGGCGGTTCACCACGGGCCCGGCGTCGTCTCCCGCCGGGGCCGACGTGCGCCAATTGTTCCTGGGGAAAGGCCGCTTCTACTCCCAAACGGGTGCCAGCCCGGTCCTGGGCCTGCATCTCGCCGAGGGCTTCGCCGATCTGCGTTCGCCCAATTCGGCCACAAACGGATCGATCACGCTGCCCAACAGCCGTTCGGTGCAGTTGGAACACACGGAAGACCGGCAGGGGTTCGACGTCGAAGCCGCCTATGCGAGCCAGTCGGATCTGGACCTCTTTTTCCCTTCCGGCAACTACGTCACCAGCTTCAACACCATCCGGGATGGTACGAAATCGGTGACGCTGACTTTGACCGGGAACCAGTATCCAAACGCACCCACCATCAGCAACCTGGCCGCCGCGCAGACGATCAATCCGGCCGCGCAGTTTCAACTGAACTGGCAGGCATTTGCCGGCGGCACGGCGTCGGACATCATCGTGGTCGAGATCGAGAGCGAATACGGCGCGACGGTGTTCGAGAGCCCGAACCTTGGCCAGCCCGGTGCGTTGACGGGCACCGCCACAGGCGTCCTCATACCCGCCGGTACGCTGGCTCCCGGCCGGAACTATGAGGTCACGATTGCCTTTCTCAAGGTTGTGGATCAGGAAACGGCCGCCTATTCCGGGCTGCTGGCGGTTGCCGGTTATTTTTCGGAAACGGAGTTTTCCATTGCCACCACCGGCACCGTTGCGGGTCCGGTTTGGTCCGTCGTGTCGCAGGGGGCCACGAACCTCAGGGTGCGGCTGACGGGCGCGGCGGGAGTCCCGTACACGGTCGAGGAGACGGGCAACTTCCAGACGTGGGACTTCAACCGGGTGATCTTCTTCAATGACGGTGCGAGCTCTGAGACTTTCGACCTGCCGATCATTGGCGGTCCCGGCGGCTCGCGGTTTTTCCGGGCACGCGAAGGGCACTCCGGCCCGGGCGTGCCGTGACCTCGATCGGTTTCGCGGCGTTGACCGCTTTGCAGCCATCAACCGGCGACCGGCGAAAATCCCCGGCCGCCCTTAATCATGCAGCCGGAACTCGTTGCCGCCGCACTCCGCCTGACCGGCGGCACCTGGCAGGTGATCGCGATGCTGCTGGCGGCGGGGCTGTTCTGGCTGCAATACATCGACCTAAAGGACCGTCTGCAGCCGGAGCCGCGTCACCGGCTGATCCTCGCCTACCTGCTCGGCATGGCGGCCTGCTGGCTGGCCGTGGGACTATTCTGGCTGACCGAGCTGCTGGGATTTCCGGAGTATGACGCCGGGGACGGCGGCTGGCTGGCGACCTACTGCTTCCTGGTGATCGGCCCCATCGAGGAGGGCGCAAAGCTGCTGGTCGCGCTGGCCATTGTATTCCGCTGGCGGGTCTTCGACGAACCGGTCGACGGCCTGGTGTACCCGGCAGCCATCGCGCTCGGTTTTGCCTCCCTCGAGAACTTCATTCACCTGCCCGGGCTGCCGTTGAGCGAGCAGCTGGGCCGGTCATTCGCGCTGCCATTTACCCACACCATGTTTGCCGCCATCTGGGGACTCGCCATCGCCCATGCGCGCTTCCACATGGCGCCGGGCTGGCGGCGGACCTGGCTCCAGCTCGGTGCCGTGGCCCTGGCGATGGCCCTGCACGGTTTCTACGACTGGCTGATCTTCGCCCACCGCGCCACCTACTGGGTCGGCGGCTTGATGCTGGTGATCTGGGCGATCGTGATCGGGCGGGCGCGAAGCTTGGTGAGACCCCGGCCGGTGTCGGCTCCCCGAGGATGAACGGCCCCCCGGGGCTACCGGTTCTCCGAGAAGATCCGTGCCTCCTGTTCGGTGATCCGTCCGTCCTTGTTCGTGTCGCACAGCTCCACGGCCTTGTTGAAGGCTACGTTCCGCCCGGTGACGGTCTCGGTCGAGTGGCTGAACACGATCGGGATGCTGACATCCGTCTTGCTCTCACGATCCGAACGGTGCGTGGGCGTTTTTGACAGCGCCTCATAGAACAGCCGGCCGGCGGTGTCGTTCTCAAACTCGACCTTCATCCGCTCGACGTCGCGATAGACGGTCTTCTTGTGGTGAATGCAGCCGGCGGCACAGACGGCCGCAACGATGACGGGGACCAGAGTGAGTTTCATATGAACGGGCGAAATTACACGTCTCGTGGGCAAAGTGTTTCAAGAAACTTGTTCCGGCCGGCCGGGGAACCCCCCGCCGCCGCCTACGGGCCCAGAAACGTGATCTTCTTCCCGCCGACGGACCGTTCGCCGCTGCCCATCCGGTCCATCAGACTGGGGACCTGTTGGGCCGGGGCGGGTGTGGCGGTGGATTTGTTCTCCTCACACGACTCCGGCGCCAACGTGGAGCGCAGCGCGCCCTGCACGAGTTCCGAGCAGTGAATCTTCATCGGCGGCAGCGCACCCAGCTCTCCGGCAAG
>DNDP01000321.1:7413-9141 GCA_003484235.1 Verrucomicrobiales bacterium
AGGCTGGCCACGGCGATCGCCGTTTCGCAGCCGAACGACTGGAACGTCGCCTTGTCGATCACCTTGCGGCCGTTCTCCTCGCGGTACTTCACCCACATGCGGAGCATCTCGCCGCAATCGGAGTTGCCCACCGTCCCGACGGCATCCGCGTCCGGCATCTCGCCGAGGTTCTGCGGATCGGCCATCGCCGCTTTGATCTTCGTTTCAAGGTCTGAGTTCATTGCTGTAAAAGTTAACCACGAAAGGACACGAATGGACATCAAATCAAGAACGCCCACCAAAACCTGACTGTCCCGACGTGTTGTCCAGCAACGCGATCAGCTCAGTTGCGTTGGCTTGTTGGGCAAGTGAAAGTGCTGTGGCCTTCTTCCCCTTGATTTTGGTTTCGGCCAGCGGGTTCGCGCCGGCCTTGAGCAATCGCTCGACAATCTCCAAGTCAGTATCCTTGACCGCCAAGGTCAAAGGAGTGTGGCCTGAGTTTGGCCTCACCCGATTTACATCGGCGCCAGCGGCGATGAGGGAATCGAGAATCGCCAACCGCCTTGCCCGCATTTCAGGACCAAGTTTCTCGATTGCCTTCTCAGTTGGAAATCGCGCCGGCCGCGTCAACAAAGGAACATCTTCAGCAGAGCGAGCGGCCACCAAATGAAGCGGGATGTCTCCCCGATAGACTCCAATTGGCGGACTAGGATAGCGCCACTGACCGTTGACGTCTGGTTTTGCGGCAAGAAGCAACCGAACGAGTTCCAGGTCACGTTTGCAAACGGGCACGTGGAGATCCATCGCCCCTACCGGACAGCCAGCGGAAAGCAACATGGAGATCATCTCGAGGCTTCGCGCCAGCACCGCACCGTGAGTGGCTGTAATCCCTCGCTTGCTCACGGCTTTTGGATCAGCACCAGCATCCAACAATCTGCGAACGAGTATTATGTTGCCACTTCCAGTCGCTGCAATTAGGGCGGTTTCGTTCGAATCGTCAGCATGAAAGTACTTCGCGTGAACATCCGCACCGGCAGCTAGAAACAGTTCAACAATGTCATCATTTCCCAATGCGGAAGCATGGGCGAGAAGTGACCCATATATGGATTTTCGGTTTACGTCTGCTCCAAGTTCGATGACTTTGGCAACAAGTTCCTTTCGGCGAGAACCCACGGCGCACCCAAGCAACGTAAATGGTCTCTCGACGTCGGGATCGCGGAACGGATCCCAGAACTCAGTTTCGATTGCCTGATCTTCAGCTACGACAAGGTCTATCGCACTTTCAATGTCGCCCTCTTGGACGCACTCCAACACTCTGGCGTTGAGTTCCTTTGAAGCCCTGATGTTGCCGTTCTTTTCCTTCACATGTGTTTCGTACGCATTCTTGGCTCACCCCAGCTTGTAACGCCTGACACCAGGATCAACCTCCTGCGACCACGCGTCCAGGCCGCCGCGGAGGGCGCGGACGTTCTTCAAACCGTGCCCGATGAAATACGCCGCCGCGTCGAGGCACGTCTTGCCCTGGTGATCAATGATCACCAGCGGTCGATCATTCGAACCATCGGCCATGATTTCCTGCACCACCGGCTGCGACATGAGCTTTGCGCCTTCGATATGCACCGCCTCGAACTCCTCCCGCGACCGCACATCCAGCAGGCGCAGCCCCGGATCGGCGTCGCGCAAAGCCTTCAGCTCCGGCGGGTCGATCAGTATCTTCGCGTCCTCTTCGTGGCTGGCGCGGATCTGGGC
>DNDP01000188.1:0-9398 GCA_003484235.1 Verrucomicrobiales bacterium
TTTGTGGTGCCCTGTTTCTCACTCAGGACCGCCCCTTCGGCTTCTGGGTCAACAATGACAACGATGAACCGGCGGTGACCGGCACCGATCCGAAACCCGAGCGGGATGTTCCGATCAATCAACGGATGTATTCGGTGGCCGACGGCATCTGGGGCAGAATTGAGACGCAGCGGAATCTGGAAGACCTGGCCCGCCTGTGGATTCGTGGCGTGCCGCCCGTCAAGGCATCGGATGGCTACACCGTGACCTTGGAAATCTGGCCGTGGTCCGGCAATCCGCACATCCGGGTCTATCGCGCGCGGGAGACAGATGGTGGCATTGGCTATCTGACCAACACCACCAGCGCGGCCAATCAACTGGCCGTCGTAAACGAAGGTGGCATGAACGTCGATTACGGCCAGAGCATCGGTCACATTTCGGACGGAGTCCCTCTGGTGTTGCCTCTGGCAACTGGAGGCGGCTTGAGCCGCTCCAACTTCCTGTTTGAAGCCTCCGGTGCGGGCACGGGGCAGATCGGACTCACGATCTGGAAAGATGACGAACCCATTGCCGAACACTGGCAGGAGGTGGAGTTCAAGGACGTTAAGGACATGTACGAGCAGGCTTACATCACCCAGGCAATTCAGAAATGGCCCCTGATGGTCGAGACGAATCTGGTGAGCAGCTTCCGTGTGCAGAACACCCAGGCACTGCACCCGGATGACGCGGCGGAAACGGCCGTCTTCGTCCACGGCTGGAGGATGACCCACGACGACTACGAAATCTTCTCCGACACCATGTTCAAACGACTCTACTGGTCCGGCTTCCAGGGCCGCTTCGCCAGCCTCCGATGGCCTACGCGATCCTTGGACACCGATCTGCCATACATTGAGTACCTCACCTACAACCGGAGCGAACACATCGCCTTCAAGTCAGGCGCGGGCACGGCGGGCTATCTCAATGATTTGCGCGGCCGCTTCCCCGGGCATACCGTCAGCGTTGCCGCCCACAGCATGGGCAACATTGTGATGATGGAAACGCTCAAACAACTCGCCGCCGCCAGCCAGCGGCCCATCGACCACTACGTGATGATGCAGGCGGCGGTTCCGGCCCACAGCTTCGACACCTCGGTGACGAACCTGCCGCTGTTCACGACTTCTGAGAGCCGCGTGCCCACGCCCAACACGTATCACAACTACGCAGCGGGCGTGACCAACGCGCTGCGCGAAGACGGTGAGATTGTCAACTTCTACAACGTGGAGGACTTCGCGCTAAGCAAGTGGCGGCTCAACCAGTCGTGGGGAACGACCGGCTTTGCTCCCTGGACGCCCACTATAAAGCCGAACACCTATCTCGGCTACTCCACCA
Source organism: Verrucomicrobiales bacterium (assembly GCA_003484235.1). GTDB lineage: Bacteria > Verrucomicrobiota > Verrucomicrobiia > Limisphaerales > RI-55 > RI-55. The sequence goes on from DNDP01000188.1 coordinate 1,348, forward strand.
CCGGCACGAGCCATCTGCTGCAAACCAACGCGTGGAACACCGATCTGCTCCTGGCCACATTGTATGGCGGCTATTACACGGGTCCGACCCGGTCGGTGACCGCCGCACATGAAATCATGCCCTTTGTGGCCCGGCCCCGGAGCGAGGCGGTGGGCGTCCAAGGCGGCTTGGGTGGGCAGATTCAAGGTGGAGAACTTAACTTGCAAGACGCTGGGTATGGTTTCACTGACGCGTCAGGCGACCACAGCGCGCAGTTCAACTGGAACATTCAGCGTTTGGATCTGTTCTACAGGCAATTGCACCTGAACCTCTTTCCACAGTAATATGAAAACGAAAGTGCGCCCCATCTACGTCATCGTTTTCCTGCTGGCAGGCGGGGTCTTGGTTTGGCTGGCCAGCCTCGTGCCCTCCGGCCAGCATCCGGACCCTTTTCCGGTGACGCTAGACGGGACAGGCGACAAACCTGCAGAACTCGCTCCGGCGGAGCCGGGCTGGGCCGAACCGGAGCGAGCGGATGCTGCACCCCGCGAAACTGCCGCTGGCTCATCAAGAATTCATGACCTTCCGGAAGGCCCCCCGCCGGAGATATACTTTCGTGAGTTGAGAAAGGCGTACAGTCACCCTATCGAGTTCTACGGCAAGGTGGTCGATCAAGATGAAAATCCCGTGCCCGGAGCCGAGGTCAACTTCACTTGGGCAACCCCGCCGCCCAATGAATATGGCAACAAGGCAAGCACACAGAGCGATGCAGACGGGCGCTTTGAGTTGAAGAATGCGGTTGGCCGAACGCTGACAGTCCGGGTTGCCAAGAGCGGTTATTACTTCCCGGATGGCCAGCGGATAAGTTTTCGCTACGCGCCGGAAGACGGCAATTTCAAGGCCGACCCAAAGAACCCAGTCATCTATCGGCTCCGGAAGCGCGGTCCCGGCGTGGAACTGGTCACTTCGCAGTATGGTGTGAATTCGCATCTTGGCATCAGCGCCCCAACGAACGGCACGCCAGTATGGGTGGACCTCTTCGAACGCAAGGTCGGCGGTGGCGGACAGTTGCGAGTCAGCAAACTAACTCCTCCGCGTAGTCCGGACGGCGTTCCCAGCGTCAAGGAATGGCGGCTCACACTTTCAATTCCCGACGGCGGCTTCGTCGAAATTGTTGACGACGAATTCCCTTTTTATCCGCCAGAGACGGGCTACCAGCCGGTGCTGGATTTTCACTACCCAACAGATCGTAAAGACTGGGTGAATCGGGTCAGTGGTCAGTATTACATCGCGTTTGGCAATCCGCGGCGCTACGGCCGCATTAAATTTGAAACAGCTGTCACGCGGGGCATTCGCTTGGAATACGTTGTCAACCCGGACGGGCGGCCTTATCTGGAGCCAAAGGAAGTGGTCATCGAATAGGCGCTCAACTGGAAGATTCAGCGGTTGGAACTGTTCTGCGACTCGCTCGTGGAGGCGCTGTTCCCTTCCCAGCCATGAAAACAAAAATCCGACCTTTATATGTGATTGGCTTTCTGCTGGCGGGTGGGGTCTTGGTCTGGCTCGCCCTGCTGGTACCTTCCCAGCAGAAGCCCGATCCCTTTCCGGTGACAGTGGACGGATCAAGCGCACCGGCTGCGGAGCCGGAATGGTCGGAGCCGCAGCCAGTCGACGGCGGCTTGTCCCGCAGTAGCGAAGGTTCTCCAAGAATCAATGACCGACCGGAGGCTCCGGTAGAAGATTACTTTCGTTATCTGCGTGAGGCGTACAGCCACCCCCTTGATTTTTACGGCAAGGTCGTCGATCAGGACGGAAATCCTGTAGCCGGTGCCGAGGTAAACTTTACATGGGCCAGCCCACCGCCAAATGAGCGTGGCCATAATGCGGTCAAGCAATCCGATACAGATGGTTTATTCAACCTAACAGGGGCGGTCGGTCGCATACTGTCCGTCAGGGTTGCCAAGGAAGGTTATTATTTCCCGAATGGCCAGCAGATGGGTTTCCGCTACGCGCCGGAAGACGGCAACTTCAAGGCAGACCCCAATAATCCGGTCATCTTCCGGCTCCGTGAGCGCGGCCCTGGTGCAGAACTGGTCACCTCGCAGTATGGCGTGAAACGGAACTTCGATTTCGGTCTTCCAAAAGATGGTTCGCCCATGTGGATCGATTTCTTCGAGCGCAAGATCGGACCAGCCGGCCAGATGCAAGTCAGCAAGCTGACACCCGAACGCATTCGTGGTGGCCCTCGTGATGCCAAGGAATGGCGGTTCACACTTTCGATTCCCGATGGCGGCTTCGTTGAAGTCGTGGACGACCAGTTTCCGTTTTACCCACCGGAAACGGGCTACCAGCCGGTGCTGGATTTTCACTACCCGACGGATCGTGAGGGATGGACGGACACGATCAAGCGGCAGTACTACATCGCCTTTGGCAATCCGCGTCGCTACGGCCGCATCAAGATCGACACGGGCATGTACTGGGGCATCCGATTGGAATACGTGGTCAACCCGGATGGCCGGCCTTATCTGGAGCCGATGGAAGTGGTAATTGAATAGCTTCTATGCCGCAATCGCCGTTGAATGGGGGCGCCTCAGACACTACCGCAATCTTGAAACCAAGGACCTTGGATAAGGAACCCTTAACCCGGCGGGTTGACCTTTCAGGCCGATTGCTGTTTCCATCGGGCCATGCAAATCGAGAGCCTGAAAGTTTTCTGTGATCTTTCGGAAACGGAAAGCTTCACCAAGGCCGCCCAGATCAACAACGTCACCCAGTCGGCGGTCAGCCAGCAGATCAGCTCGCTGGAAAGGCAGTTCAAGAGCCTGCTGATCGAACGGAGCAAGAAGAAGTTCCGCCTCACCCGCGAAGGCCAGGTCCTCTACGAGTACAGCAAGCAGATCATCCAGACCTACGACGCCCTGCACAGCCGGCTGCAGGAGATCAAGGACATCATCTCGGGCACGATTCGTGTGGCGACGATCTACAGCATCGGGCTCCACGATCTGCCGCCCTACATCAAGAAGTTCCTCAAGACGTTCCCGACGGTGAACGTGCACGTCGAGTACCGGCGCTCCAACCAGGTCTATGACGACGTCATGGGCAACGTGGTGGACCTGGGGCTGGTCGCCTACCCCCAGCGCGACTCGAAACTGGAGATCGTCCCGCTTCGGAAGGACCGTCTGGTGCTGGTCTGCCATCCGGAGCACGCCCTGGCGGCCAAGAAATCGGTCAAACTGGACGAGATCGCCGGACACAAGTTCATCAGCTTCGCCTCCGACATTCCCACCCGGAAGGCGATTGACCGCATCCTGCGCGACGAACTGATCGAGGTGCAGCACGTGATGGAGTTCGACAACATCGAGACCGTGAAACGCGCGGTGGAGATCGACGCGGGCATCGCGATCCTGCCGCACGGCACCATCCTGCAGGAGGTCAGCAAGAGCACCCTGGCCGCCCTGGAGATCGAGGGTGGCGAGTTTTACCGCCCGTTGGCCGCCATCTACAAAAAGAACCGCGTGCTGTCGCCGGCCATGAAGCAGTTTCTGGCCGTGCTCAAGGAGGACAACAAATCCCGGTAAAGGCGCTTGCCCGGCCGGATAACCTGCATCAAGATAACGCCGTCTTCCCACTCATGAGACATCTCAAACCCATCCTGCTGACCGCGATAGTGCTGGGCGGGCTGTCCCTGTTCCCCGTGGCCGCCCCGGCCGCCGAACTTTCGGGTCTTGATGTCGGTGCGAAAGCGCCCGCGTTCGCTCTAAAGAATCAGGACGGGGCCGAGGTCAAACTTGCCGACTTGCTGAAGCAGGGCCCCGTCGCCCTGGTCTTCTTCCGGTCGGCGGATTGGTGACCATTTTGCCAGAAGCAGCTGGTCGAGCTGCAGTCCAACCTCGCGGAGATCAAGTCGGCGGGCATCCAACTGGTGGGGATCAGCTACGACGAACCGGCAACGCTGAAGAGATTCACTACCAGGCAGTCCTTGGGATTCCCGCTGCTCAGTGATCCGGGCAGCAAGACCATCAAAGCCTACGGCCTGCTCAATGAAGGGGCTTCGGGCCCGACGGAAGGCATTCCCCATCCCGTCACCGTGATGGTTGACAAGTCCGGAGTCATCCGGGCCAAACTTGGCTTTGAAGGTTATCGCCAGCGACACACGTCCAAAGATCTGATCGAGAAAGCCCGGGACATTCCGGGCGACAAGCAACCATGAAACGCACCCTCAAACTCACCCTCGGCGCCATCGGCGCGGTGCTGCTGACCGCGGCAACCGTGCAGGCGGACGAACTCAAGGCCGGCGATGCCGCGCCCGACTTCAAACTGCCCGGCAGCGACGGGAAGACCCACCAACTGTCGGAATTCAAGGGCAAGCAGGCCGTCGTCGTCGCCTGGTTCCCCAAGGCGTTCACCGGTGGCTGAACGGCGGAATGCACGTCGCTCCGTGAGAGCGGCAACGAGATTCAGAAGTTCAATGTGGCGTTTTTTGCGGCAAGCTGCGATCCGATGGACGGCGAGAAGGGCAACAAAGCCTTCGCCGAATCGCTGAAGGCGAATTATCCGATCCTCAGCGACGAAACGAAGGAGACCGCTCGCGCCTACGGCATGGTGACCGACCAACGGGCCTTTCCGCAGCGCTGGACCTTCTACATCGGCAAGGACGGGAAGATCCTGTTCATCGACAAACAGGTGAAGCCGGGCGACCACGGCCAGGCCGTCGTGGCCAAGCTGAAGGAACTCGGCATTGAAGAGCGCAAATAGTCCTGCCACCCTCCGTGCAGCCAATTGAACTGAAACGGGCGCCCCTGGGGCGCCCGTTTGCTTTTCCGATCGACGTCTTGAAATCGTTGCCGCCCGTTCATTGACATCGGAACCAGCCTCCCGGAAAAATTGCGTGTGTTTGCAGGTCTTTCCAAGTGGCGGCACGCGCTGACCCTGACCGTGTTGACGCTGGCCACCGCCGCCGGCGCCGGTCAGCCACGACCCGTCATCCCTTCTCCGGATCCCGCGCCGCTCAAGATGTTTGACGACGCGTTCGACCTCGAACGGCCGGCAGACCTGCTGCGTCTCGCTCAAACGTTGGAAAGCGAGATCGAACGCTCCCGCCGGGAAGCTGCCGCATGGAAGAAAGACCGGGATCTCCGCCTTGCCAATCGCCCTCTGACGGCACTTTCGCAGGTGGAACTGATCGGTCATTATCATCCGCCTCCGGGACTGCTGGAGAAGAAGGAAATCCGTGGGCTCCGTGAGATCGGCGTTCGGCTGAAAGCCATGATCAACGGGGCGGATGCCGGGACAGCAGGACGCCTGCGCCGCGAGGTTCGGGAGTTGGCAGCCGCGCTTCAGAACCACCGCCGCGATCCTGTACCGCGCACCGATCTCTTCACGGTGCCGTTCATCGCCATCGATTTTCTCAGAAATCCCATCGGTCTCGGTCACCAACCCGCGGCCAATCTGGCCGGATGTTCCGCGGCGGACCCGGCATGCGACCCGGCGCCGTCCTCTTTCTGGGATTCACGGCGCTCGATCGAGGATCAGGAGCTTTACCACGGCTTTGGACGCGAACAGGTGTCCGACTGGGCTTCGATGGTTTGGGAGTATGCCGGACCCAAGACGAGCACTGGTGGCAATCCCGGTTTCGAAGTGCGCCACGGCGATGTGGAGGCCAAGGTGAAGTTTGCCGAGACCTGGTCAGAGCCGCTGACGGCGCGCCTGTTCCACGCGCTGGGCTACCACGTCGAACCGACGGATCACGTGCGGCAGCTGCGGGTTCGCTACGACCGCCGGATCCTGCGTGAGTTCAACCTCCGGCGGGACATCCGTTTCCAGGTCCGGATCATCGGCCCGCCGGTGCACACCTTCTCGCTGCAGAAGCGTCACGACCCGCTCGCATCGATTGCAGGCGCCGTTCTACGCGATGGTGCGACGCTCGAGACCGGGGAACTTCGGCGCCGGCTTTTTCTGAATCCAAATCTTCCGGAGCCGGAGATCGATCCGAAAAACTTCGACGCTGACTTCGAGGCGATGATCGAACATCTCGTGATGGAGCCTGCCAATTTTCAACCCGACCAGCCCAACGCGAAAAGCATCGGCCCGTGGGACTATGGCCAGCTCGGCCACGAGCATCTGCGGGAAGTGCGCGGTGCGGGATTGCTGGCGGCCTGGCTCGGCTGGTTCGACTGCCGGTTCGACAACACCCGGTTGCAGACGGCGCGATTGTCGGACGGCTCGGCCGCGCTGCGGCACGTCTTTACCGATCTCGGCGGCGGCCTGGGCCGCAGCGATTGGGGTTTTAACTGGCTGTCCGAGAACCTGGACGCGTTACCCTGGGAGTTCACACGGCCGGCGATTCGTCGCGGACCCGGCCGCATGACCACGCCGTTCCGCGTGGTTCGATTCCACACAATCACGGACAACACCGCCTTTCGTGCGATGACGGAGGACGACGCCCGTTGGATGGGCCGCCGCATCGCCCGGCTCAGTGCCTCACAGCTCATGGATGCCGTGGTTGCCTCGGGCCTGGAAACCTGGAGGGCGCGACTCTGCTACGCCAAACTGGCGGCGCGCCGGAACAAGCTGCTGCAAGATCTGGATTTGTCAGGAGAGTTCCCGCCACTTCCGACCGGCATGGTCCAAAGCGATGTCAGCAGCGACGTGATTGCCGGTGAACGTTCACCGAAGCTTCTCGTCGAAATCGAGAGAGCGGGCCGCACAGGATCGGCTGACACATATGGCCGGCAAGGCCGCAAACTGCGGCAAACTGAAAATCCGGGAACGGACGTGAGCGGGTCAATCGCGGCGGGAGACGCCAAGTGAAGAGATGGTGGCTGGACCCGGGATCGAACCGGGGACACGCGGATTTTCAGTCCGCTGCTCTACCAGCTGAGCTATCCAGCCACCCGAAAGCGGGGCGGCATTGAAAGGGCCAAGCATCGATTTGGCAAGGGATATTTCGCTGTTGCCTCCTTCCCCGGGTCTCTATATTTCCAACCAAGTCCATCAATTGCTATGAAGCCCTTTCTCAAGTTGATCGCTTCTTGCTCGGCGGCGGCGTTGTCGCTCGCCGGTTCGGTTTCCGCAGACGAAAAATCCGGCACTCTCGATGTCTACTGGGTGGACGTGGAGGGCGGAGCCGGAACGCTGATCGTGACCCCGGCCGGGGAGACGATCCTCATCGACACCGGCATGCCCGGCGGCCGCGACCCGGGACGGATTCACCGGACGGCCACCGAGATTGCCGGCCGCACGCAGATCGATCACCTCGTCACCACCCATTTTCATCTGGATCACTTCGGCGGTGCGGCCGAGATCGCGCAGAAGATGCCGATCCATCATGTTTGGGACAACGGCGTGCCGGACAAGAATCCCGACGGCAACCCGAACGACACGCGGTTCCCGATCATGATCAAGCCCTACAAGGAAATGGCCGCAAGAGAACGCCACGTCATCGCTCCGGACGTCGAACTGCCGCTGCGGCAGTCCGGGAGCACGCCGTTCTCGATCCGCTGCGTGGCGGCGATGGAGAAAGTTTCCAGCAGGGTCGTCCGCGAGCCGGGGGTCGTCGATTGCGCGAGCGTGCCGGCCAAAACGCCGGACACCTCCGACAACCGCAACAGCGTGGCGCTGCTGGTCAGTTTCGGCGATTTCCGGTTCTTCGTCGGCGGCGACATGACGTGGAACACCGAGGCGACGCTTGTCTGCCCGGTCGACCGCGTCGGGGTCGTGGATGTGTTTCAAGTCACGCACCATGGCCTGGACCAGAGCAACAACCCGTTGCTGGTGCGGAGCCTGGCGCCGACCGTATCCGTGATGAGCAACGGCACGACCAAGGGCTGCGGTGCGGAGACCTTTGCCACCCTGAAGGGCACCGACTCGGTCGAGGCGATGTATCAGATCCACCGGAATCTGCGGGCCGACTCCGAGAACAACACGGCGGCGGAATACATCGCCAACCACGAGAAGGAATGCGCCGCCAACCACATTCAGATGTCGGTCGCTCCCGACGGAAAGACTTACTCGCTCGCGATACCGGCGACCGGCCACTCCCGGCAGTTCAGCACGCGGGCAAAATAAGGCCG
>DNDP01000188.1:9608-22730 GCA_003484235.1 Verrucomicrobiales bacterium
GCGAACGGCGAAGCGGCAAGCGCGCATGCTGCAACTGCACTATCTCGAAGACCTCGACCTGCCGGAACTGGAGCCGTACCGGACCCTCCGTCGGCGCAAGGACATGGCGCGGATGGAGCGCTTCGTGGCCGAAGGGGACAAAGTGGTGCAACGCCTCCTGCACAGCCGATTTGCCTACACCATTGAGTCCCTGCTGATCACGCCGGAGTGGCTGCTGAGACTCCGCCCCGAACTGGAATGCCGACCCGAGGAGATCCGGGCATTCATCACCGACCCGAAATCGATTGAGGAGATCAGCGGATTCACCGTCTATCATGGGGTCAAGCTGACTGCGCGCCTGGGAACCCGGCACACGCTCGAGGACGTCATGGAGCGCACGCCGTCGCCCCGGCTGTTCGTTGCCTGCGACGGGCTCGCCAACGCCGAGAACATGGGCGCGATCATCCGCAACACCGCGGCGTTCGGCGGACACGCAATCCTCATCGGCGAGACTTCCAGCAGCCCATATCTCACCCGCGCCATCCGCGCGAGCATGGGCACCGTCTTCGATCTGCCCACGGTGTGCAGCGATTGTCTGGTGGACACCCTCAAGGATCTGAAATGGCGGGGGGTGCGGGTGATCGGCGCGCACGCCCATGCGAAACAGGGGTCGCTGGCCGCGGCCGACTTGAGCGGCGACCTTTGTATGGTGTTTGGCAGCGAGGGACACGGATTGTCGGACGCGGTGGCGGAAGTTTGCGATGAGCTGATCATCATCCCGATGGCGGGCGAGGTGGATTCGCTCAATGTCGGCAGTGCCGCCGCGGTGTTTCTCTACGAAGCCGCCCGCCAGCGCGGCGGAATGTAGGGCTCCTCCACGTCGAAGCACGGACAGGTCGCCCGTTCGCAGAGCACCAGCGCAGCCGGCTATGGCGCGGCGCCCGCGGCGTTTCTGCGCGCGTTGATGCGATAGAACGCGCGCCCGCCCGGGCGGGTTTCCGCGTCCTGCACGGTCACCGGCGCGCCGCCGCCCACCAGATTCTCCCGCAGCGGCTCCCAGTTCATCAGGTTGGTGGACACCTCGGCGGTGGCGGTGTGCCCGGCCGGGATGTTCAACTCAATCGATCGCGAGCCGCCCTGCCCGATGGTGATGCCGTTCACTCTCGGCGGCGGGGGCTGAACGGAATCTATCGCCGCGCGAAACAGGGCGAGATTGTCGTCGAAGTTGAGATCACCGTAACCGTCCTGATGCAGGAGCAGTTCCCACTGGTCGTGGCTGGGAGAGCCGGCGACGCCGTTGATGATCGCGAAGATGGGCTGTCCACCATTCTGGAACCGCCCGGCCAGCGCGCGGGTGAAGTCGTTCAACACCACATCGAAATCGGCGTTGTTCAAAAAATTCTGCGTCTGCGACTCGGCATTGGCCTGGAGGTTCACCCCCACGTGGATGATCTCGATTCCGGCGGGATTGCCGTCCGGATAGGCATCGCGCAACGCCGGGCCGACGGTGCGCGCGGCGAGCTGACAGAAGGGACACCACCACGCGAACCACTCCATGAACACGATCTTGCCGGCCAGCTCATCGCGTGAAACGGGTTGGCCGGTCGCGCGGTTGACCAAGCTGAAGGGCTGGATCACGTCGCCGGCACGATACATTTGCGCAGGAGCGGCGGCGGGGGCGGCCAACAACAAAGCGAGCGCGCAGGCGACAAACGAAGCCACGCGGGACGTGAGGCGGCTGGGTGCAATGTTCATGGCGGACAAGCGATTCAATCGGTTCAAAACTCAAACTGCCAGGCCGCCTGGATCAACACCCAGGAACGGTCGGAGTACAGGTTGGCGAAGAATAGTGTGCCGAGGTCGACCGGTTCGTAGTCGGTGAAGTAGGGCGCGGCAAAGAGCTTGAATACCGAGCGGCCGGCGACATGCCGGATGCCCAGCCCCGCGTGCCAGGCCCGCACACCGGGGGCGGCCGTCGAGAACGAAAGCGAGTTCTCGATCTCACCCGTGTCCTGGTAGTAGCGCCCGCTCGCGAACAGTTGCCAGGCGGGCGAAACGGCGTACTCCAAGGCAGTCCCGGCAAACCATGCTTCAAACTCCGGATCCTCGATCGCTCCCCCGGCGAGCAGCCGCAAGGTCCAGGCTTCACCCAGGGCGACGTTGGCCGCGCCATTGATCCCGTGGCGGAGGTTGCGCTCCGTGGTGTCCGTTATCTGAAGATCCAGCCGGGTGCGCACGCGTCGATGCGGCACATTCTCGAACGTGAGTCGATAGACGCCCGATTCCAGCAGGTCGATTCCACGGGTGAGGCCGTTGAAATCGATTTCATAGCCGGGCGCGATGCGATCGCGCTGGTAGCTGCCGTTGAACTCGATGAAGCCGGCGGCGGGAAGATACTCGTGGCGCACGCCGCCGGAGACATTGAACCCCTCCGGGTCCGCCGCGACGAACCCGGGAACCGTGCCCACGGAGGGATTGTTGAACTGCTGCTCGAAGTACTCATTGAACCAGGCGGAACGATAGTCGGTGAATCCGTCATAATAGCCGGCCCCGGCCAGCAGCGTCCAACGATCCGCCGGCCGGTGGCGGACGTTCGCCGCGATAGAGGGACGCAGTTCATCCACGCGCGTCGCACTTCCAAGGAAATCGAAGGGCGACGGTCGGTAGTCGATGCCGATCGAAGCGAGCCCCACGGCCACATCCCAAGCATTGCGCGAAGTCTCCGAACGGTAGCGGATCAGCGACTGGGTCAACTGCAGGTCATCGCTGAAGTTACCCTCGAACAACGCCTCCACCGCCGAGATGGCAAGCACCCCAACGGGCCCGCTCTCGGACGCATTGTCCGAGCCGGTCGAACCTCCGCCGCCGATGGCGTCGATGGCTCCCCGCAATGGTCCGATGCTCTCAAGGCCGCTCGATCGGAAGACGATCGTCACCTTGCCGGACTGGGTCAGATCCAGCGCCACCACGAGTGGTAGACCCTCCCCCCTGAACGCCGAGTACAGCCGGCCGTCGTGGTCATGCCAGACCTGCTCAAGCCCCGTCTCCCGAATGAACGCTTCGGTCAAACCGGGCTGTTCCGATTCGATATTCACCGAAACAAGCTGGACGGGAATTCCCGCCGGATTGCCGCCGCGCGCCAGGTAGTGCGCCCGCACTTCCTGCTCGAGAGCGCGCGACACCGTACGACACGGAGCGCACCAGTAGGCGAAGAAATCGAGCACGACGATCCCGCCGCCGAATCCGGCCAGCGAGACCGGTCGGCCGTCCTCGTGTGATGCGAGACGGATGGCGGTCAAGTCGGCGGAGACAGTGTTCTCACCACGAATCGCGGGTACGGAAGCGCCGAGCAGCGCGACAGACAACAACATGGCGGGACAGCGGCTCATGAAGGGGAATCACCGGCAGCTGGTGCAGCCGGAGTTCGCCCCGCCGCCCGAAACGGCGGCACCGGGCTCCGTCTGGGAAAGCAGTGACGAGTTCGTGACAAACGCCGGACGTTCGTTGAACTGCATCACCGGTCGTGAGACGAGTCGCTGCTCGGTCGGCGGCACCGTGCGGCAACCGGTGAGCACCAGTCCGAGCAAAGCCGCCACGAGCGCAAGCCGGCCGGCGGCGGTTCCAACGATTCGATTCTGGTTGCTGGGTCCAGGCATGATGATCGCGATCAATCTTGAGAGGTCGCACGGACTCCAACTATTCCCTCGCGCGCCCTGGTTGGACTGTTTGAGGCTCGCTCCTCCCAAGATCCCGTCCTATCGTTCTGCTCGCAAAGCGCATGGATCAATCGATGAATCCTCGATCGCAACCGTCGGTTGACTCACCGGCCCGAACCCTCCCGCCGCTGACGCCGGCGACGTTGTACCTCGTCGCCACGCCGATCGGGAATCTGGAGGACATCACGCTGCGGGCGATGCGCGTCCTGCGCGAGTGCGACGTGATCGCCGCCGAAGATACGCGGCGCACGGGACTGCTGCTGAAGCATCTGGAGATTCAGAAACCGATGGTCAGCTACCACGCGCACAACGAGGCGCGGCGGACGGAGGAGATTCTGGAGCGCCTGCGGGGGGGCGAGAAGGTCGCGCTGGTCAGCGACGCCGGCAGCCCGGGCATCAGTGATCCGGGTGAACGGGTGGTCCGCTCCGCGTTGGCCGCGGGTTGCCGCATCGAGGCCGTCCCCGGTCCGTGTGCGCTGGTGGCAGGACTCACCGCCAGCGGCCTGCCTGCGGACGAGTTTCATTTCGTGGGCTTCCTCCCGCACAAGTCCGGACAGCGCCGCAACCGGCTCGAACGGCTCAAGGAAGTGCCCGGCACGCTCGTCCTCTACGAGTCACCCTTCCGAATCGGGAAGCTGATGGGCGAACTGGCGGCCATCATGCCGGACCGCCCCGTCGTGCTGGCCCGGGAACTGACGAAGAAGTTTGAGGACTTCCTTCGCGGCAAGCCGGCCGAACTGGCCGCCCGGCTGCAGGAACGCCCGCTGAAGGGGGAGTTCGTAGTGATGGTGGGCGGCCAAACGGGAGTCTGACACAATTTCCCTTGCCGGCCGGCCGCGGAAGCAGACTATCCAGCATACAACTGGATACCTATGAAAACACAATCGTTGAGGTCCCTCAGCGGACTTGTGCTTTGTTGGACCCTGATCCCTACGGCGTTGGAATCCGACGCTCAAGTTCCTCCGCAACTGTCGCCCCCTGCCTTCGAAATTCTTGGGCCCAAGTTGTCCGTGTTCGGCAACAATGGGGATCGGTTCGTCGTCGAGGCTTCGGGGAATCTCACCAACTGGTTTTATCTCTATTCCGGCGTGGCGACCGGCGGTCAGCTCGCCTTCACCATACCCAGCCTGAACATTCCTCCACAGCAGTTTTTCCGCGCCTACTCCGGATCCGCCGAGGGCCCGCCCGGGATCACGGTCACTCCGGAGACGGACACCAATCAGACGGTTACGACGCTAATTACCCTCAATGGTGGCGGCTCCGATCTCTATCTTGCGGGTCCCGGCCGAATCTCGTTGCAGTTTCCATCGAACGTGGTGGCACAGGCCACCCAGGTCACGATGACTTTGGCAACGAATGTCGGCAGTCTGCCATTTGCCCGGGGAATTCTTGGAGCCGTCATGATTGAACCCGACGATCTCGCCACAATAGGCGCGGCAACGCTTGAGTTCACCTTTGATACACCTCCGGGTTTTGATCGCCGACAGGTCGTCAGTTTCATGGCCAACCTCGATGGAACCGGTTTTCAGCTGCTGCCCAGCCGGGTGGGAACAAACACCGCCCGTATCGCCATCTCCCGTGGCGGTCTCTATGGCTCATGCCTTGCCGAGAACTCGGAGCTGGAGTTGTTGGCGGTGGCCGCCACAGCCCGGCCTTCGCCCCGGTTGCAAGGCATCGCCCGGCCAAGGCCCTTGGATACTGCGTCCGCCTCCGGCTATTTGAACGCTTCCCAGCTCTGCTTCCCGGAGCGCATTGCCGCGACGGAGGCGATCCTGGCAGATCTGGAGACCGAATTGGCGGCCGTAAGTCACCGAATCGGCCTGCAACTGGCAGCATCCCGGCGTGCACAACTGGCGGGCACCACGGATGAAGGCCTGCCGGTCCATGAGATCGGGCTGGAGGGCTGCATTTTCTACCACGATCGCATCTCGCCGCTCTTTCCCATGGTCGAGAGCAACTGCTCACTGCTGACGGGACTTGCAGGAATTGCTCTGGGGATATCCCGCCAGCTCCAGCTGATTGGCTACTCCGACTGCCCTTCGGCAACCTCACTGGCCGACCTGCCGATCTGCGCCGGCGCGCGCGCCTGCCTCCAGGAAATCGAGCAGTGCTGTGCGCAGAAGCCGCAGGAGCGGGACAAGCTCAGGATCGATCTTGTCTCGATCATCCGACAGCAGGAATTGTTGGGGATCGAGAATCAGCCCGGCTGCTTCGATCTGGGTCACGAAGATGTGGAGCAGATCCTGCAACACTGCTCGGATCTGATCTGGAGTGGATCGGTAAAGATCAAGGAAACAGGAACGGTTTCGGAGATCGATGAGCACTTCTTTCGGGATCGCGTGCGGCAAACTGTATTCGAGGGCGTCGTTACGGATGAATTTGTCTTCGGAGACACCGTGCTGCTGACCGTCACCGGCCATCTGGAACATCTCGACAAGCTGATAAATATTCGGCGCAAGGTCTGTCCGGGATTTGACGGCCACCACTGCGGAGATGTGGCAACCGTCAGCGAATACTCGGCAACAGGCAGGCATGCGCTCTCGATCATGCTTGGTGTTACCACCAACGGCAGCGGCGCAAACTACGCACTTTCCATCGGGAACAGCGGGACAGCCCACGCCGACCTGCGAAGGGGGGAGCACGGCTACGAGGTGGTCAACTGCAACACGTGCGTGAAAGAGAGCTTTGCAAGCAACGAGCTGTTTCCAGGCTCGGCGATAACGCCGAGTCTGGTATTTCACCAGGGCAGCTCCAACGATACCAACTCCTTCCAGGGAGCCTCCACCATGGAAGGCCAGTTTGACAAGGAACCGAGTCAAATCAGCTTTCACTGGAACTTCACCCGAAAGAAGGCTCCAGAGTAGTTGACACCGTGGTTTCATTGATGGCTGCCCAAAGGCAGTGGCGCTGATTATTGCCCGAATTACCGGGCAGCCGGACTGCAGACCGTTCGTCGATCCCCGGCGCGCGGACAGCAAAACTTGCTTGGGAAACAGGGCCATCTTGGTTCAAGATGCCGGATAATAACCTCCAAACACTCCGGCCATGAAATCCTATCAAGCCGCCGACATCCGTAACTTCGTCATCGCCGGGCACGCTTCCTCCGGCAAGACCATGCTCAGCGAGGCGATGCTGGCCTGCGCGGGCGTCATCGGGCGCCTGGGCAGCATCGCCGCGGGCTCGACCGTCTCGGATTACCATCCCAGCGAGCAGAAGCGACAGATCTCCGTCCACGCCACCGTCCTCAACACGGAGTGGATGGAGCGGAGGTTCAACATCATCGACACCCCGGGCTACGCGGACTTCATCAGCGAAGGGCTGGGTGCGCTCCGGGTCGGAGATTTCGCCCTGCTGGTGGTCCACGCCGGGCACGGCCTCGAGTGGGGCACGACGCGGGTCTGGGAGTACGCCACCGGTTACCAGATTCCCAAGCTCATCGCCGTGACCGCGTGCGACAAGGAGAACGCCAGCTTCGAGGCGGTGCTGGACCAGGCCCGGGCGCGCTTCGGACCCCGGGTGTTTCCCATGTCCATTCCCCTGAATCCCGGTCCCGGCTTCAACCAGGTGCTGGACGTGCTCCGCAGCGAAGTGATCACCTACGCCACCGATGGCAGCGGCAGGTTCGAGGAGCAGCCGGCGGAGGGCCCGTGGAAGGAACGGGTCGGCGAACTGCACCGTCAGCTGATCGAATTCATCGCCGAGTCCGACGAATCGCTGCTGGCCAAGTTTTTCGACGACGGCGGTCTCTCCGAGGAGGAGATGCGGTCGGGCATCCATGCGGCCGTGCAGAACGAGTCGTTCATCCCCCTGTTCGCCGTGTCCGGCGAGACCAACGTGGGCGTCGCCCGGCTGATGGACTTCATTGCGAAATACGGCTCCTCCCCCGCCGACCGGCGGAGGGTGCCGGCGCTCGACGCGGATGGTAATGCGGCCGAGGTGGCACTGAACGATCCCGATCCGGTTCTGTATGTCTTCAAGACGCTCAGCGAGCCCCACGTGGGCGAGCTCTCCTTTTTCCGGCTTTACTCGGGCAGCGTCCGGCCGGGCATCGACCTCTATAACAGCGACCGCAAGGTCGGCGAACGGATCGGCCAGCTCTTCATCACCACCGGCAAGAACCGCGCCTCGGCCGGGGTGCTGAACGCGGGGGACATCGGCGCAATGGTGAAGCTTCGCGACACCCACACCGGCAACACCCTCTGCTCGCTCAACCGCCCACTCACGCTCCCGAAGGTCAACTATCCCGCCCCCAACATCCACGCCGCCCTGAAGGTGGGTTCCCGAACGGACGAGGACCGCATCGCCATGGGCCTCGCCCAGCTTCACGAGGAGGATGTCACATTCCTCTTCCGCGTGGATCCGGAGCTCCACCAGACGGTCATCTCCGGCCAGGGTGAACTGCACCTACAGGTGATCTGCGACCGCCTGAAGCGACGCTTCAATGTCGATGTCGAGCTGGCGGAGCCGCTCGTGCCCTACCGCGAGACCATCCGGCTCAACGGAGAGTCGAAGTATCGGCACAAGAAGCAGACAGGCGGCGCGGGCCAGTTTGCCGAGGTCTGGATGCGGCTCGAACCGGCCCCGCGCAACACCGGCGTGGAGTTCACCGAATCGCTCACCGGCCAGAATGTGGACCGCTCGTTCGTGCCCTCCGTCGAGAAGGGCGTCCGCTCGGCGTGCGAGGAAGGCGTGTTCGCCGGCTACCGCGTTGTCGATGTAAAGGTGGATTTTTACGACGGGAAGATGCATCCGGTGGATTCCAAGGACATCGCGTTTCAGATCGCCGGCAAGGCCGCTTTCCGGGAGGCGTTTCTCAAGGCGCACCCTTGCCTGCTGGAGCCGATCTGCTCGATCGAGATTCAGGCGCCGGAAGATCGCATGGGCGCGGTGCTGGGGGATCTCTCCAGCCGCCGGGGACGGATCCTGTCAATGGAGGGCAGTGACGGCCTTCAGACCATCAAGGCGCAGGTCCCGCAGCGGGAGCTCTACCACTACTCCTCGCAGCTGCGCTCACTCACAGGCGGTCGCGGCGTGCATACGGAATCCGTCAGCCACTACGAGGAAATGCCGGCCGAACTCGCGCAGAAGGTCGTCGAGGAAAGCCGACACCCACGGAACAACGGTGACTGACTGCCGCGTTCCCGCCCCCCACGATCAGCCGAGAAACTTGCCGGGATTCAGAATGCCCGAGGGATCGAGCGCGGTCTTGATTGTCTGGTGTAGCGCGCGAACCTCCTTCGGGGCCGCCAGCTTCCACCACGGTTTCTTGGCGAGGCCGATACCATGTTCGCCGGTGACCACGCCGCCCCACCGGATCACCTGCTTGAACAGTTCATCGAGACATTTCTCGCTCCGCCGTTTCGCTCCCCGGGCGTCGTAGTCCACCATCACATTCACGTGGATGTTGCCGTCGCCCGCATGCCCGAAGCACGCGACCGGCAGGCGGTGCCGCCTCTGCAGCCGGGCGGCCAGCTTGAACAAGTCTTCCAGCCGGCTGCGGGGAACCACGACGTCCTCGTTGAGCTTGGTCAGGCCTGTGTCGCGCAGGGAATAGGAAAACTCGCGGCGAAGTCCCCAGAGCTGTTCGACCTGCGCCGCGCCCACCGCGCGGTTGACGAAACGTGGCTTGTAACCGCGAAGGATCCTTTCGAGCTTCCTGAGCTCGCCCCGCACGGAGGCCTCCTGCCCGTCGAGTTCCACGAAGAGCATGGCGTTGCAGCCTTCGAGCTGCCGGCTGCCGGTGCGTTTACGGGCGGCGGCCAGGGTGAACTGATCGGCGATCTCCAGGGCACAAGGCAGGAAACCCGCGGAGAAGATCGCGGTCAGCGCCCGCGTCGCGGCATGGGCGTTGGCAAAACCAACGCCAAGGCAGACCCGAAACGGCGGCAGCGGCAGGAGCTTGAGGGTGGCTTCGGTGACAATGCCCAGCATGCCCTCGCTGCCAACGAAGAGCCGGTGCAGGTCAAAGCCGGTCTTGTTCTTGTGACAGCGGCTGCCCAGGCGGCAAACCGCGCCGTCAGGCAGCACCACTTCCAGGCCCAGCACGTAGTCGCGGGTGACCCCGTACTTCAGGCAGCGCGGACCGCCGGCGTTGGTGGCGATGTTGCCGCCGAGACTGCAGTCGGCCCGGCTGGCGGGATCGGGCGGATAATACAGGCCCGCCTTTTCCACGGCATCCTGCAGCGACTTGGTCAACACGGCGGGCTGCACGACGGCGACGAAATCGCCCGCATGAACCTCACGGATCCGGTTCAACCGTTCGAGCGAGACGACGATACCGCCGCGAACCGGCACGCACCCCCCGACGTAACCATGACCGGCACCGCGGGGCGTCACGTCGAGCCGGTTGCGGCTCGCATAGCGCATCAGCCTGCTGACGTCGGCCGTGTGGCGCGGCAGAACGACCAGGTCGGGCTCGCGGGCGGCAAACCATTTATCGCCGGCGTATGTCTTGCATCGGGCGGGATCGGCAATGACCTGGCGGACGCCGAGCAGCCTGCGCAGCCTGCGGGCGTGAAGGGACCAGTCAGTCTTCATTCGCGGAATCATCGACAGGCTCCAACAGAGCCCGGGCATCCGCC
Organism: Verrucomicrobiales bacterium; assembly: GCA_003484235.1. GTDB lineage: Bacteria > Verrucomicrobiota > Verrucomicrobiia > Limisphaerales > RI-55 > RI-55. The sequence continues at coordinate 19,885 of DNDP01000188.1, forward strand.
GCCTGGTCTTCCGGAACCTGGACCTGGATGCCACCGGCGGCCATCGTGTAGCCGTCGATCATGATCGAGGAGAGCTCATTCTTGATGCTGGCATCGAAACCGGCGGCCTCGAGCCGGGAGCGCTGAACCTGTGCCTCGGCCGGATTGAACGTCTTGAAGATGGTGACCAGTTCCATGTCAGGATGTTGAACTCGTACGTCGCGGATGGCTATGGGTTTTTGAGCTCGGCGAAGTAGATGACACCGGCGCCGGTCTGCACCTGGTTGGCGACCTCCACCGTGACCGTCTGACCGACGAGCCGCATGGCGTCGTTCACCACCACCAGGGTGCCATCCTGCAGGTAACCGGCGCCCTGCCCTTTCTCGCGGCCTTCGCGGACGATCTTGAGCTCGACCACGTCCCCGGGCAGGACAGTGCCTTTCAACGCCTTGGCCAGCTCGGTGATGCTGACCAGACGCACCGACTGCAGTTCCGCCACCCGGGCGAGGTTGTAGTCGTTGGTGAAAAGCTTCGCATTGAGCGCCCGGGCGAGACGTATCAGCTTGGCGTCGGTCTCGGTTTCCTCCGGCACTTCGGCCTCGTGAATCTTGACGGGAGTATTTTCCGAGCGTTGCAGCTGGTTGAGCATCTCCAGGCCGCGCCGGCCCCTTTCGCGCTTGGAACGGTCGGCCGAGTCGGCGAGCTGCTGCAGCTCGCGCAGGACGAAACGCGGAACGACAACCACTCCGTCGATCAGTCCCAGCTCGAGCACGGCCAGGATGCGGCCGTCGATGATGACGCTCGTGTCGAGGAGCAGCAGATCCTCGGGCTGGTTTTGCCGCGTAAAGCGGACATAGGGAATGATCAGGGAAAAATCCTCCTTGTTGCTGCGGAGCGCCAGCAGGATGCCGATGTAGCCGAAGCCCAGGAACATCGCCAGGCGGATCAGCCACATCTCTCGCTCGTCGGCCCATTGGAACAGCCCGCTGCGATCCAGCAGCATGGCGATGATGCTGCCCAGCAGCAGTCCGAAGGTCACCGAGGAGAACGTCCGCAGCGAAAATCCCCGGAGCATCTCATCGATCGCGACCATCAGACCGCCGAATCCGAAACCGATGATCACCCCCAACGAACCATCTCCGATCATCTCCGGCCTCACCTGGCTGACGGCGTAGCCGCCCAGGGCGCAAAGCACCAGGAAGAAGATTCGAATTCCCCAGATGGACATGGTTCAAGAGCGCTATCCGTAGCTTAATCCCGGTGCTGCGGGCATCCGCGCGGCACCCCGGCTCGTCGACGAGCCGGGGAAGCAATACGCCGCCCCGGTATGCGGGGCGGCGCTGCCTGAGTTGATGTCTGTCAATTCGAGACCGCTTCAGGACCGGCGGCGGGTTCGTTCTGGATGAACTTCAGCTTGTCGCCATCGACGGTGACCTGGATCGGATCGTTGTCGTGAAGATGATCGCGCAGTATTTCTTCGGCCAGGGGGTCTTCCAGATGTTTCTCCACGGCCCGCCGCATCGGCCGGGCACCGTAATCGGGATCGTAACCCTTCTCGACCAGGAAATCCTTCGCCTTGTCGTCGAGCGACAGCTGAATCTTGCGGGCCTTCAGCCGCAGTTCGACCTTCTTGATCTCGAGCTCCAGAATCTCGATGAGATCCGGCTTGGTCAGTGAACGGAAGACGATCACGTCATCCAGACGGTTGAGAAACTCGGGGCGGAAAGCCTTCTTGGCTTCTTCCATGATCCGGTCACGCATTTTTTCATAGGTGACCTCGTCGTTGATCGGGCCAAAGCCCAGGGCCGACTTCTTGATCATCTCGGCGCCGACGTTCGACGTGAGCAGGACAATGGTGTTGCGGAAGTTCACCACGCGCCCGACGTTGTCGGTCAGCTTGCCCTCCTCCAGAATCTGCAGGAGCATGTTCATCACGTCCGGGTGGGCCTTCTCGATCTCGTCGAACAGGATCACGCTGTAGGGCTTGCGCCGGACCTGTTCGGTCAGCTGCCCGCCCTCTTCATAACCCACATAGCCGGGAGGCGAACCGATCAGGCGCGAGACGGTGAACTTTTCCATGTATTCGCTCATGTCGAGCTGGATGAGCGACTTCGAGTCGCCGAACATCGTTTCGGCCAGGGTCTTCGCAAGCAGTGTCTTGCCCACGCCGGTGGGGCCAAGCAGTGCAAAGGTGCCGATCGGCCGCTTGGGATCCTTGAGGTCCGCCCGTGAACGCCGAAGCGCCTTGCTGATGGCGCCCACCGCTTCGCGCTGACCGATGATGGTGCGGGTCAATTCCTCCTCCATCCGGAGCAGTCGCTGCGCCTCGCCCTGTTCCATCCGTTGGAGCGGAATGCCGGTCCACTTGGAAACGACCTGCAGGATGTCATCCTCGTCCACGGTGACCCGTTTCTCTTCGCGGTCGCTCTTCCAGGCGTCGAGCACCGATTCGAGCTTTTCCTTGGCCTGCTTCTCGCGATCACGCATCGCGGCGGCGCCCTCGAAGTCCTGCTCCTTGATCGCCTTCTCCTTCTGCGTGCGAAGATTCTCGATCTCGGCCTCGAGATCCTTCACTTCCGGCGGCCTCGTCATCGCGCCGATGCGTGCGCGGGAGCCGGCTTCGTCCATGACGTCAATGGCCTTGTCCGGCAGGAACCGGTCGGTGATGTAACGGTCGGAAAGTTTCACGGAAGCCTCGATCGCCGGATCGGTTATGTTGGCCTTGTGGTGGTCCTCGTACTTGCCCCGCAGGCCCTTGAGGATCGCGATGGCGTCCTCCAGCGACGGCGGCTCGACCTTCACGCTCTGAAAGCGGCGTTCCAGTGCCGCGTCCTTTTCAATGTACTTGCGGTATTCGTTGAGGGTCG
>DNDP01000189.1:0-6325 GCA_003484235.1 Verrucomicrobiales bacterium
GACAACGTGACGGTGGTCGCGGGCATCAATAATCTGTTCGACGAACGCTATTTCTCGCGCGTCCGCAGTGACGGCATCGAGGTCCTCGACGGGCGCAATTACTTCGCCGGGTTGAAGCTGACGTTCTGACCACTGGCTGCGCACGTTCCTCCGTCGCAGTTCGGTCCAAGCGAGGCCGCCGGGCGCAGCGCCCGGCGGCTGATTGGCCTCTGGACCAGCCGCTCTTCGTTGCGAACGTGAGGCAGAGCGGTGGGGGGCCCACGACGGACAAAGGTGAAACGGGATGCTTGCGCGCCCGAACGAAGTCGTTTCACCGACAAACTTTCGCAATTCACCGATAGCCGGGGGTGGGAGCAAGAACGATAAAGAGGGGCTTTTGTCGTGGCGTCGCACCCCCGAAGAGTCCAATCAATCCAAGCGCATCGTGCTCAGTGCCTTGCGTGGGCACATACGACGGGTGCCTGTCGTGACGCCCGGGTGAAGCTCATGTTGAAACAACCGCTCAATCTGATGGCGCTCGTTGAAGCCGCCGGAACCCCCAGCCGGGGTTTGATCCGGGTCTGCGCATCCGGCCTGTCAGCCGGCCGACCCTGCAGCCATCCGTGTCGTCACTGACATGAATCCCATTCAATCAACCCCATGGAACGCCACGCTGACGTTGGTGCTGTGGGTCTCCATGCTGACGGTTGGGTTGCTGGGATTCAGCCTGCCGTACCATCGGCCGCAGCCGCAGCCGCCCGAGCCGGAGCTGCCCCCGGTTGAAGTCCTGGACGTGGAACTCGCCAGCGAACCGGAGCCGATTTCCGATCCTTTGGCGCCGGCTCCTGATCCCCTGGAACCACCGCCACTGATCGATCCGATTACGCCGCCGGACCTTCCGCCCATGCCCGCCGTGGCGGAGCTGACCGACACGCTCGCGTTCGCGCTGCCGGTTGAGGGGCCGGTGCGCATTGTCGAAATCGAACAGGCGGCGCGGACCCGTGCTCCGGTCGATCAGGCGGTTGCATCGGCACCGGCGCCCGCGGTGCAGACGCTCATCTTTGGCTCTGGTGAAGGCCGGCAGCCCGCGCCGCGTTATCCACGGCAGGCCGTCCGTGAAAGACAGGAAGGGGCTGTCACGGTGGTTTTCTCGGTTGGGGCCGACGGGCGGGTGATCGAGGCCCAGCCGTCCAGGCCAAGTCCGTGGCCGTTGTTGAACGAGGAGGCGGTCCGCGTCATCCAGGACCGCTGGCGCTTCGAACGCGGCCCCATCCGCCGCTTTGAAGTCACCATCCGCTTTGAACTGAATCGCTGAGATCCGAACCGACACTGAAATCATGAATCCCATGCTCGCCAACGTCGTTGTGGAGTTCTTCCTCCGGGGAGGGCCCATCATGTGGCCCATTCTGGTCTGCCTGCTCGCTGCCCTGCTCGTCGTGCTGGAGCGCGCGCTCTGGTGGCTGACGCTCTCCCGCCGGTCCAACTCACGGCAGTTGAACGAAACGTTCGAGGCGATCACCGACGGCCAGTTCGAGCTGGCGGTCCAGCTCTCCGACCGGCCGGGGGACCCGTTTCTGGCCACCGTCCGGGACGGGCTCACGCACGCCCACAGTTCGCTCCTGGGTGCCATGCAGCTCCGCGCCTCCGAGGAACTGGAGCACGCGGAGAAACGGTTGTGGGTGCTCGGCACCTTCATCACGCTGGCACCGTTGCTCGGCCTGCTCGGCACGGTCGTCGGCATCATGCACTCGTTCAGCTTCGTCGGCGGCGACGAGCTGGCAGCCGCGCAGGTGAGCGGCGGCATCGCCGAAGCGTTGATCGCCACCGCCTGCGGTCTCGGCATCGCCATCCTGTGCTTGCTGCCGTTCAACTACTACAACCGCCGGCTTTCGCATTTCCGGTCGCGCCTCGAGCGAACGATCAATCACGTCGAACTGATCGTCGAGTCGGCCCGGCACCACGGTCACGACCTCGAGGCGTTCGCACGCCGGCGAGCGTTGGGTGAACGGTCCGCTCCGGGCGCCGACCCCGCCCCGGCCCTCGCGCGCAAACTCGTCAACGCCTGACCGCCATGCCCGTCCAGCTCGGTTCCAAACTGCCGCCCGAGAACGAGGCGCGCATCGAGATCATTCCTCTGATCGACATCATGTTCTTCCTGCTCGCCGCCTTCATGCTGGTGAGCCTGAGCATGGTCAATCTCAAGAGCGTCAAGGTCGATCTTCCCACCGCCGCGGCCGCCACACCGGACACGAAGAAGGACCTGCTCAGCCTGTCCGTGGACAAGGGGGGCGTGCTGTTTCTCGAGAATCAGCCGATGGGCCCGAATGAACTCACCACCCGCCTGACCCTCATGCTTGCCGAGAACCCCGACCTCCGCGTCTTCATCAGCGGCGATCGCGAGGCGATGCACGGAGACATCGTGCGTGCGCTCGACATCGTCCGCAGCATCGGCATCCAGAAAGTGGCCTTTGAGATCCGGCCCGAAACCGACAACTGAACCCCGGCCTTTCTCCATGCGCATCCTATCCTTCATCAACCTGGCCGGCGTCCTCGCGCTGGGTGTCCTGTGCGTCACCCAGTGGCAGGACAACCGCCAGTTCAACCAGGAGATCAACCGTCTCGAAGCCATCCGTATCGGACAGGCGGAGGAACTCGACGACCGCGACGCCACCATCAGCGGCCAGACCGAGGACATTGAAATCCTCCGCACGCAGATCACCACCCTCACCGCCGATCTCCAGAAAACCAACGGCGAACTCCGGCTGGAACAGCACAAGGTCGCGCAGCTGGAATCCGCCGGCGAACAGCTCAAGGAAAGCGTCCGCAAGTGGTCTGCCGCCGTCGAGGAACGCGACGTCCGCATCCGGGAGAACCACGATCAGATCCGTGATCTCGCCCGCGACCTCAACGAGACGGTCGCGCAGTACAACGAGCTGGCGACCAACTACAATCACGCCGTCGAACTGTTGAACGAACGCACGCTCGCCTACAACGATCTCGTCGGCAAATACAGCGAACTCGCCGCCGCCACGGCGAAATAGATGGCCTTTCATGGACTCACTTGAGTACCGGCGATCATCGATGTCGGATTCGCGGGTTGCTGAACGCCTCGTCGTGCGGGCGCTCACGGCAAATCGCCGTCAACCATTCGCAAGCCACCGTTGGCGGACGAGGAGCGCAGCCGCTTCAATTGCGGGCATGGCACGTCATTCCTCTGCCAGCGTTGCCCTCAGGGCGGCGGTCCCCGCTCTTTGTTTCGGCGCGGCATTCTCCGGAGTCGCTTCGTTCGAACCACCCCACTTGGCCGGACAACCCGACACGGAATTCTCCGAGTGGCTCGACTTCACCATGGCCGCCGGTGATCCCGGCAGTGCTCCTTCCGGCGACGCCGTCCTCCGGCAGCACACGCCCGGCGCGATGGTGACGGGCAGCAAGAACATCTACAACCCGGGGGGCGCGATTGTCTTCCCGGTCGCCGACTCGTTCGCGAAAAAGCCGGAGATCGTCGTGTTCGAGGCGCGGGTTTCCGGCACGCAGCTCGACGTGGACAGCGGGCGGCTCGAATTCGAGTCGGGCGGTGGGACCGTGTCGCTGGCGACGGCGCGGGAGGAGCTTTCCCGCGTGACTGGCGGTTTCGGCGACACGGTGGAGTCGCGCTGGACGTGGAACCTGCGCGGCCGCGATGCGTCGAATCTCGTCATCCGCTTTGCCGCGACCGGCGCGCACTGCAATCTGGTGGCCGCCCGGCTGGAAGTCCGTTACAAGCGCGACGCTTCCCCGCTCGCGCAGAATGAGCCGGCACATGATCGGTGGAGCTATCCCTTCACCGGCCCGCCGGGCACCCTTCAGACGGCCCCCACCTTTCGCTCCCGCGGAGTCGACGGGCTCGCCCGGCATGGCTTCTTCGTTCTGGGATTTGACACCGCGCCAGCCATCGAGGCCCGTCGCGGCGAAGCGGCCTATGAAATGGTCTCCGCCAAGGTGCCCGTGATGACCGCCAACGGATTCGAGTTTGCCTACGATCCCACCATCGATCCCCTCTTCAGCTACCTGACGAACGGTCATCCGCAGTACGTGGCGGACAAGGATGCCGGCGGCATCGAGATCGACTCCTCGAAGAACGTGACCTACGCCGCACCCTACGAGGCCCGGCCATTTGCGGTCGGAACTCTCGCAGCCGTCGCTGCCGGCGAGACCGTTCCCGAAGACACGGTCGTGTCCTTCGACGTGGACCTTTCGCAGCCGGGGACTGTTCGTTACCTGCAACACGCGCTGAATCAGGGCCGACTCGTGTTCAGCGTCACGAGTCTCCACGCCGGCAGCCAGGGCGGCATCAAGACCTATCCCGACTTCCACACGAAGGACAGCCTCATTGGCGACGCACCGACGCTGGAGCTGCAAGTGCGGTTGTATGATCGCACCGAAACCGTCACGTTGTCCGCGATCGTGCCCGACAGTGGCGGAAACAAACTGCGGTTTCCGACCGCCGGCGGTGCCAGCTATGGCATCCGTTGGTCCACAGACCTGAAGAGCTGGCAGCTCGTGCGCGAATCCGTGCTGACCACGCCGGAAGCCGGCGTCGCCGAGTGGCAGGATGTCGGTCCCGCGAATGCGATGAAGTTCTACCAAGTCTATCTCAGGCCATGAAACGATCCGGAACTCGTCAGGCAATGAAGCTTTCATCCGCCGGTCACGGTGGATCGACCAAAGGAGGTCAACGGTTGGGTTGTGGTGGCGTCCGACTGTTCACGGGCGCCGCCCTCCTGCTCGCCGGTGCTTTGGCGACGGGTGCCACCGACTGGCCCGGCTTTCGCGGGTTCAGCCAGTCGCACACCGGCGACACCAACCTGCCGCTCAAGTGGACAGAAGAAACCAAACCGGCCTGGCGGGCGGCCCTGCCGGGCACCGGCCAGTCGAGCCCGATCATTTTCGGCGCGAACGTGTTCGTCACCTCCGTCGAGGGAACCAACAAGGAATCGTTGCACCTGCTGTGCTTCGATCTCGCGACCGGCACCGAGCGCTGGAGGAAGCAGTGGACGTCGTCCGCGCCGGAGAAGGATTCCGATTACATCAGCAAGGCGGCGCCGACGCCCGCGGCGGATGCCGACCGTGTTTATGCTCTGTTCGAGAGCGGGGACTTCATCGCGCTGACGCACGACGGCAAGGAACTGTGGCGGCGCGAACTGGCGACCGACTACGGCCCGTTCGAGGGCAATCACGGTCAGGGGAGTTCGCCCTCGTTGACCGGCCACGGCGTGGTCGTGCTGGTCGATCACAAGGGGCAGTCATTCATCGCGTCGTTTGACAAGGCGACCGGGGTCACCCAGTGGAATACGGATCGCGAGACGAGTTCCGCGTGGTCCACGCCGCTTGTCGTCGAGCGCGGCGGTCGTGAGGAGATCATCGCCAGCGCCTCGGGGTCGCTCATAGCCTACGCTCCGGCGAACGGCGAGCGGCTGTGGGAGCGCGACGGCTTTGACGGCAACAACGTGCCGTCGCCGACCACCGACGGCGAGCATCTGCTCATCGGCAGCCGCAAGAAGGGCGCGAACCAGGCCGTGCGGCTGGACGGCCGGACGGTCGCCGACGGCTGGCTCGCCGCCGAAGCGACGTCCGCCTTTGGCTCGCCGCTGATTCATCGCGGTCGCGCCTACTACGTTTCCGACGCCGGGCTGGTCTACTGTTACCGGTTGGCCGACGGCGAGCCGCTCTGGGACGGCCGAATCGGTGATTCGACCTGGGCGTCGCCGCTGGCGGCCGGCGAGCGGATCTATTTCTTCGGCAAGAACGGCCGGACGACGGTGATCGCGCCGGCCGATGAACTGGCCGTGCTCGCCGAGAACGCGCTGTCGGTAGACCCGAAAGATCGCGTATACGGTTACGCCGTTGCCGACGGTCGGCTGGTGTTCCGGCTCGGGTCCGAACTGGTCTGCCTCGCAGGTAAACTTTGAAGACACAACCATCCAGACAAGCATCCTTGAACCGGCTCCGGCGGCTGTTGCTGGCCGCGCTGCTGTTCGGGCTGGCGGGACTCGGCCTCGAACTGCTGCTGATGGAGCACGTCGAAGGTTTCTGGCAGCAGCTGCCCATCGGTGTGCTTGGGGCCGCGCTGGCGGCGACGATCGCTTTGGCGATGTCGCGTTCGCGCTGGTGCCATCGGGTGTTTCAAACGGTGATGGTGCTGGTGGCACTATGCGGACTGCTCGGCGTGTGGCTGCATTTCGACGGCAAGGCCGAATTCAAACTCGAGATCGATCCGACCCTTTCGGGCATGGCGCTGTTGCGCGAGTGCCTGGTCGGCCATTCGCTGCCACCGGTGCTGGCGCCGGGCATGATGCTGCTGCTG
>DNDP01000189.1:6513-9892 GCA_003484235.1 Verrucomicrobiales bacterium
TGATGCTGCTGCTGGGCCTGCTCGGTATTATCTACGGCCAGGCGCGCTTTCTTTCGACTGACGAAACATCAACCAACCTTTCCGAAACCACCTCATGAAAAACCCATTGTATTCCCTGTTCACGTTGGCCACGGCCCTCACCGTCCTGCCGCTCTCCGAATCCTCCGCCCAGCTCGGCCGCCAGCAGGGCTTGCTGGATCCCAACACCGCGACCGAGGCGGAACTCCAGACCGTGCCTCACTTCAGCGAAGCGGCGTCCAAGGCGCTCGTCGCCAAACGTCCGTTCCTGTCGATGACCCAGTTGAACGATCACCTTAAGCAGACCCTCAACGCGGATCAGCTCAAGGAGGTCTACGGGAAACTGTTTCTGCACCTGAATCTGAACACCGCGCCCGAAGCGGAGATCAAGCTGATCCCCGGTGTGGGCAACAAGATGGCGCACGAATTCGAGGAGTATCGGCCGTATCGATCATTTGCGCAGTTCCGCAAGGAGATCGGCAAATACGTCAACGAGACGGAGGTCGCCCGGCTGGAGCAGTATGTGTTCATTCCGATCGATCTGAATGCCGCGACCGACGAGGAGATCCTTTCGATCCCGGGTCTCGGCCGCCGGATGCTCCTTGAGTTCAAGGAGTATCGGCCCTACAAGGATATAGCCCAGTTCCGGAAGGAGATCGGGAAGTATGTGAAGGAAGGGGAAGTTGCCCGGCTGGAGCGCTATGTGACGATCGGGAAGTAGCCACGAAACATTGCCCTTGCAAAACGAACAGGGCGCGCTCTAGAAGCGCGCCCTTTTTCCTATATTCGATCGTTTCGAGTTGTCACTTCGCGGCCAGCGTGTCCGCCATGGTGACCACTTCCACGTCCGCGAGGTGCCCTTCCTGGCGGGAGGCTCCGCCGATGATCAGCAGTTGCGAATCGGCCACCGGCAGCGTGCGATGGAAGAACCGCTTCGTCTGCAGCTCCGCGATTTCCCGCCAGTTATGGCCGCCCGGTTGCCATGCCAAAACCTTGCCCGCTGTCACCGGGCACTTCAAAACCAGCCACCAATGGGCGAGACAAAAGCGACGAAACCGACACAGCGTCGTATCGAGGCTCTCCTTGTGCGCATCTCCCGCGTGACCGCCGCAAACGTAGACCCATCCGTCGTGACGGGTCGCTCCGATGCCGGTCACCTCCGTCGGCAGCGCAGAGACCGACTGCCGTGCCGGTTCACCGGCATGGAGGAAAGTGGCGGAGGCTAGGCTGGCCGTGAAGACTGATGTCCGTTTCATTCCCGCAGGCTAGACGAACGGACCGGGCGCGCCGTAGCGTCATTACGAATTGCTGGCGGTGAATTGTCACTCGCCTTTCGCCTGCGGTCTCGCGGCCGTGCGCCGGGACTTCTCCTGCGCCGCGTAGAGTGTGGGACAGGATCCCATCAACTGGCAGAACGCCTGGCTGAAATGGCTGATGCTGTTGTAGCCCACCTCAAGCGCGACCTCGGTCACGTTGTGCCGCCCGGCAAGCAAAAGCTCGGCGGCGCGTTCCATCCGCACCTGCCGCAGGAACTGCGGAATCGTCGTCCCGGTCTCCTGCGAGAACGTGCGGCTCAGGTAGAACGGGCTGCACCCGACGATCTGGCCCAGCTGTTCGAGCGCGGGCGGGTTCTCAAGGTCCTTGCGAAGGATCTCGATCACCTTCTCCACCCGATCCCGCGAGACGCGTTTCTGTCGCGAGCAGAAAAAGTCCTTCTCATTGGCGACGAAGAACACTTCCGCCAGGAACTCCAGCGCCTTGCCCCGGTACCAGAGCCGTTGCGCTCCGCGCGGCACGGGTGGCTCGATGAGCGAGTTCACCAGCTGCCGCTGCCGGGTGCTCATCGGTTCACACTCGCCAATCCCCGTCTCCAGCCGGCTTGCTCCCATTATCTGGCGCAAAGCCGGTCGACACCCCGACTCCGCGTTTTGCAGATGCTGCTGCAAAAACTTCCGCGACAGCTCCACGGTCAGAAACCGGTGCCTCCCCCCGGATACCCTCCGGGCGGTGAGCGGCTGCCGGCCATTGACATAAATGCCGACGGTCGCCGGCTGAAATTCCATCTCGCCCGAGGTCGACCCGACAATGCCGATGCCCTCCAAGTTGAGACACACCTCAATCGAGTCGGGGTGGAAGCTTCGGCCCCAGTCAATGTCGCGGCCCGCCTTGAAGTCATGCCACTCAAAGCTGAACCCTTCCTCATCGAAGGAACCGCCCAGATGCACCCAGCCGCCCGGAAACGAGGCCCACGCCTCCGCTTCACTCCATTGCGGGAGTGCTCGGGCTGCGGTTGCGTTCGCCGATGTCACAGTTGAGACTGAATCTCAAATAATCACCGTTCGTCAACAGGCGATTCCGAGAAGTTCTCTTTTCCGGTCTGATCCCGCAGAGCATTTGCGGCCCTGCCGGCCTAGCGAAGGCGCTTCGCTTCGACGAAAAAGGCTCCCCGGGTCTTCCCTGCTGCCTCATTCCGCAGCCAGGTCTGCATACGGGCCGGGCCTGCTGGGACCTTCAGGGTCAAGGTCGCCTGCCGAGCGTCCTCCGCCACGTCGGTGGAGGCATTTGCATCGCCAAGTTGAATGCGGGCCGAGGTGGCCTGCAGGGGAAAACCAGCCTGCCTGGGTTGTCGACGGAGGGTGAATTCGTATTCGCCGGCTTCGGCGATGTCCACCATCCAGTAGCCGTTGACCCACATGTCGCGGCGGATGTGCCCCTGATCCCAAGGCACCGGTTCTTCGGAATGCCAGTCGTGGCAGGTCAGTTCGGTGGGATTGGCCGCATCCGCTCCGATGACAATCCTGCCGAATCGGCCAAATGCCGGCGTGAGGGACGACCACCACCTTTCATATTCTGCCCGCAACCTCCCGACCACTTCGGGAAAAGCTTTGCCGACATCGTCCTGCTGCCCCGGATCAGCGAGCATGTCGAACAGCGCCTCGCCATCCACCAGCCGCCAGCGGTCGGTCATGATCGCGCTGCGGGACCACTTCGGCGGGATCTCCTCACGCTGCACGTGGACAAACAGTGTCCGTTGCGGCCAATCAGCTTCTCCTCCCCGAAGCAATGGCACCAGGCTGCGCCCGTCGATCGGATTGGGCAGCTTCGGCTTCAGTCCGCACAATTCGAGCAGCGTTGGCAGCACATCAATGTGCGCGGCCAGCGGCAGCACGTCGCGACCGCCACCGATGTTGCCCGCAGGCCAGCGGATGAAGAACGGAACCCGGTGTCCTCCGTCGTACTGCGTTCCCTTTTTCCCCCGCATGCCCGCATTGAACCCCTGCCACTTGGAATCGTCCAGGTTTCCCCAGGGAATGCCCTCGGCGGTGCCGTTGTCAGTCATGAAGATGAAGATCGTGTTCTC
>DNDP01000150.1:0-7072 GCA_003484235.1 Verrucomicrobiales bacterium
GGCAAGGGCAACGACCAGGTCCGGTTCGAACTGACCGCCGCCGCGCTCGCTCCCGAACTGGAGATCATCGCGCCGTGGCGGGATGACCGCTATCGCGCGCAGTTCCCCGGCCGGCAGGCGATGATCGATTACTGCGCCTCCAAGAAGATCCCGGTGCAGGCCAGCGCCCGGAAGCCCTATTCGATGGACCGCAATCTTCTGCACATTTCGTACGAGGCGGGCATCCTCGAGGATCCGTGGTACGACTCGATGAATCCCAGGAAGAACCGCGATTACTTCACCACGCTGTCCGTGCTGCCCGAGGATGCGCCGGACAAGGCCGAGTTTGTGACGCTCGATTTCGTGAAGGGCGACTGCGTGGCCGTGAACGGCAGGAAGATGACGCCGCTGCAGGTGATGAAGGCGCTGAACAAGCTGGGCGGCAAGCACGGCGTCGGCCGGGTGGACATGGTCGAGAACCGGTTTGTCGGCATGAAGAGCCGCGGCGTGTATGAAACCCCGGGCGGCAGCATCCTGACGTTTGCCCATCGCCAGATCGAATCCCTGACCATGGACCGCGAGGTGATGCACCTGCGGGATTCGCTGATCCCGAAGTATGCCGAGCTGGTGTATTACGGCTTCTGGTTCGCGCCCGAACGGCTGGCCCTGCAAGCGCTGATCGAGGAGAGCCAAAAGAACGTCACCGGCACCGTGCGCGTGAAGCTCTACAAGGGCGGCATCTACGTGACCGGCCGCAAGAGCCGGTTCAGCCTCTACAACCCGCACATCGCGACGATGGAGGAGGATCCGACGAAGGCCTACAACCAGAACGACGCCACGGGCTTCATCCGTCTCAATGGCCTGCGCCTGCGGGTGAACTCGACGGTCAACGGCTCCAAGAACCTGGCGAAACTGAAGTAGCCACATCGCGCCCTCCCGGCGCGAAGCAGCTGGGCTCCTCATGACCCGAAACGTTGGCATCTACATCTTTGACGAGGTCGAGGTGCTCGACCTCGGCGGACCGTTTGAGGTCTTCTCCACCGCGTCGCGGATGAAGCTCCGCCTGGCGCCGGACACGGCCAAACCGTTCGAAGTGTTCACGGTCGCGGACACGCTCCGGCCGGTACGGGCACGGGGCGGGCTGACGATTCAACCCGCCTTTGAACTCACCGATCACCCCGCGATCGACGTGCTCATCGTCCCCGGCGGCGAGGTCGGAGCGGAACTGAAACGGGAAGTGCTGATTGCCTGGATCGCGCGGACCTCGGCCAAGGCCTCCCTGACGGCGTCGGTCTGCACCGGCGCCTTTCTCCTGGCCAAGGCGGGACTGCTGGCCGGGAAGACGGTCACCACCCACTGGGAGGATGTCGCGGACCTGAGGGCGATGTTCCCCGACCTGACGGTGGTGGACGATCGACGATGGGTTGATGCGGGAGATGTCGTCACTTCCGCCGGCATTTCCGCCGGCATCGACATGAGCCTGCAGCTGGTGGCCCGCCTCGAGGGCGAGGAACTGGCGGTGCGCACCGCCCGGCAGATGGACTACGACTGGCGGCGCTTGCCGTGAAGGCGCAGCCGGCTCAAAGCATCCCCCGCACGCGGGCCAGTTCCTCTTCCAGCCGTTTGGGCGAAACCCGGACCGCCGTGCCCAGTTCCTGCGCGAACACCGACACCTTGAACTCCTCCACCAGCCAGCGAAACTCGGTCAACGCCCGTGCCGCCTCGGCGTTGGGCACGGTCCTGCCGGCCAACTGCTTCACGACGCTGACGTAGGGTTCGACCGTCGCAGCCTTCTCGCGATCCTTGGGCGGATTCTGCGCCGCGCGTTCGACGCGCAGCAGCAAAGCCTTCAGGTAACGCGGCAGATGCTGCAAACGGTCGAAGGAGGTCGTGGCCAGAAAGTTTGCCGGCAGCAGTCCGTCCAGTTCGGCCGCGAGCGGATTCCGGCTTGCCGGCTTCGTTGGCGCCACCAGCCGGTCCAGCTGGCTGAGGTCGGCGAGCGTCCGTGCCGGTTTCCGCGCCGCGACCGCGTTTCCGGAACCGAGTCGCTGTTCGACCTGTCGGCGGAGTTCCAGGATGCTACCGAGCTGGTCGATCAACCGCTGGGCCAGGCCGGGCAGCCGTTCCCGCGCCGAAGTGACGGCGGCCTGAAACTGCGCCTCTGTCAATCCAGCCGAAAGTTCGGCAGGAAGCAGATGGTCCTTCAGGTTCGCCAGAGCGGCATCGCGCAACTCATCGACGGAGCCGAGCGGTGCATGAAGCACCTGCAACTTGGACAAACCGCGCAGATCCTTCTCCAGCCAGCCAAGGTCCTTCTGGATTGCCAGCTCCACCAGCCGGCGGAATCCGGCCAGGCTTGAGCTCGCCCGGTCGGCACCGCTGTGAAACAGCTTCAGGTTGACCAGCCCCTCATCCACTTCAAGACCAGGCCATGCGTAGAGCGGCAGCCCGGGGCCTTCGCTGACGGTGATGCGATCCGGCAGGTCGCCAAAGCTCCATCCATCGAGACCGAAGCGCTCCCACTGCTGCGCGGCGAGCTGCCAGGCGCGCGGAGCGGCGGAGGCGTCCACCTTGACCGGTGTCTGCGCGAGCTGACGGCGAAGCTGTTCCAGATCGCGCCCCGCACCCAATGCCTGCTGATCGGGCCCAACGATCTCCACGCGCGGGCGCAGGTGGGGCCGGATGGCATCGGGCGGCCAGGCCGCGGGCGGGACTTCCACTCCGTATCGCCGGTGGATGAACCGTCCCAATTCCTCCACGAAGGAACGTCCTTCCGGGCGGAAGTCGCGGACAATCTCCTCGATCTTCGGCGGATACGGCTGCAGCTCACGTCGCAGCCCGCGGGGAAGCGAGCGGATCAGTTCGGCGATCTTTTCGGCGCGCATGCCCGGCACGGCCCATTCGATCATCGCGGCCGAAGCCGACTGCGCGAGGGTGAACGGCAGTCTGATGGTCACGCCATCATGCTCCTCGCCCGGCGCGTAGGCGTAGGAGAGCGCCACCGGCTGGCCTCCGACCGGCACCGCATCGGGGAACGCGTCCGCGTCATACGCCAGATCCTGGCCGCCGACGAGTTCCTCCTCGGTGATGCAGAGCGACTGCGGATCGGGATGCTCCCGCAGCCAGCGGTTCAAGTCGTGCACCGAGGAGATGTTCTCGATCCGCTGCGCATAAAAGTCGAATAGCCGCTGGTCGAGATCGGCAAGGCCGTAGTGACGTACGCGGGTCTGCCAGTTCTCGATCTTCTGCCGGACCGCGCGGTTGTGTTCGAGGAAGGCAAACTTCGCGGCGCGCGGAGGACCTTCCGACGGAAGCGACTGCAGCACCCGTGTGTCGTCGCGGTCGTTCGCGTCGTCCTCCGCAGACCGCCCGGGGGCCAGCTCATCCTCCACGAGGGCGGCCCGGATGAAGATCGCCGTCGCCTCGCGCGGATTGACGTTGCCGTAGTCCACCTTGCGGCGCTGCACTTCAAGCCCATGCAGGGTGACAATCTCCTCGGCCAGCACGCGTTCGGCCCGGGCGCTCCAGTGTGGGTTCACATGCGTGATCTGGCAGCAGTGCGGTGCCAGTTGGTAAACCCACTGCGGGTCGATGCCCGCCACCGTCCGCGCGAACAGCTGCGACGTCTCGACGATCTCGCCGGCGACGATCCAGCGGGGCTGATTCGATTTCGGCTTCGGCAGAGGTTTGCCGCCCTTCTGCGGCTTCCGCTGGGGTTCGCTCCGCTCGAACAGCGCCGAGCCGGGAAAGACGGTGAGCGGCCGGTTGCCGAAACCCTTGTACGCGTTCCGCTCCTCGCGTGCGGCGACGTGGCCGATCAGGCCGGCCAGGATCGAACGATGGATTGCGTCGTAGTGCGCGTTGCTCTCGTTGATGCGGAGCGTGCCGCGATCCTCCAGCGCGTCATGCAGCTGGCGATGGAGGTCCTGCCACTCACGCATCCGCAGGTAGGAGAGGAAGTGCTTTCGGCAGAACCTGCGCCGCTGGTTCTGCGATCGAATCGACTCCCATTCGTCGTGCACGGCGTTCCAGATGTTCAGCAGCGTGAGGAAGTCCGACCCCGGATCGGTGAACTGCCGGTGGGCGGCGCCCGCCGCGTCCTTCTGGTCAAGCGGCCGTTCGCGGGGATCCTGAATGCTTAGCCCGGCAGCGATGATCAACAGCTCGCGCGACGCGTGTTCCTGCTGGGACTGGAGCAGCATGCGACCGAGGGTCGGGTCGATCGGCAGCCGCGCAAGGTCGCGCCCCAGCTGCGTCAGCCCACGGTCGCCGTCGAGCGCACCGAGTTCCTGCAACAGCGTGTAGCCGGTGGCAACCGCCTTGGGCGTGGGCGGCTGCACGAAAGGAAACGTCTCGATTTCACCGAGCCGGAACGCCTTCATGCGCAGGATGACCTCGGCGAGGTTCGCACGCTGAATCTCCGGCTGCGTGAACGGCGGACGCCCGTTGAAGTCGTCTTCCGAGTAAAGACGGATGCACAGCCCAGCCTCGACGCGGCCGGCGCGGCCTTTGCGCTGGTTCGCGCTGCTCTGCGAGACCGGCTCGATCGGCAGGCGCTTCGTGCGGGTGCGCGGGTTGTAGCGGCTCATCCGCGCCAGGCCGGCATCGATCACGAAGCGGATGCCGGGAATGGTCAGCGAGGTTTCGGCGATGTTGGTGGCGATGACGACCTTTCGGCGGCTGGCCGGCGCGAAGACCCGCTGTTGCTCGCCGGCACTCAGCCGCCCGAAGAGCGGGATCACCTCCACCTCACCGGCAAAGCGGCCGTCCACCAGATCGCGCACCTCACGGATGTCGCGTTCGCCCGGCAGGAAGATCAGCACGTCGCCGCCGTGCGTGCCGTAGACCACCCGCTCCGTCGCCCGCACCGCTGCCTCCACGTAGTCGACATCTGCATCTTCGATACTTGTAGTCGCCGACGTAAGGAGGCTCCGTTCCTCGACTCCGAACTCAGCACTCTGGAGTCCCCATTCGGTTTGAGCCTCCTCACGTCGGCTGCTACGAATGTCAGGCAGGGACCATTCACCTGTCGGCGCGTAGACGACATCGACCGGATAGACCCGGCCCGAGACCTCGATCACCGGAGCGTTATCGAAGTGCCGGGAGAACGCCTCCGTGTCGATCGTCGCCGAGGTGACGATGAGCTTCAGGTCCCTGCGCCGGGCGAGCAGCGTCTTGAGATAACCGAGCAGGAAATCGATGTTCAGGCTGCGCTCATGCGCTTCGTCCAGAATGATGGCGTTGTAGCCTGAAAGGTCCGGATCACCCTGAGTCTCGGCCAACAGGATGCCGTCGGTCATCAGCTTGATGTACGTGTGCGGACTGGAGCGATCGTCGAAGCGGATCTTGCATCCGACTTCCCGGCCCCACGTCACGCCCAGCTCCTCGGCGATGCGCCGCGAGATCGACAACGCCGCCACGCGCCGCGGCTGCGTGCAGCCGATCATCGCCTCGATGCCGAGCCCGGCCTCCAGGCAGAGCTTGGGAATCTGTGTCGTCTTGCCTGAACCCGTTTCACCGGCGATCACCACGACCTGGTTCCGTCGAATCGCTTCGACGATCTCGTCCTTGCGCGGCGAGAGCGGGAGTTCGGCGGGGCAGGAGATGGCCGGCCGGTTTGCCATCCGTTCGGCACGGAGCGCGATGGAGCGATGCACCTCCTCGAACAGCCGGTTCAGCAGCGCCTCGTGCCTCGCCGGATGCGCCCGATCCCGGGCGAGCCGGGCAGCGCGCACACCGAGCCGCATCCAGTCCGCCAGCATGGCCTGGGGCAGCAGTGTCTTGAGTTCGTTGAAACGATCGTCCGACATCGGGCGCCGGGAACCTAGCGGAAGAATCCGGCCCGGGGAAACGGACAATTGGCCCAGGTTGTGGCAGCCCCGTTGATGCGATCCTGGTCGGGCCCGGTACGAAACTCGGAACCGCCCCGGAGTCGGCTGAATCGGCGGCCGGACCTATGCCACAACTGCACGGATCACGTCCCCGGAAACGTCGGTGAGCCGGAAATCGCGGCCGGCGTGGCGGTAGGTGAGCCGCTCGTGGTCGAAGCCCATGAGGTGCAGCATCGTCGCGTGCAGGTCGTGGACGCTCGCCCGATCCTCGACTGCTTTGAAGCCGAACTCGTCCGTCGCGCCGTAAACCGTGCCGCCCCTGATGCCGCCGCCGGCCATCCACACGCTGAAGCCGTAGTGGTTGTGGTCGCGGCCGAGCTTGGACTTCCCGGTGTCACCGAGTTCGACCGTGGGCGTGCGGCCGAATTCGCCGCCCCACAGGATCAGGGTGTCCTCGAACATCCCCCGTTGCTTGAGGTCCGTCATGAACGCGGCGATCGGCCCGTCGATGTCGTTCGAGTGCTGGCGGATGTTCTTCTCGATGTTATCGTGGTGATCCCACGGCTGGCCGGCTCCGTGCCAGAGCTGCACGAAACGCACGCCGCGCTCCAGCAACCGCCGCGCGATCAGCGTCTGCCGGCCATGCACGTGGTCGCCATAGGCGGCACGGATGTATTCGGGTTCACGACCGATGTCGAAGGCATCGCTCGCCTCCATCTGCATGCGGAAGGCGAGTTCAAACGATTGAATCCGGGCGTCCAGCTGCGGGTTGCCCGCCCGGCCTTGCTCGTGGCGGAGATTCAAGTTGCGCAACAGATCGAGCTGGCGGCGTTGCATCGACGTTGTGGCGTGGGGACTGCGGATGTTCTCGATCAGTTTCTCGACCTCGCGGTGTTTCGGATCCACGAAGGTGCCCTGATAAACACCGGGCAGGAAGCCGGCCTGCCAGTTCTCGGAATCCTTGATCGGCATCCCGCCCGGGCACATCGCCACGAAACCCGGCAGGTTCTGATTCTCCGTGCCGAGCCCGTAGAGCGTCCACGCGCCGAAGCTCGGCCGCGCCTGCACGCTGTCACCGCAGTTCATCAGCATCAGCGACGGCTCGTGGTTGGGCACCTGCGCGTACATCGAGCGGATCACCGCGATGTCATCCGCATGCGCCGCCGTCTTGGCGAACAGCTCGCTGATCTCGAGCCCGCTCTGGCCGTACTTCCTGAACTCAAACGGTGTCGGAAATGCCGCGCCGGTCTTGCGCTCGGTGC
>DNDP01000150.1:7238-11383 GCA_003484235.1 Verrucomicrobiales bacterium
GGTATTCGCCAGGCAACGGCTGGCCGGCGTGCTTCGCCAGCATCGGCTTGGGATCAAAAGTGTCCACGTGCGAGGGTCCGCCGTTCAGGAAGAAGTGGACGATGCGCTTCGCCCGGGGCGCGAAGTGCGGCGCACGCGCCAGCATCGGGGAGGGCGCCGCGGAATCCGCCTGCGCGAGCGCTCCGAGCGACAGCGCCCCCATGCCCATGCCCACCCGCGCAAGGAAGTCGCGGCGGCTCAGCGGAAAGTTTGCAAACAGGCTCATGATTCAAGTGCCGTTGTCCTGGCGGGGAACATTGCGTGTTCAATCCACGAACGCGAACTCGTTCGCGAGCAGCAGCACCTGGGCGTACTGCTCCCAGGGCGTCAGATAATCGGGCGCCGGCGGTGGACCGGTGAACTCCGCCCTGGCGTCCCATTTGTGTTCCACCGCCGCAATCACCGGCTCCCAGAGGAACTGGTCGCTGTTCAGGTTGTCGCCGATGTCCACGATGAAGTCGATGGTGTCGCCGGCCTCGACGGCGAGGTTCTCCACTGCCATTTCGACTTCCGACTGGTGCGCTTTGGCGGCCTTCAACTCACCGTGGCGGCCCGATACGACGAACGCCCGGATCCCGTCCCCCTGTGCCGGCTCGTGCTTCAGCCGGCCGGAGATGTTCACGGTCAGGGCGCGGGGAGCGGTCCAGCGGCGGACGCAGGCATGGGCGCGGGTGTTGCCGGGATGCCCGCCGGTGGCGGTGAGCTGCGCCCAACCGGTTTCACCCCCGGGCCACGCTTCGGTTCCCTGCCAGGCCGAGCCCGTGAAATGCAACAACGGCGCGAATGATTTCAGGTGCTTCGCCATTTCGTCGTATTCGCCGGTACCGTAGCGCCACTGGGTTTCCGGAGGTTTGGGGGGAGGCGGCGGTTGATCGGCCGCGGCTGCGACGATGAATCCCAGGGCCGCGTCCACCTCGGCACGCGTGGCGGCACGCTGATAGACTGCCTGATGAATCCGTTGAATGCGCCTTTCCGGTGACGAGCCGGCAAAGCGGGCGGCCAATGCGCGGGCGCGATCCGCGGCGAACCGTCCGTTCAGGAAGAACAACGCCTGCTGGGGTACGGTCGTTTCGTGGCGGACGGCGACGTGGATGTCGGGGTTTGCGAAGTCAAAAGTACGGAACGTGCCGGGGAGGAACTGGCGATCGACCTCGGCGAAGACCGTGCGTCGCGTGTTGTCCGGCGCCAGCAGTTTCTGTGGTCGCCCGCCGGGAGTGAGATCCAGTTCACCACTGACCGCGAGCATCGCGTCACGTACCGCCTCGAACTCGAGCCGCCGCACGGGAAAATGCGACAGCCACCGGTTGTCGGGATCGGCCTGTAGCGTTGCTCTGTGAGCGTTGCTGTTCAAGGTGCGGCGGTCAGAGACTGCCGCTGCCGCGCTGGCCTGCCGATACACCGCGCTGCTGAGGATCAGGCGGTGCATCGCCTTCACACTCCAGCTCTCCGCGACAAACCGCTGCGCCAGCCAGTCGAGCAACTCCGGGTGACTGGGCGGCTCGGCGCGCAGCCCGAAGTCGCTCGGCGTTTTCACCAGGCCCGCGCCGAAATGATGCTGCCAGATGCGGTTCACCATCACCCGGGCCGTCAGTGGATTGTCGGCGCTGGCAATGGCGCGGGCCAGTTCCAGCCGGCCGCTTCCGTGTTCAAACGGCCGCCGGTTGGGCCCTTCGATCAAGCCGAGGAACTGCCGCGGCACTTCGTCTCCCAGCCGTGAAGCGCTGCCGCGCTCAAAGATCCGCGGATTCGGCTCGGGTGGCCGCTCGGACAGCACAAGGGCGGCCGGCGCGTTCAGCTCGATCAGCCGCCGTTCGACCTCGCCCTGGAGCTTCCACAGCTCGTCCACCACCGAGGTGGGAAAGTAGAGCTCGTTGTTCACGATGCTCGTATCCGGAACCGTGGCGGGTGATCCTTCCGCACGGAGGAAGGCCCGCAGTTCGGCGGCACCGGAGGCATCCGGCTGCCCTTCGGCTTGAGCGAAGATCTCTCCGTATCGTCGCGCTGCGGCGAGGAGGCTTTCGGGAGGAGAGGCAAATGCCGCCGCAACCAGCGGATTTGTTCTGCCGGCCTGCGCCCAGGCTCCGAGAGATCCCGTCGCGTTCGCCTCAAAGTCCCCGGCAGGGAGCGAGGCAAGGATCCGCCACGGACCGAGAACCGGATGGGCGGCATCCACGTGGGTGTGCAGAAAATCACGCCAGCGGCGGACGGATACGGGCATGATGTCGTCAGCGACAAAGATCTGATCGAAGCCCTCCTCGGGGTACTTCTCCAACTCGAGCTGGGCGGCCAGGTAGTCCGCGACGCGCGAGCGCAACCGCTCCTCCGCTTCGCCGCGCCGACGGGTCATTGCCTCCGCGAGCTGCCGGCGGCGCTTCGCCAGTTCTTCATCTTCGAGTTCACCCAGCGGCACGAGGCGGTCGTCCGCGCCGTGGAAGACGCCATAGAGCGAGTAGTAGTCCGCCGTGGGAATGGGATCGTACTTGTGATCGTGACAGCGGGCGCACTGGACCGTCAGCGCCATGGTGCCGCGGGTCACCACGTCGATGCGGTCGTCGATGATGTCGTGCGTGACGCCGATGAACCGCCGACCCCCGGTGATGAAACCCATCGCCGCCAGGTCGGGCGAGCCGGCGGGTACCAGCTGGTCGGCGGCGATTTGGAGCAGGAGAAACCGGTCATAGGGCACATCCTCGTTGAAGGCGCGGATCACCCAGTCACGATAGGTCGGCGCGTGCACAAACCGGCGCTCCTCCCGCCCGTACACGTAGCCCTTCGTGTCGGAATAGCGGGCGACGTCCAGCCAGTGCCGCCCCCAGCGTTCCCCGTATTGCGGACTCGCCAGCAGGCGATCGATCAGCTCCTGAATGGCCCGATCACGATCGGCCTCGGCCGACTGCTCGAATTCCTGCACCTCCTCGAAGCCGGGCGGCAGACCCGTGAGATCGAAACACATCCGCCGGATCAAGGTGCGCGCATCGGCGGCCGGAGCTGGCGACAGGCCGGCCGATTCGAGCTTTGCCAGAATGAACCGGTCGATTTCCGTCTTGGGCCAGCGCGTGTTCTTCACCTTCGGTGGTTCCACTTCCGCCGGTGGCTGGAAAGCCCAGTGGTCCAGCGCCCCCGCTGGTGGTCTGGTTTCCGCCGCTGCCACCAGGACCGGTCCGACGAGCACACCCGGCAGCAGCAGGGACAAGCACCGTCTCCATCTTCCCATGGATGCCAATGCAAGAATGCGCGCGCTGCGGTTCACTTCGGCGGTATGCCCGAGGCTGTTCAACCCGCCCCGAATCGTCAAGCCGGTGAACCGTGTTTAAGAAACGCCGAGGCCACGTGGCTATTCCGTCATTCGCGCCGGATGGTGACGGAGATGAAGCGGTGCGGGTGGGAACCGGCCGGTGCGTTCAGGTGCACGCGGGTCCAGGTCGGGTTGCTGGCGTCGGAGGTCTGGGCGGTGGCCGCCACCAATCCCGCGTCGGTGTATTCGCAGCCGGGAGACCAGCCGGCGAGGTCGGCGGTGACTCGGGTCGCGTAGATCAGGCCGGTCGGCGGCGGTCGGCGCTGAAACTCGACGGCGAAGTGCGCGTCGTTGCCGATATCGACCCACGTCGGGCGCGGCAGACCGGCGGTCGAGGCGATGTGCGGATCCAGACTGAAAGCGAACTCGACAAGGTTCCTGATCAGGTCGCCGTCCGGGTCGGCTGCTTCACCGCTGATCAGATCGTTCTCCGCTTCGCTGGGGAACTGTTCGCCGCGCCAGGCGGTGAAGGGGTCGAGCTCGAACGCACCCAGGTCCGCGACACCGATCGGCCGGCGCACGTCGCTTTGCCGGGGCTTGCGATACTCGCGCACCGGCGCGTGATCGGCGGTCGCGGACGGATGCAGGGCGGTGCCGGCGTTGATGCAGGCCGAACCGCTCGCCAGCCGGAAGTTCTGCTGCGCGGGATTGATGAAGCCGGGCGCGGTGCCCGTGATGCTGGTCACGCCGCCGTTGACCGTTCCGGTGTAGCCGCCCGCGAAGGAGTTCACCCAGCCGGGCTTCAACCAGTTGTTCGCCAGGTTCAACGTCCCGGCGTCCGAGATCACTTCGAGCTGATTCCCGCTGTCGG
>DNDP01000150.1:11572-13568 GCA_003484235.1 Verrucomicrobiales bacterium
TCCCACTGTCGGTGACGAAGATGATGTTGTTCCGACAGTCGGCCGTTTCGTCGTTCGTCGAAAGCCGGAGCAGCGTCGTCCGGCCGGCGCGCGTCGAGACGATGGTGTTGTGGTGGAGGTAGAGCATGCCCTTGCGGTAGGCCGGTGTGTTTCCGCTGTCGCCGCCGTAGTGGATGATCTGCCGGTTGCCGGCGCCGTCGGGCTCGATGAGGACGTTGCCGTAAACGAACGTGCTGCGATAGCGTGGGTCCTGCTGGAGCGCGACGCTGTCCTCGGCATCCACGAGATCAAGCTGGCGATTGCCGCTCTCGATCCAGTTGTAGCGGATGACCGTGCCGGCCGAGCGATCCTTCAGGTTGTTGCCGCCGGCACCGGCACGGAGCGGTCCGTAGCGGTTGTGTTGAAAGGTGATCCCCGCAGCGGCGGTGTAGCTGTTGTGCTCGTAGATGCTGCCGACGTTGCCGTTGTCGAGGAGATGATTGCCCTCGACCAGGACGTCGCTCGAAGCAGCCGCGACGAACAGGCCGTTGCCGCAGTCGTGCAGCACGCAGTTGCGGATGGTGATGTGGTTGCCCGACTCGACGAAGATCGCGGCGGCGTTGTTGGGATAGCTCAGCGCCGCGCCGGAATCGTCGGTGAAGCCGTACGGCGGCCGGGCGCCGCGAATCTCCAGATTCTCGATGACGATGTGGGAGGCCTGCGAATTGTTGGGCGTGCTCGAGCCGCCGATCTTGATCACGCCCCGGGTCTCGCTCCAGTAGCTGAGCGCCTGCCTTGTGGTCGCACCATTGCCGTCGATGACCGGCAGCTCGCCGTTTGGTCCGGGCACGCCCTGAACAATCACTGGAGCCACCGCGGTACCCGCAACATTCACCACCCACTTGTTCGCATAGGGCGCCGCCCGCCAATGAATCCGCACGACGTCGCCGGCTGCCAGTGATTCCCAAGCGACGTCCGAAGGGGTGGCCAGCGGCTGGCCGGGGCCGACGTTGTAGGTGGCGGCATTCCCGACAGCAGCCACGGAAGACACCAGACATCCCAGAGCGAGACACGTTATTCGGGTCGGGTACATGGTACGCATTCTGAGCAAGCCGAAGGCCTGAATGCCAGAATTGCGGATTATTGTCAGACTTTGAGCAGACGCTATAGCGTTGGCCGAGCCCAAGGGACGCCTGTCGAGGAATCTCGCTGGCACTCGGTTTGAGATTGCGGCGGCCTGTCGCGCTCGTCTAGACGCACGCTTGCGTGGGCTCTATACGGCATGCCAATAAGGCGTGACGGAGATCGCCAGAGAGAATTCGCCAAGCAATCTAAGGTCATCCTCTGTGATCTCCAGCGTGCAGGAACGGTTATCTCCGAAAATGCTAAGACTACGGAAACTCACACCTGGATAGAAGGCCAAGCACAAGAACTCCTTCTTGCAGGAAACCAGCAAGTCCACAACCTCGGACACAGGATCCAGCGGATAGGTGCCTGCTCTTACATCGCTGAATTCGATCCAGGCGCAATCAGCAGGTTTTCCGGCACGAGAAACGGTTCCACGATTCATCACCTTTCCTCCGGCTTTGAGAAGTAGAGCGTTCTCGCTCAGAAACTCGTCGGGTGCAAAACCGTCGCCACCGAATACCAACGTGAATCCACTCAGGTTTTCAGTGCTCATCGTCCGGTTACCGAAGTTCCGAAAATGGAAGCGGGCGCGATGTACTTAACAGCCTTCTCCACCCAAGACTTGTCCGGAAACGCGTAAGGCCGGAAGGTTTCCGACGTGCCGGCCTGGGCGTTGTAGAGGATCGCCCGGTGCAGGCCCAGATTGCCGGCGGCGGGCGTGTCCATCAGCGACGCGGAATCGGTGGCGCTCATCTGGAAGAGGACGCGGAGCTCGAATTCGCTGATTGCCTTGCGGCTGAGCTGGCGGTTCAGGTTGTTCCACGTGTCGCACCAGACCAGCAGGTGCATGCCGCGATCGGCGCCCTCGGTGATGAGCTGGTTGAAGACC
>DNDP01000150.1:13811-14172 GCA_003484235.1 Verrucomicrobiales bacterium
CGCCTTGAACCGCTGCAGTCCGTTCACCACGAGGAACACGGCGGGCAGGGTCGCGGCCACGGCGGGATCGGCCCGGCGCTCGAACTCGGCCGCCAGCTCCGTGAACGCGGCGTTCACGTCGAGGATGCCGGCAAGGGTGATGTCGTGCGGGAGGGGCTGCACCACACCTTCGAGAAACTCCCGCTGCTTCGAGTCGCCGGGCAGGGCGTCCAGCACCACGAACTTCGCCGCGCCCGGCGGATGCTGCGCCGCCAGCGCAAGCACACCCAGGCCGAGCATCGCCAGCGCCGCCAGCACGATCGCCATGGCGTCCTCAATGGTTGGCTGATTGCCGCCGAAGCCTTGCGTGAACCCGGCAAAG
>DNDP01000149.1:0-139 GCA_003484235.1 Verrucomicrobiales bacterium
CGCCATGAACGCCCTGCTCATGGACAACCTGCAGGGCATCCGGCAGGTGAAGGCCTTCGGCCGCCAGGAACATGAAGACTCCCGCTTCGAGCGGCGGGCCGATGATCTCCGCGAGGGCACGCTGGTGGTGATGCGCGCC
>DNDP01000149.1:378-870 GCA_003484235.1 Verrucomicrobiales bacterium
TGGGCGTGGTACGGGCCGGCAATGCAGTTCGTGGGCGCGCTGGGCATCGGGCTGGTCCTCTGGTTCGGCGGCGCCCAGGTGATGGACGGCCGGATGGAGGTCGGGCAGCTGATGGCGTTCGTGCTCTACGTCGGGATGTTCTTTTACGAACCGCTGGGAAAGTTGCATGGCTTGAACCAGATGCTGCAGGCCGCCCGGGCCGCCGCAGCGCGGGTTTTCGACATCCTCGATGCCGAAACGGAGCGGATGGACCGGACCGCACGGCTGCGGGAACCGGTCCGCGGCGAGGTGCGCTACCAGGAGGTCGCCTTCGGGTACGAATCGGGTCGCGAGGTGGTGAAGGGGATCAACCTCCACGCCTCGCCGGGCGAGATGATCGCGCTCGTCGGCCCCACGGGAGCCGGCAAGTCCACCATCGTTTCGCTGTTGCCCGCATTTTACGAACTCACCTCGGGTCGCCTGACAATCGACGGCCAGGACACGCGCAACATC
>DNDP01000149.1:1109-1316 GCA_003484235.1 Verrucomicrobiales bacterium
CCCTGGACTCGCTTCGCAGCCACATCAGCGTTGTGAGCCAGGAGCCGTTTCTCTTCAATGGCACGCTCCGCGAGAACATCCTCTACGGGAAGCTCGACTCGACTCCTGAGGAACTCATCGCCGCCGCGAAGGCGGCCAACTGCCACGATTTCATCAGCCGGCTCCCCGACGGATACGACAGCCACGTGGGCGAGCGCGGCATCAAGC
>DNDP01000149.1:1500-3186 GCA_003484235.1 Verrucomicrobiales bacterium
GTGGGCGAGCGCGGCATCAAGCTCAGCGTCGGCGAGAAACAGCGGGTCAGCATCGCCCGGGCACTGCTCAAGGATGCGCCCATCCTGATCCTCGACGAGGCAACCGCCAGCGTGGACACGGCGACCGAGAAACTAATCCAGGAAGCGCTTGACCGGCTCATGCAGGGCCGGACCAGCTTCGTCATCGCACACCGGTTGAGCACCATCCGCAAGGCCAGCCAGATCCTCGTCATCCGCCACGGCGAAATCGCCGAACGCGGCACCCATGATGAACTGCTGGCGCAGGACGGCCTCTATGCAAAACTGGCGCGGATCCAGAACACGACCTTCATCGAGGAAGGCTTCGAACGGATCGCCGCCGCCTGACGCCCAGTGATCCGCGGGCTCCGGAGTTCCTCCCAGTGTGACGCGATAATTGGTTTGGCTGACAGTCCGGCGTGGAGCTATGGTTCCGCATCGATGGAAGGCGTCACCCAGCTCGTCAACGGGTTTTCACCGCAGGACCCCGCCGGTGAGGAGCTGCTGGTCAACATCTACAACGAGCTGCGCAGGATTGCGGCCGCCAAGATGGCGCTGGAGCAGCCCGGGCAGACGTTGCAGGCAACCGCCCTGGTCAACGAGGTATGGTTGAAGCTCTCCGAACTGAACCAGACCAGCTGGAAGAACCGCCGGCACTTCTACGGCGCCGCGGCCGAGGTCATGCGCCGGATCCTGGTGGAGCGCGCCCGCAGCCGCAACTCCATCAAGCGCGGCGGCGGGGTCCGCGCCGTGTCTCTGGAGGGCATCGACCTCCCGGCGGCCATCCCGGATGACCGCATCCTGCTGGTGCACGAGGCGCTCGACCAGCTGGCCGCGCACGACCCCGAGAAGGCGGAAGTGGTCAAACTGCGCTACTTCGTCGGCCTGAAGCACCATGAGATCGCCGCATTGCTCGGCGTCGGCGAGAAGACGGTGAAGCGCTATTGGGCCTTCTCCAAGGCCTGGCTTTACGATGCCATCAAGCGTGAACTGGGGACCAGGCCGGGTGCCGAGCCCGGGACTCCAGGCACCGGCTGAACTTGCGGGCAGTCCGGCGGTTGGCCAACTCCCGCCGGCCGTGACGCAACAACGCGAGCCGCAGCCAGGTTGGCCATCCGTTCCGACGCCCCGTGCCTCCTCGCGCCATGGGCGATCCATGAAAAACTTCCTTTGATCCGGCCCATTCTTCGCCCCAATTGCGCCTTAAGGGATGGAACCTGCATTCCCGCATGATACCGACGCTGGATAATGACTCCCTGATCCTCAACCGCGCCCTGCGGATTGCGAATCCGGATGAACGCTGCCTCTACCTGCTGTCGGCATGCGGCACGGACCTGCTCCTGCGCCGGCAAATTCTGCGACAAATCACATCATTTCTCGAAGGAAGGCAAAAGAAAGAACCAGCCTTCCGGGAGCATGCGCCCGGATTTTTCGGAAGTGACTCAGCGAATCCCCCGACGCCTACTGCCCGCTCTCTTCCAGTTCCTTGACCTGAATGTTCCGGTAGCGGACAAACTTGCCGTCGTATTCCTTCGGATCGCCGCCTCCATGCACCTGGAGTGCAATCCCGCCTTCGTGGGGATGCCGAACCTCGGTCTCCTGCCATTCCATGATCTTCACGCCGTTGATCCACGTCGTGATGTGCGGCGGATTGCCGACAATCCGGGC
>DNDP01000149.1:3498-6168 GCA_003484235.1 Verrucomicrobiales bacterium
ACCGGCAGCGGGGTCGGCGGCTCACCGGTCTTCCGGTCGGTGATCTCCGTGACCTTCTCCTTGAAGCTGTAGTTGCGGACATGCGGTTTGCCACCCAGCCCCTCACCGTAAATGCCCATCAGGTTGCCGCCGCGATGGTAGTCGATCATCGCCTGCCAGGCCTTGCCGTCCTCCGTGCTGCGCAGGAACAGGCCGCTGTCCGGTCCGAAGTCGTTCTTCATCTCGAGCTTCACCTCGAAGTCCTTGAACTTCCGGTCGGTGATGATGATGCCGCCGTTGCCGGGGATGTCCTGCGAACCGGTGATGGCGCCGTTCTCGACCACCCAGCGACCGCCGGTAGTGTTGCCGCTCTTGCGGCTGTGGCCGGTCTTCGTGCTGACGTGCCATCCGTCCAGCGACTTGCCGTCAAAAAGCGGAACGAAACCGGTTTCGTTGGTTTGAGCGGACACCGACAAGGCGGCGACGAGCCCGAGCGGGATGAGGAAATGAGTCTTCATGATGCGTGGGGAATGGTGTCGCAGTCGAAGCCGCCAACGTCAAGCCCTGCGCTGGAGAGGCGACATTCCTGGCACCACGGCAATAGTGCGCCAACTGGACTGGGCGATGTGAAAGTTGTCCTTCCAGTGGCTACCGGTTCCGGTCGGCAGTGCTCTGCGAAAGCCTTGCCGCGAGATCCAAATCCTCGCGCAACAGCTGCAGCATTTGGCGCTCAAGCTCCACCAGCTCGTTCCGGGATCCCTGTCCCTTCTCAACCTTGAGCCTGGCGTACTCGACAAGCTTACGGATGAGCTCCAATTCCTGGCCGAGCAACTCTCTTTGCCGTTTGATGGAGTCGGCCGATGGATCGAGCGCGACGATCTGTCGCCGGAGCTGAATCACTTCCCGTTCCTTGAAGACAGGCTCCTCCGCGGGAACTGTGCCCGCGTCCGCCTGCCGCCGGACCGCTTTCAATTGTTGCTGCACCAAAGCCAGCTCCTGCTCCAGCAGTTCCTTCTGCTTCGCGCGGGCGGCAGGGTCGAGCTGACTGACAGCACCGGGCTGACCCGTCGGCGACCCTCCGTCCGCCAGGAGCCTGTCCAGTGCCGCCAGTCGCGCCTCCGCCGCCGCGACAATGGCGTTTCGTTGGTTGAGAATCTGTTGATCCAACGACCGCAGCGAGTTCTGCGTCGCGACGACCTGGGGATGCTCCGCTCCAAACTGTCCCTTGAGTTCACTCAAACGAGTCTGCAATTGGTCGGCCTGCGCCAGCAGACCCTGGAGATGCGCATCTGGTTGGTGGGATGAGATGGCCGCCAGCTCGTCGCGACTGCCCACGTCCAACTGCCTGATCGTTTCCAGGAACAACCGCAAAGCCTGTTGCTCGGCTGCCGGCGTCAATCCGTAGCGCATTCCGGAGGCCGGCCCGCCTTGCGCGCGGTTGATGTCCGCGGCGGTCAGGCCATAGCGGTTGAGGAACTCCTCGTCGTACTGCGGCGCTGAGGCAGCCCCCCGATTGCCAGCAAGGCTGCGCGCGGCTTCCACACGCGCTTCCAGCATGCGCAGAGTCTCCGCACGCCATGCCGACAAGCTTTCCTCACTGGCAAGCAACGACCTCCGCCATTGATCGGCCTGGCTCTTGAGGCTCGGACTCTCGGGCCCGCCCCGCAGCCTCTCTTCGGCATATTCAAGCTGTTGGCGGGCATGCCTCCGCGAACGCAAACTGCCCACGCCCACCTCATCAGAACCGAATTCAAGCAACGTACGCAGTTCGGCATCACTCATCGGCTCCAGACTTCGCACCGTTTCCAGCAGTATCTCGAGCCGCCTCAGCTCCGAGCTACCGGTGGCGGTCACTGATCCAGGGGCGGAAGCGTCCGGAGTTGCCGCCAGTTTCCTGCTTGGCCGCAGCACGCTCAGATTCTGTTCGCTCAGTTT
Organism: Verrucomicrobiales bacterium; assembly: GCA_003484235.1. Classification (GTDB taxonomy): domain Bacteria; phylum Verrucomicrobiota; class Verrucomicrobiia; order Limisphaerales; family RI-55; genus RI-55. Next base: position 5,413 of record DNDP01000149.1, read on the forward strand.
CACCAGCGTTTCCTGGTCGCTGAATTCCGTCACGATTCGCTCGTAGGCGCGCACGGCTTCGTTCGTCTTGCCGAGCTTGCGATAGGATTCGCCAAGCCGGAACACGGCGGTCGCCGCGAGCTGCCGTTGTTGGTCCATCCGCCTGATGACCTCCTCGTAGCCGGCGATGGCCTTCGGCAGGTCGCGATTTGCCTCCTCCTCGAACAGCGCCTGCTGGAACTGTTCGAGCGGGGTCGGGTCCGCCGCCGGCAGCTCGCCCGCCAGCGCCAACGTTCCCGCCAGGATGATGCCTCTGATGGTTGATGTGCTCATGGTGCTAGAAGATTGCCCGGTTCGTCTGCGGCGGTTGTCATGGAATTGCAAAATCGAGATCCAAGTTGCCACGGGTGTGGAGGCGGGCACCAAACCGGTCGCTGCACCGGTGTTCATCCGGGTCCATCGGTGGTTCCTCTCCCGCGCTCCAGCCGGTAGCCGATGCCGTGGACGGTCTTCAGGTAACGCGGCTTGGCGGGCTCCGGCTCGAGCTTGGCGCGCAGGCTGGCGATGTGATTGTCCACCGTGCGCGTGGTCGGGTACGCGGCGTATCCCCACACGACATCCAGAAAACGTTCGCGCGACACCGGCTCCCCGTCCGCCTCGGCCAGCAAACGCAGCATCGCAAACTCCTTCGCGGTGAAATGCAGTTCCTCTCGCCCGCTCCGCACAGTCTGGCGCACGAGATCGATCTTCACCCGGCCGAAAGACAGGCCGGCGACT
>DNDP01000152.1:0-1973 GCA_003484235.1 Verrucomicrobiales bacterium
ACCCGGATTCGGCGCGAGGACGGCAAGGATTGGGCGCCGCTGGGAGCCTGGCCGGAATTCGCCGAAACCCTGAAGCAGCAGCAGGAAAAGCGCGCCTCCTCGCCGCCGCCGCTCGACTCCGCCCAGGCCGATCAGTTGGCCGACGAACTCATCGGCAACGGCTACGGCGTCGACGTGGGCGGCTGCTTCAGCCGGAGCTGGCAGCTGTATCAGAAGAATTTCGGCATCCTGACCGGTACCACCGCGCTGGTGCTGATCATTCTTTCCCTGCTGCATTCTGTCCCCGGAGCCGGCAGCATCGTTTCTGTGGCCCTGGCCGGCGTCTTTGTCGCGGGCTTGAGCCTCGTCTTCCTGAATGTGATCCGCGGCAAGCCGGCGGAAGTGAATGACCTTTTCGTCGGCTTCAACCGGGGATTCGTGCCGCTGCTGGTCGCCGGCATCCTCGTCAGCATCCTCACCGGCGTCGGACTGCTTCTCTGCATTCTCCCGGGCATCTATCTGCTGGTGGCGTGGATGTTCGTTTACCCGCTGATCCTCGAACGCGGGTTCGATTTCTGGCCAGCCATGGAGCTCAGCCGTCGAATCGTGCACGAACGCTGGTGGGAACTGTTTGCCCTGATGCTTGGCGTGGGACTGCTGCTCTTTATCGGCGTGCTGGTCGCCGTGGTCGGCGTCTTTTTCACCGCCCCCCTCGCCTTTGGTGCCATCATGTATGCCTATGAGGACATTTTCGGACAGCCGACGCCTCCGGCAACGCCATCGCCGGCCGGCTAACAATTCCTCGCGCGTCCGCGGGGTGCGCGGCAGGATACGCGGACATGGCCAGCACACCGCCACCCATCGAGCAGCGGCAGTCAGTCTCCGGCCCGGGCCGCGACCACGCGTGGAGCCTCGCCGTGATCAACCAGCTGGCGCTGCCGGGCTTCGGGACCTACATGGCCGGCAGGAAGACTTCCGGAATCGTCCAGATGCTGCTGTCGCTGATGGGCGTGGTTTCGGGCGCGGCTTTCCTTTTTTTTGCGATCAGCCGGCGCGCCGACTGGCTGAATCCGCCCGATGATCCCGACCTTCTGCTGGCCAATTTCGAGGCATGGAAACCCTGGCTGCTGCTCGGAGCTGGCGGCATCGTGGTCTATCTGATCGCATGGTGCTGGGCCCTCGCCACGAGCGCCAGAGTGGTTCGACGAAATTCTGATTCCAACAGAGCCTGATGAAGACTGGACTCCGGAATCCACCGCTCGAACCGGCCGACGACTCCGGACATGTCCCTCAAAACCGAAGTTATTTCTGGTGGTTCCTCGCACTGATTGTGGCCGCAGCGGGCGCGAGGATTGCCGTGCAGTGGAACACGCCCATGCCCGCCTGCGGGTTCCGAACCCTGACCACGGTGCCCTGTCCGTTCTGCGGCGGAACGCGGGCTTTGAGTGCGGCGGCGGGCTTCGACTGGCTGCTGGCGATCCAGTTCAACCCCCTGGTGATGCTCGCCGCGGTGCTGATCGTGATCTGGTCGATGCTGGGGCTCGCCGACCTGCTCCTGAAAGGCTCCCTGGTGACCCGACTGAACGGCTGGCTGGCTCGGCACCATTTCTGGTGGACTGCAGCCGGACTCACTTTGGTCAACTGGGGCTATCTCCTGCTCAACCCGCCTTGACCTCGGCGATCAGCTTCTCCAGCCGCCGGCCGTACTCGATGAAGTTGGCCTGGATGGCCGAATCGTCCGCCTTGGAGTTGGCGTCGTGGAAGACGACCACCATGTGCGGCTCGATCGAGATGCCGGCGTCGTAACCGCGCGCGAACGCGTCCTTCAGGATCTCACGGACCTTGCCCTGGCCTTCGCCCGGCCAGTTGTAGTCGGCGTCGTTCTTTGCCGGGTTCCAGGTGGCGTCCTTGATGTGGATGTGGACGACATGGTCCTTGACCGCCTGCCAGTATTCCCACGGATCCTGCTGCGGCCAGGGCTTGGGCTTCGAGCG
>DNDP01000152.1:2217-3948 GCA_003484235.1 Verrucomicrobiales bacterium
CCGCCGTGGTTCATGCAGTTCTCGTGCACGGGCGTGATGCCAGCATCCAGAAACCGTTTCGTGACTTCTTTCACGCGGTCGAGCACGAGCTGCGGGATCGTCTCGGCGTCGGCGGCCGGCTTGAGGCTCATGATGCGTGCGAACCTGCAGCCGACCTTCTGCATGCGCGGGATGCAGCGGTTGACCTCGCCGACGGTGACGTCCCAGGGCGTGTTCACGTCCTTGGCCCAGTTCAGGATCGTGGTGCCGAAGCAGTAGATCTCGATTCCGGCGTCCTTCAGTTTGCCGGCGGCGATGTCGAACGCCTCGTCCGGGATCTCGTGGAAGTTTCCCTTCTTGAAGCCGGGCACCTCGACGCCGCGCGCCTCAATCTGCTTCCAGCCGAGTACCTGCAACGCCGCGATCTGTGCGTCGATCGTGTTGCCCGCTTCATCGCCAATGCCGGTAAGAATCATCGTTTGGTAACTGCTTTCTTCTACTGTTTCCTTATCAAGGACGCGGATAGATAACCACAACCGCGGGTGAAGTCTCAACGAGGTTTTACAGAGGTTTCTGACTCTGCTTCTACCGATGGTTCGTCATCGAAGAAGATCAATCCGGTCCTTGGCATCGCCCTATTTTCGAATGTTTCAACCTGCCCTTCGCATTCGAGCACGCACTCCGGTGGATCAAACTCAGGGCTTTGATCAAGCAAAGCCGCAATCTTGGCGTCTTTACCAAGGAGTGTTTCTGCCGCCGCAAGAGCCGCTTCAGGATCGTTCGCCGAACAGTGGAAGAACGTCATGAAGTTCGACCGTCCGGAAGCGGAAATCTCATTGCTTATCCGAACATTCCTGGCCTCAAACCTGACAATGTAGTTTTTCATTCGCTGAGGTGCGGCGTGCCGTCACATTACCGTTCCATTTCAACCCCGGCGTAGATCTCCGTCAGCGGCACCTGCACACCGAGTGAATCGATCTTGAGCGTCTGCCCCGGCTGATCGTAGTCGCGCAATAGCCAGGAACCGTCGGGTTGCCGCGCAAAATGTTCCACCAACGTGGCGTACTGCGACACGAGGACATAGTCGCGGAGGGATTCAAGCTCGCGATAGTGCCAAAACTTCTGCCCGCGGTCGGTCGCCGCGGTGGTCTCAGACCAAACCTCGACGAGCAACTGCGGGTTGAGCAGCGTATCCTGGTGTTCATCCTCAAACTCGAGCTTACCGCAGCCGACGGAGATGTCGGGATAGGCGTAGAGACCGGTCGCGCGCACGAGCACGCGCACGTCGCTGTTCTGCACCTGGCACGTGCCGACCTTCAACGCGCTGCGAAGCTCTCCGGCGAGATTCGTGCCGATCAAGCTGTGCCGGTGCGTGCCGCCGGCCATGGCGAACACTTCGCCGTCGAGGTATTCGCTCTTGGTCTCGGCCTTGCGCTCTACCGCGAGATAATCGACGGGAGTCACCTTGCGCTTCTCAGCCACGCTCATGGGGTGAAGATGCTGCGCGCCGCCACCGAAGACAAGCCGGCAATCCCAAGGGAGCTGACTGTGTGGACCACCAAGACTCAGCCGAGGAGCGCCGAGCTCCCGCTCGGCTCGTAGTGCTGCCTGACCGCGGCCTAACCTTCTTACTTGCCGAGCAGGAGCTCGGCGCTCCGGCTGATGCACGGCCGGGTCGGAGACCGGCGCTCCGGCTGCCTAGCGGTGAAACGATTGGGTGAAATCGTCGTTCTTGATCTCCACGACCTTCTT
>DNDP01000482.1:0-200 GCA_003484235.1 Verrucomicrobiales bacterium
GAATACGGCCGGCACGACGACCTTTGCGCAGGGCGCGACGGTGGCGTCGCTGGCGACCGACGCCCCGGGCAGCACGGTTTTGGGTGGCGATGTCACCACGACCGCGGCGCAGAACTACGGCGACAACCTGCAGGTGTCCGGCAACCTCACCGCTGTCGGGGTGACTCTGGGCGGTTTGACGACCTTCACCGGGGGCAACC
>DNDP01000482.1:426-4544 GCA_003484235.1 Verrucomicrobiales bacterium
AGCAACCAGACCGTCGAAGCCGGCACCGGTGCGCTTGTGGCGGGCGCGACCCTCACCAAGACATCGGCCGGAAACCTGACTTTGGGCGGTGATGCCGGCGTCAATACGGCAACCGTGTCGGTCAACAACGGCAGCCTCACGGTCAGTGATGCGCTCGTGTCCGGTGGCGGCATCTCGGCCTCGGCGAACGTCAATCTGGCCAACGCAAATGTCACTGGCCCGGTCACCGCAACGGCCGGCGGCGTCTCCGCCAACAATCTGAGCGCGGCCACCGTCACTGCCGGCACCAGCATCGCCGTTGCGGGCACCACGACGGTTCTTGGTGACGTCACCGCCGGCACCGCGGCCACCTTCACCGGCGTGGCGGACATCGATGGAAATGTCGTCGCAGGCGGTGCGGTTGGCTTTGGTTCGGCCGCAAACCTTGCCGGCAACGTGACGGGATCCGGAGTGACGTTTTCGGGCGCGGCCACGCTCGATGGTTCCGGGAACCAGACCGTGAACGCCCTTGCCGGTGCGCTCGCCGCGAACGGCACGGTGACGAAGACCGGCACGGGCAGCCTCACTCTGGACGGCAACGCCGGCGTCAGCGTCAATGGCAATCTGACAGTCTCGGCCGCCGGCGGCAGCCTGACGGTAGCGGACAATCTGATTGCCGGAGCGGGCGTGACCGCCTCGCAGAATGTTACCCTGAACGGAGCCTCTTCCGCGGTTGCCGGAAACCTCGCAGCAACGGGTGGAAACGTCTCGGGCAACGCGGTGACCGCCGCAAACGTAACGGCGGGGGGCGCGGTGAATGTGGCGTCGCTGACAACCGGGAACGTCAATGCCGGGGGCGCTGTCAATGTGACCGGTCCCGCAGACATCAATGGCAACCTAACCGCGGGTGGACTGGTGACGCTGGGTGGTGCCAGCACGTTGGCCGGCAACGTTGCGGGCAACGGCATCTCCTTCAACAACGCGGTGACCCTCGATGGCGGCGCTTCACAGTCAGTCAATGCCGGTGCCGGTAGCTTGGCCGCCTCCGGTACCGTCACCAAGACTGGTGCGGGCGATCTGAACCTCGCTGGTGCTGGTGGTGTCGGTGTGACCGGGAATCTTGCCGTCAATTCACCGGGCGGCAGCCTGGGCGTCGCCAACAACCTGACGGCCGGCGGGACCGTGACGGCGCAGCAGAACATCTCGCTGGCCGCCGGCACCTCCACGGCCGCAGGAGCCGTGGCAACCGTGGCCGGCAACATCAGCGGCGGAACCTTGAATGCGGCATCGATCACTGCCGGAAACAACCTGAGTCTTGCCGGGTTGACCGCCGGCAGCGCGACCGCGAACGGCAGTGTGGGCGTCAGCGGACCCGTAACCGTGACCGGACCGCTGACCGCCGGCACCACGATCAGCATCGGTGGTGCGGCCGACATCGACGGCAATGTGACCGGTGGCGGAGCGGTGACTTTTGGCAGTGCGGCCAGCATCGCCGGGAATCTGAGCGGCAACGGTGTTTCCGTCGCCGGTGTCCTGGCGCTTGATGGCGCGGGCGGTCAGACGGTGAACGCGGGCGCCGGTACCTTCGTGGCGGGAGGCGCCGTCACCAAGTCCGGCGGCAGCGACGTCACGCTGCTGGCCCGGCAGATGGATTTCAACGGCGGCGTCGATTCGGTCAATGGCACCGGCTCGTTGTTCATCCGGACCACGGATGCCGGTGGGAAGATCGGCATCGGCAATCTGACGGGTCCGGCCGATCCGGCGAGGCTCGACCTGTCCGCTGCGGATGTGGCGGCGATCGGCACCACCTTCGGAAATGTCGAAATCGGTGACATGGCGTCGACCCGCAACATCCGCGTGGGTGCCGGCGCGGTGTTCGAGTCGCCGCTGACTTTGCGGGTCGATGCTCTGGCCGCCGGCAGTTCCGCAATCCAACAGGACCTCACCGGCTCGTTGACCGCCGGCACGCTGTCGATGCAGTCCCGGGGGCAGGTTCTGCTTGGCAACAATGGCGGCACCGTGATTCCGCTGCCGAACAATCCGGAACCGCAGCCGGCCAACCAGATCGCCCGGCTGGGCGACGTGACGGTGGATGGCGAGTTCTATCTCTACGACGGCGGCGCGCCGGTCACCTACACGCCGACGGAGGTGGCGAACGCGCCGTTCTATCTGGACGGCACGATCGACAACCGGCGCGGTCTCGAGATCGCCGGCGACTTCACGCAGGCGGCCACTCTTGCCGGGACGCGCACGGTCATCCGCACCGCCGGTGACCTGAACATCCTGCCCGGCTCGAAGATCACCACCGGCAACAACTCGCTTACGGTGATGTCGGCGGAGATCCCGACGGGCGGCGGGTTCCTGGCCAACTTCCACAATGCGGGCGCGACCGACAACGCGGGCAATTTCCTGCCGGCCAGCACGGACGGCATCGAGGTGGGAATCAACTCGGAGCTGCTGGTTTACTCGTCGGACGTGAACTTCAACACGTTCCAACGGGGCCCGGCGGTGAACGTGAACAATTCCTCGCTCAATGGCGTGCAGCCCGTGGGCGGACAGTTCCGGTTTGGCCGGATAAGCACCGTGGCCAACGGTCCCGCCCAGAATTTCCTGGCGGACTTCGGGAAGCTCATCACGCCGAACGTCTATGCGCTGAACCCGGGACTGGCGGGCGCCGTGCAGTTCGTCATCCGTTCCTCGACGATTCCGGCGCCGCCCGAAGCCTCCAAGTTTGTCTTCTTCGATTTCAATCTGGAGCCGTTTGCCGGGGTGACCTTCGACTCGGAGTCGTTCCGGACGCTCGGCCGTCCCCGCCGCGACATCAACACGCACAGCGCGCTCCTCTACGACTACGAACGGTGGGACCGCGGCGAGGGGAGGACGGGAGAAGACGACACCGACGGGGAAGTCAACTGAGCTGCACCGATGAAAACCACATTCGCACGAGCCTCAAAGTACTTCGTCCTGGCGGGCCTGCTGGCGGGCACCGCGGCCATGGCCCAGCGAATCACGCCGGAAGACTGGCGCCGCTGGGAGGAGGAGGAGATCAAGCTGCAGAAGCTCAATCCGCTTCCCGATCCGGAGCCGGAATTCTGGACCGCGACCACGATTCGCGGGCTGGTGTTCGTGGAAAGGCTGGAAGACGTTGACCCGAAAGGCGTGGATGCGATCGGCGTCACGGTGCGCGGTCCCGCCTCCCTGGACGCCAAGGGCGTAGCCGGCCGGGTCTGGAGGTTTCTGGGCCGGAACCTGAACTACGAGACGATGCGCGCCATCCATGCCGAGGTGCTCGCCTATCTGCGCGACCACAACCGGCCGTTGGTGGACGTGATCTTCCCCGAACAGGACGTGACGGAGGGAATCCTGCAGATCGTCGTCCGCGAGGCCAGGGTGGGCCGCCTGGAACTCCGCGAACCCGGTGCTGTCACGGCGGGCTTCACCAACCGTTGGGGGAACACGAACTACCTCTCCCGCATGATGCGGCTGCAGCCGGGCGACGTGGTGGACAGCAAGATTCTGGAACAGGATCTGGACTGGGTGACGCGCAGTCCCTTCCGGAGCATTTCCGGACAGGTCTCCTTCCGCAAGGGGGCGGGGGAGCTGGAGACGGACATTCAGGCGCAGATCCGGCATCGCAAGCCGTGGGAGGTGTCCATCGGCTACGACAACACCGGCAGCGTCGCCACGGATCTGGACCGCATCTTCGCCGGCGTGAGCGGCGGCAAGGTGCTGGGTACGGTGGACAACTACGCGACCTACCAGTTCATCGCCGATCCCGAACTGGACCACCTCAAGGCGCACGCGGTCACCTACGCGGCGCTGCTTCCCTGGCGCCACACCCTGCGGGTCTTCGGCTATCACTCCGACACCTCGGCCCAGATCTCCGACCTGAGCACCGTCACGGGCGACAGCTACCAGGCCAGCCTCCGTTACGAAATGCCGCTGCCGCGTCTTGGGCGGATGCAGCATGAGTTTTCCCTGGGACTCGATTTCAAGCATCTGGGCAACACGCTCGAGTTTGGCGGCACCGTCGCGCAGGACAATCCGTGGGAGGTGTTCCAGACCCCCGCCGGCTACGTGGCGGCGGCGAGCGACGGCTGGGGTCGCACCATCTTCACGGCCGAGGGTTTTCACAGCCC
>DNDP01000047.1:0-173 GCA_003484235.1 Verrucomicrobiales bacterium
GAGGTCGAGCGGGTCGCCAACCGGGTGGCCATCCTTCATCGGGGACGCCTCCTCGCGACCGGCACCTTGTCGGCGCTGCGTGACACCCACCGGCGCTGGCGGGTGCGCGGCGTCCGCAACGGATCGCCGCCGGGTGTTCCCGGGCTGCTGCAGCACAGTCTCGTGGCGGGTGA
>DNDP01000047.1:353-7462 GCA_003484235.1 Verrucomicrobiales bacterium
GACGAATGGGAGTTGATCTGTCACGGCGCGGAGCCGGAACTGCGCGGACACTTTTCCGCCGCGGACCTTCTGGTCGTTGACTCAACCGTCCTGCCGTTGAACGAGCTGTTTCTGCTCCGCATCGGTGAAGGCAGTCCGGCGGCGCACACCTGAACCGGCCGGAACCAAACCAGGATCCAAATCCCGATGTCGCCCATCCGTCCGCTGCTGTTCGAGCTCTGTCGCGGCCAAAGAACCGCCTTCGCCGCGACCGGGATCGCCGTCGTCGTGATGGCACTGGTGGTCCAGATCGCCTCGGGCCGCTCCACCCAGGAATGGCTGGCGCCGCTGGCCCAGGTGCTGATGGCCGGATCGCTGGTGGCGCTGTTTGCCGGATTCACGTGCACTGAAACCAACCGGCAGCTGAAACTGGCGGCGTTTCCGGTGCGGCTGTTCTCGCTGCCGGCATCGACCGCAACCTTGGTGCTCGTCCCCATGGTGGCGGGATCGGTCAGCGTGGCGGCGGTCTATCTTGCCTGGGCAGCTTTCGTCCTGCGCCCATTGATTCACGATCAGCCCCTGCTTGAACCGTCGCTGATCTTGATGACGGGTCTCATCTGCCATCAGGCGGTGATGTGGTGCCTGGCCCAGTACCGGCTGATGCGCCTTTTCATCTGCGGGGGCATTGGCGGACTGCTCCTGTGGCTGCTGCTGCTGCCCGAGAGTGTGCTGCCCCGGGAGCTGACCTCCGGCGAAGGGCACCTTCCACAGTTGAAGCTTGGCGCCTTGCTTGCGCTCACCAACCTTGCGGTGGTTTGGCGGACCTGGCTGGCCATCGTGCGACAACGCCATCAGCCGACGGCCGGTTCGGCGCCGCGGAAAGCCGATCTGCCAACGGCACGGCTGGTCGCTGGCGGGGCCTCGCCGTTTCGCTCGCCGCTGCATGCACAGTTCTGGCTGGAGTGGCGGCGCAACGGCTGGATCCTGCCCGGACTTGCGGTCTTCGCCGCGCTGCTGCTCGCCCATCCGGTTCCTTTGCTGATCGGGCTCGAACCGGAAAGCGCGCTCAGCTTCGTGATGATCGGCGCATTGGTGCCCGTGGCGCTGGCCGCCCTGGTTGGAAAGGGCCTGGCCGTGCCGGATTTCTGGACCCGTGATCTGCATCTGCCGTCGTTCGTGGCGATCCGACCGCTCAGCTGCGGTCAATGGGTCTTGGTCAGGCTCGGGATGGCGATGCTGAGCGCGCTGATCGGCTGTCTCGCAATCATCGCCGCCCTGATTGTCGCCACGCTGTTGAGCGGAAGCCTGCCTGCGCTGATGTCCGAGCTGGTTCCCGAGGAATCGGTCGTCGCCGGGTGGCCGAAATGGATCCTGATGGCGGGCTACGGTCTTTTGCTGGCGATGCTCACCTGGCGTTGCCTGGTCGTGAGCCTGCACACCGGTCTGCTGGGGCGTCGGATTCCATTTGTCACGGCGACCTTGGGCAGTGTTGTGGCCGTGTTCATTGTCCTGCCGTGGTGGCTGATCCGGAATTGGCACGAGTTCACCCCCTACAACACTTCGCTGCACTGGCAAACCATGGTGTGGTCGATTGCCGCACTGTGGTTCGCCAAGCTGCTCTTTGCCGGCTGGGCCTGGAGCGAGGCGCGAAGACGGGAGCTGGTAAGCACGGCCGGGCTCGTGGGCTACGTTGCCTGCTGGTTGCTGGTGGTCCTGGGGACCTACCACTTCCTGGCCAACGCGCTGCCTGTTGACCTTTGGGTGCGGCAGGTGATCGGGTTCGCTTCCGGCCTGCTGGTTCCGCTCGGGCGCATCGGCCTGGCTCCGGTGTTCTTTTCCTTCAACCGACATCGCCGCATTTCGACTCAGGCGCCGGATTTGGCGGAACGCCCCAGCCTGTTGCCGTGGCTGCGCTTCTATGCGAGCCGGCATGGAATCGTGCTCGCGGCCGTGGTCCTGGCTTCGCTGCTGGCTGCCGGAGTCAAGGCTGGCAGCGTTGCACGCGTCGTTCCGCGGATGATTGCCGTCGAAGATCAGGCCTTTCGCGTGCTGGTATGCGGCGCCGGATCACCAGTCATCGTGCTGGAGGGAGACATGGAATCTGCCCTGCACGACTGGGCCCTCATCCAGCAGTCGCTCTCCCGCTTCACCACGGTCGTGGCCTATGATCGGGCCGGCATCGGCGGTTCACCGGCGTCGCCCAGGCCGCCATCGCTCGCCCAGAATGCCCGCAGCCTCCACGGCCTGCTGGAAAGCCTGGGCATCGGGGAATCAGTGGTTCTGGTCGGTGCGCACATTGGAGCGGCGTATGCGCGCGCATTTGCAACGGCGTTCCCCGACCGGGTGGCGGGGATGGTCCTGCTCGATCCCACCGACGAGGAGCCTTCAACGGAGATTACTGAGCGGCTGAAGCGTGATCATCCCGGTCTGGCCGAAAAGATTGACGAGTACCTGGTAGGAATCGACCCTTTGTATCGGCCGTATGCGGTGCGACAGCTTGAATTGATCGAAGGCGAGCTGGCGGAGGTTGCGGCAGGCGAGGTTGAAGAGCAGCGGGTCGAACGCTGGGATTTCCTCAAGTCGGACAAGGTGTACATGAAGACCTATCAGTACACGCGAGCCGATGTCGGTTCCCAGCTGGAGTACAGGCGCCACGATGAACTGCTCCGGGAAGATCGGCTGTGCCGGATGCCCGCGGTGCCGGTGACGGTGCTGACGGGAACCAAGCTTGCACAGGCCAACATGCTGGAGCGGGAGGGGCTGCAACCGTTGAGCCTCGAGCGCAAACTGGCGCGGCGATCGGCATTCCTGGCGGGAATCACCGACGCCGAACACGTCAAGCTGGCGGAGGTGGGCGACGACCTGATCGGGACCGGGAGCAGGCAGGTGGTTGCGCACGTTCATGCAATGTTGGCGCGGGTCCGCGAGACGAAACGTTGAACGAACGGCGCGAATTTGCCCGGGCACCGTGGTCCACGTTTGACATTGCCGGAAGCGAACAGTAACACTCCCCCCACATCCAACGCATAACCATGCAGTACCCGAGGTAGTTGTGGCCGCAAAAGACGATTATTTGTTAGATACATTGACGGAGTTTGGCACGGTGGACGCCGCCCAGGTGGACCAGTTCCGCGCCGAGGCCGACAGCAAGGGAGAAGGTGTCGTGGACACTCTCGTGGCTGCAGGCATCATCCAACCCATCGATGTCACCCGCGCCAAAGCCATGCACTTCGGTGCGGAGATGGTGGACCTCAGCGAGCTGCGCCTGACCGATGACGTCATCGCCGCCGTCCCCCGTCACGTGGCGAAGAAATTCAACGTGGTGCCCGTCCACGTGCACGAAACCGGCGTCGGCGTGGCCGTTTCCGATCCCTCCGACCTGGACACGATGGATGCCGTGCAGGTCGCCCTGAACACGCACGTCGAGTGGCGCGTGGCGTCCCCCGAGGACATCCAGTCCGCGCTGAACCGCTACTACGGCGGCCAGGAGAAGAGCCAGCTGGACACGATGATTCAGGACATCACCGAAGGTGAGGTCGAGCTGGGCACCATCGGGACCATCGATGCGGACGACGGCGCGCTCGTCGATGCCGACGCCCCCATCATCAAACTGGTGAATTCCCTGATCGTGGAGGCCTTCAAGCTGCGCGCCTCGGACATTCATCTGGAGCCCCTGTCCAAGAAGTTCCGGGTCCGTTACCGGATTGACGGCGTGCTGCACGAGATGAAGGGCCCGCCCAAACGGCTGCAGCTCTCGATCATCAGCCGCCTCAAGATCATGTCCAACATGTCGATCTCGGAGAAGCGCATCCCGCAGGACGGGCGCATCCAGACGCAGGTTGGCGGCAAGCTCATCGACCTCCGCGTCTCCTGTCTGCCCACCAATCATGGCGAGTCGATCGTCATGCGTATTCTCGACAAGGAGGGACTGAAGCTGGGGCTGGCGGAACTGGGCTTCTTCACCGACGACCAGCAGACGTTCGAAAGGATCATCGGACTGCCCGACGGCATTCTGCTGGTGACCGGTCCGACCGGTTCGGGCAAGACGACGACCCTCTACTCGGTGCTGAACTTCATCAACCGGCCCGACCGCAAGATCATCACGGTCGAGGATCCGGTGGAATACCTGCTGGCCGGCATCAACCAGGTGCAGGTGAGCGAGATGATTGGCTTCACGTTCGCCAACGCCCTGCGCGCCATTCTCCGTCAGGCGCCCAACGTGATCATGCTGGGGGAAATTCGTGACCTGGAGACGGCGACCATCGCCATCAACGCCTCGCTGACCGGTCACCTGGTCTTCTCCACGCTGCACACCAACGACGCGCCGAGCGCCGTGACCCGTCTGATCGACATCGGCGTGAAACCCTTCCTCGTGGCCTCCTCCACGCGCTGCCTCATGGCGCAGCGGCTGGTCCGCAAGATCTGCAAGAAGTGCGGAGCCCCCTACGAACCATTGGCGTCCGAGTTGAAGACGCTCAACATCACGCCCGACCAGATCAAGGACGCAACGTTCCGCAAGGGCAAGGGCTGCGACAACTGCAACCGCACCGGTTACCGGGGACGGTTCGGCATCTTTGAGATTTTCTCGATCGATGATGAGGCGCGGAAACTGATCTACGAGAAAGTGCCCTCGTCGGTGCTGCGCATCCGCGCCCGGGAAATGGGCATGCGGACGCTCCGCGAGGATGGCGCGCGCAAAGTTCTCGCCGGATTGACCTCGCCAGATGAGGTGGTTCGCGCAACGGTGGGCGATGTTGACTGATTCCCGGCGCGCCGCCGGCCGGGGGAACCTGAATCTGATTTAGAAACGCTATGTCCTACTCGATGTCCGATCTTCTGCAGCTGATGGTGTCCGAGGGCGCCGCCGACCTGCATGTCCGCGTGGGCGTGCCGCCGGTCATCCGGCTCCATGGCATCCTGCACCGCGTGGATGGACCGCCCTGTCGTCCCGAGGATACCGAAGAGCTGATGCGCAGCATCACCTCGGAGGATCACATCCAGCACGTGCGCGAGCGGGGCGGCGCCGACTTTGGCTTCGCCTTCGGCGAGGTCGCCCGGTTCCGGGTCAGTGTGTTCAAGGAGAAGGGCAATTTCGGAATGGTGCTCCGGCAGATTCCGACGAAGCTCCTGACCTTCCAGCAGCTGGGCATCCCGCCGGGCATCACCCGGGAGCTCTGCTGGCGACCCCGCGGACTGATCCTTGTGACGGGGCCGACCGGTTCGGGCAAGACCACGACCCTGGCCTCGATGTTGAACCTGATCAACGAGGAGCGGGATGACGCCCACTTGATCACGATCGAGGACCCCATCGAGTATTACCACAAGCACAAGAAGGCCGTGGTGACGCAGCGCGAGGTGAATGTCGATGTTCCGAACTTCGCCGAGGCGCTGCGCCGTGCCCTCCGTCAGGATCCGGACGTGATCCTCGTCGGTGAGCTGCGCGATCTGGAAACCATGGAAGCCGCGATCACCGCGGCCGAGACGGGTCACTTGGTCTTCGGCACCCTGCACACCACCGGCGCCGCCAAGACGATTGACCGTATCACGCAGGCGTTCCCGACCAACCAGCAGGAAATGGTGCGCATCCAGTTGTCCACCGTCCTGCAGGCGGTGATTTCCCAGCTGCTCCTGCCGCGGTGCGACAAGCCCGGCCGGGTGGCGGTGTACGAGATCATGGTCAACACCCCCTCGATCGCCGCGCTGATCCGCGACAACAAGACCTTCCGCATCAACTCGGACATCCAGACCGGCGCAAAGTTTGGCATGGTGACCCTCGATGGTTTCCTGATGAACAAGTACAAGGAAGGCGTGATTTCCCGCGAGGAGGTCATGACCAAGGCGCAGGATCCCGCCACCATCATGCAGAAGCTGCAGGAACTGGATCTGGAGATGGGCCGCAATCCGGAAGGCGAAGAGGACGAGGGTCACGACACCGGTGAAGGGGGAGAAGGCCACAAAAAGTAACCCGAAGACATCATGGCAGACGCAGCATCCGATCCCCTGTTGGCGCTCATCCGCGAGCGCGGCTTGATAGACGACCTTCAGTTCGAGGAAGTTTCCGAGGAGCACAACCGCACGGGCCAGTCGTTCATCCAGGTTCTGAACGACATGGGCTTCGTGGACACCTATTCGTCCCTCCAGATCATGGCCGACCATCTCGGGACCGAGGTGGTCGAGATCGAGGAAGGCTCCCTCACCCCGGAGGTCCTGGCGGCGATCCCCTCCGCCACGGCCAAGATGCACCTTTGCCTTCCCGTGGCCGTGTTCGACACCGTGATCCGGGTGGCCCTGGCGGATCCGATGAATCCCGCGGTGATCGACGAGATCGGTTTCAGCGCCGGCAAGGAGATCCAGCTGGTGGTGGCCGACCCCGACAAGGTCGCGGGGCTGGTCAGCAAGCATTATACGGACGACATGGGCAGCGGGTTTGCCGATGTCCTGAGCGAACTCGGCGCCGACCTCGATCTCGCCAAGGAAGTGGATGAGGTGGAGGCGGGCGGGGCGGACATCACCGATCTTGCCAATGAGACTCCGATCGTGAAGTTCGTGAATCTCGTCCTGATGCAGGCGGTGAAGGACCGCGCCAGCGACATTCATTTCGAGCCGTTCGAGGACGAGTTCAAGATCCGCTACCGCGTGGACGGCGCGCTGTACGAGATGACGCCGCCGCCCAAGCACCTGGCGATGCCCGTGGTGTCCCGCATCAAGGTCATGGCGAACCTGAACATTTCGGAACGCCGCCTCCCGCAGGACGGGCGCATCAACATGAACCTCGGGGACCGCCGCATCGATCTCCGCGTGTCCACCCTGCCGACCACGTTCGGTGAATCGGTGGTGCTCCGCGTGCTGGACCGCGAATCGGTCAAGCTGGACCTCGGCGGCCTGGGCCTGCCTGGTTTTGTCTTCGATTACGTCAACGAGGCGATCCTGCAGCCCAACGGCATCTTCGTCGTCACCGGTCCGACCGGCTGCGGCAAGACGACCACGCTGTATGCGTGCATGCACAAGATCAACGACATCGAGTCCAAGCTGCTGACCGCCGAGGACCCGGTCGAGTATGACATCGAGGGCATCATGCAGGTGGCCATCCACGAGGCGGTCGGCATGACCTTCATGAAGGCCCTGCGCTC